>NZ_JANXMI010000094.1 GCF_025354735.1 Rugamonas sp.
GCCGTTTTCGGATTTGGCGATTTCGTGGGTGTAACCGCCCTCGAAGTAGCTGTCGCACTCGTTGCCGAGGCGGTATTTGGAGGTCGGGCCGCCCAGGCCGTAGCAGCTTTGCGGGCCGTGGGTCGAGCTGGTGCCGGCGCCCGCGCGCAGGTAGCCGTGGAAGCCGTCGGTATCGTTGTAGGGATCGGCGTGGGCGACGCCAACAGTCAGTGCCAGGGCCAGGGCGGCCGGCAGGGTTTTGAGGACCGTGTGTTTCACTGCGTTGTCTCCTTCAGGGGTAAAAATGTCGATGTGGTTGCTTGTACTTGCTGCATTCAGGCCAGCGCTTCCGGGGGAAGGTCGGCCGGATCGAGGGCGCCGGTCATGACGGCGACGGTGTCGGACATGCTGATGTGCTTGGGGTCGACGACGGCCACGCGCTTGCCGAGGCGCTGGATGTGGATGCGGTCGGCGATCTCGAACACGTGCGGCATGTTGTGGCTGATGAGGATGACCGGCAGGCCGCGGTCGCGCACATTGCGTATCAGTTCCAGCACCATATTGCCTTCCTTGACGCCGAGCGCCGCCGTCGGCTCGTCGAGGATGACGACGTGGCGCGCGAACGCGGTGCTGCGCGCCACGGCCACGCCCTGGCGCTGGCCGCCCGACAGCGTGCCGACGGCCTGCTTCATCGAGCGGATGCCGATTTTCAGGTCGCGCATGTGGCCGGCCGCTTCGTCGAGCATGCGTTTCTTGTCGATCAGGCGCAGGCACTTGCCGAGCAGGCCGGGACGCAGCAGTTCGCGGCCGAGGAACAGGTTTTCGGCGATGGTCATGGCGGGCGCGACGGCCAGGTCCTGGTACACGGTTTCGATGCCGTGGCGGCGCGCGTCGATGGGCGACTTGAAGCGCACCACGGCGCCGTCGAGGCGCAGCTCGCCCGAGTCGGGCACGACGGCGCCCGACAGCGCCTTGATCAGGGACGACTTGCCGGCGCCGTTGTCGCCGATGACGGCCAGGATTTCGCCGGCGCGCAAGTCGAAGTCGGTGCCGTCGAGCGCGGTGACGCCGCCGTAGCGTTTCACCAGGGCGCGCGCCTGCAAGACCGTGGTGGCGGCGGAACTGATGGCGGAGGTGCTCATGGTCAGCCTTTCTTGTGCGTCAGTTGGTCGGTGGCCACGGCCAGGATCACGAGGATGCCGGTGACGAGGATTTGCACCACGGACGGCACGCCCATCAGCGTGAGGCCGTTGCGGAACACGCCCACGATGAGCACGCCGACCAGGGTGCCGAGCAGGGAGCCGCGCCCGCCGAACAGGCTGGTGCCGCCGAGGACGACGGCGGTGATGCTGTCGAGATTGTCGGTCTGGCCCGCTTGCGGATCGCCGACGCCCATGCGCGCCACCGACAGCATCGCGGCCATGCCGTAGAGCAGGCCGGCGCCCATGTAGACGCCGACGAGCACGCGGCCGGTGGCGATGCCGGTCAGCCGCGCCGCTTCCGGGTTGTTGCCGACGGCGTAGACGTGGCGGCCGGGCGCGGTCTCGCGCAGGAACAGCCACGTCAGCGCGTACAGCGCCAGCATCAGCACCGTGCCGTAGGTGACGCTGGTGGCGCCGACCTGGAAGGTGTTGCCGAAGAAGGTCATGGACTCGGGCAGGCCGGTGACGGTTTGCGCCTGCGAATAAATCTGGGTGACGGCGAAGGCGATGTTCATCGTGCCCAGCGTGACGATGAAGGGCGGCAGCCGGATCGCCGTCACCAGCGCGCCGTTGACGTAGCCGATCAGCACGCAGGCCACGATGCCGCAGGGCACGGCCAGCAGCGGATGCAGGCCGTAGTCGACGGCGAACTTGGTGGCCACGACCGAGCCGAGCGCCATCGCCATGCCGCAGGACAGGTCGATGCCGGCCGTTAAAATAATCAAGGTCTGGCCGATGGCGATCACGCCCACCACCATCACCTGTTGCAAGATCAGCGAGAAATTCTGGCCGCTCAAAAAGCGGTTCGACTGCGATGCGAAAAAGGTGCCGGCGATTAGCAGGGCCAGCAGCGGGCCGAGCGCGGTCAGCGCCGGCAGGGCGCCTTTGTAACGGGTCGTCATGAGAGCTTATCCTTGGGTGGACTGAAGGACAGCGCCGCCGGTGGGCGGCGCCGCTGCGCCGGATCGCGCTCCGGGCTTATTTGCCCCAGCAGGCGCCGAGGCCGAAGGCCGTGTCCTTGCTGTCGACGCCGCCCATCTTCTTGTCGGTGATGAGGGTGACGCCGGTGTCGACATAGCCGCTGGCCTTCTTGCCGGTCTTGACGTAGGCCACGCCGGCGTCGACGCCCATGGCGGCCATCTTCAGCGGATATTGCTGCGAGGTGGCGGCGATGACGCCGGCCTTGACGTCGCGCACGCCGTTGCAGCCGCCGTCGATCGACACGATCATCACGCCCTTTTCCTTGCCGGCGGCTTTCAGCGCCTTGTAGGCGCCGGCGGCGGCCGGTTCGTTGATGGTGTAGACGAGGTTGATGTCGGGATTTTTTTGCAGGCAGTTTTCCATCGCCGTCTGGCCCTTGCCCTGGTCGCCGTAGCTGTCGGCCATGCAGACCACGTCGGCGGTCTTCGATTGCCCCACGGTTTGCGCCGTTATGCCACTGGCGCCGAAGCCGGCCAGGAAGCCGTTGTGGCGGGCGATGCCGACCGGATGGCCGGGGAACAGGTCGAGCGTGGCGATCTTGGCCGGCTTGCCGCCGAAGGCGGTCTTGGCGTAGGCGCCGATCAGCTGGCCGGCCTTGAAGTTGTCGGTGGCGAACAGGGCGTCGGTGGCGTCCTGCGGATCGGCCGGGCTGTCGAGCGCGATCACCATCACGCCCTGGGCGCGGGCCTTCTTGATGGCCGGCACGATGGCCTTGGAATCGTTGGGCGTAATCATGATGGCCTTGGCGCCGGCCGAGATCATGTTTTCGATGGCGGTGACCTGGCCGGCGTTGTCGCCGTCGGCCTTGCCGGCCGCCGTCAGCAGCTTGGCGCCGTCCGCCTTGGCCGACTGCTGCGCGCCTTCCTTCATCTTGACGAAGAAGGGATTGGTTTCCGTTTTGGTAATCAGGCCGACGACGGCTTCGTCGGCGGCATAGGCGCTGGGAGCGGCCTGGGTGGTGAGGGCGAGCGCAGCCAATACATAGCAATGTTTAGGGTTCATGCATGTCTCCAAATTATTTTGGTTATGTCGTCGGCTTGTGCCGATCGCTGATGAAAATGTAGGCGCCTGCGATTAATAAATCAAGCACTTTTACTTATTACCTCGAAAACAACAATGCAGAATGCACACTTGACGCTGCCGGCCGCGCCGGCATAATCTGGACGTTTAGCCTGGGCGCACCGTCTTGGCGCCGCCTTGGCGTACCGAGCGGCCGCGCCCGCCAACTGACCAGGAAATACCGTGAATTCAACGCTGTCGCACACCGCCATACTCGACGCCATCCTGGCCACGCTGGCGCGGCCGGATGCGCCACGGCGCTACATCCTCGGTCTGGCCGGCACGCCCGGCGCCGGCAAATCGACGGTGGCGCAGGCGCTGCTCGACGCCTTGCCCGGCCGCGCCGCGCTGGTGCCGATGGACGGCTTTCACCTGGCCAACGAGGAGCTGGAGCGGCTGGGCCGCCGGGGCCGCAAGGGCGCCGAAGACACGTTCGACGGCGCCGGCTATGTGGCCTTGCTGCGGCGCTTGCGCCAGCCGGCGCCGGGCGAGGTGGTCTACGCGCCCACGTTCCGGCGCGCCATCGACGCCGCCGAGGCCGGCGCGATCGCGGTGCCGGAAGCGGTGCAGCTGGTCATCACCGAAGGCAATTATTTGCTGCTCGACCACGGACCGTGGGCGGCGGTGCGCAGCCTGCTCGACCAAAGCTGGTATATCGACATCGACCCGGTGCTGCGGCGCCAGCGGCTGGTGGCGCGCCACATGCATTTCGGCCGCAGCGCCGAGGCCGCGCTGGCCTGGGTCATCGGCACCGATGAGCCGAACGCGCTGCTGATCGAAGCGAGCCGGGCGCGCGCCGACCACGTGCTGCGCTGAGCGCCGGCCTTCCGGCTTGCGCTCCACCGTGGCCACCGCGCCTCGCAATGCCGCGTTGACACTGTTGTTTCGGGTGCATTGCCGACGCCGATTTAATTGATTTGCAGAATTATAACTTTTTTTTGGGAAAATTTCTCTATCCAAAAATCGGATAGAATCTCAACCCTATCCCGTTTACCACGCGCCCGAACCGTCCCTGCGACGCGACCTTCGGCGACCCCTCCGGGCTGTGGGCGGCATCCCAAATTGTTGAAAGAATGACATGAAGAACTGGAAAATCGGCACCCGCCTCACGGCCGGGTTCGGCCTCGTATTGTGCCTCGCGACCTTGATGACCGGCATCGGCATCTGGCGTTTGCAGGCGGTGGCCGACGCCACCCACGACATGATGCAGCAGCCGCTGGCCAAGGAACGCATGATAGGCGACTGGTATTTGCTGATCCACACCAGCGTGCGCCGCGTGACGGCCGTGGCCAAGAGCACCGACACCTCGCTGGGCGCCTTCTTCACCGAAGACACGGCCGCCTCCGTGCGCGACGTCGCCGAGCTGCAAAAGAAGATCGAGCCGCTGCTGGTGTCGGACAAGGAAAAATCCGAATTCGCGGCCATGTCGCAGACGCGCCTGAAATACATCGCCTCGCGCGCGGCCATCGAAAAACTGAAGCTGGCCGGCAAGTTCGACGAGGCCGCCGACGAGCTGCAAACCAAGCTGCTGCCGCTGTCGAAGCAGTACCTGGAATCGCTGCGCCTGATGCGTGACGTGCAGCGCCAGACCATCGACGCCGACGCCGAGCAGATCGACGCCATCTACCGCACCAGCCGCAGCCTGTTGATCGGCCTCGGCGTGGTGGTGCTGCTGTTCGGCGCGCTGTGCGCGTGGCGGCTGACGCTGGGCATCATCCGCCCGCTGAGCCGCGCCGTCGCCATCGCCCGCACGGTGGCGTCCAACGATTTGAGCAGCCGGATCGAGGTCGACTCGACCGACGAGACGGGCCAGCTGCTGGCGGCGCTGCAACACATGAACGACAGCCTGGCCCGCGTGGTCGGCGAAGTGCGCACCGGCAGCGCGTCGATCGCGACGGCGTCGAGCGAAATCGCGGCCGGCAATCTGGACTTGTCCAAGCGCACCGAACATCAGGCCGGCAGCCTGGAGGAAACCGCCTCGTCGATGGAAGAATTGACGGCGACCGTGCGCCAGAACGCCGACCACGCGCGCCAGGCCAACGCGCTGGCGCAGGCCGCGTCGACGGTGGCGCTGCGCGGCGGCAGCGAAGTGTCGCAATTGGTCGATACGATGGGCGCGATCAACCAGTCGTCGCGCAAGATCGTCGAAATCATCAGCGTGATCGATGGCATCGCCTTCCAGACCAATATCCTGGCGCTGAACGCGGCGGTCGAAGCGGCCCGCGCCGGCGAGCAGGGCCGCGGCTTCGCCGTCGTCGCCACCGAAGTGCGCAGCCTGGCCCAGCGCAGCGCCACGGCGGCCAAGGAAATCAAGGTATTGATCGATGCATCGGTGGAACAGGTCGATACCGGCAGCAAGCTCGTCGAGCGGGCCGGCGCCATCATGAGCGAAGTGGTCAGCAGCGTCGGCAGCGTCAGCGACATCATCGGCGAGATCACCACGGCCAGCCAGGAACAGAGCCACAGCATCGAGCAGGTCAACCGCGCCATCGCGCAAATGGACCAGGTGACGCAGCAGAACGCGGCGCTGGTGGAACAGGCGTCGGCCGCGGCCGGCGCCTTGCAGGAACAGGCCGCCGGCCTGAGCGAGATGGTCGGCGTGTTCAAGCTGGGCGCGGATCAGCGCGCCACGCAGGCGACGCGCCGCGCGCCACAGCCGGCCAGGGGCTTCGCGCCGCGCCTGCTGGCGTGAGATTGAGGCACTAAACTGATTGCGGCGCGCAAGGCGCCGCGATCTCAAAATGAGGCGGCCGGCGGCCTAGTTCTGCCGCGCCGTCACCGTGATGCGGGCGCTGGTGCCGGCAGTGCTGCTGGCGCTGCTATCTGTGCTACTGCCCGTGGCGGCCGCCGCGCCATCGCCGTCGCCGGACGCGCCCGACAAGTGGGCCTTCTCGAAATCGTCGTAGCCCTTTTCCACCAGGTCGCGCGTCTTGTTGATGGCGGCGGACAGGCCGCTGTCGAGCACGCCGAGGCCGCCAAGGATGCCGGCCGCTTCGCCGAAGCCCTTTTCAAACCCGCCCCGTATCGTGCTGATGAAATCCTTGACGACGTCGTCGTCGGCCTCGCCCGGATGTTGCGCCTTGAAGGCGGCGAAGAAACCGGTGGAGCCGGCCAGGATGCTGTTGGCGGTCGTCTCGGCCGAGTGGTCTGCGCTGGCGCCGTTCTGGATCGCGTTGGGCCCCAGCTTGGCTGCCAGGGCGTCGTTGATGGCGTTGATGGCGCTGCTGAGCACCAGCGCGTGCGGCTGTTGTTTGCTGCCGAGACTGACATTATCGCTGCCGTCGGCGCCGGTCTGGGCGTCGACGCCGGCCTTGGCGAACTGCGTGGTGATGACAGCGTTGTTGATGGAGGTGGCGGCGAAAGCGGAGTAGGCGGTGACGTTGTTGGACATGGTGGTTGCTCCTTGCGATGCGTGGTCAGCCCGCATGCGTAAAAAGACCGCCAAGCCGGCTCGATACTTGTGGTAACGGCAGCCGCGAGTAAAAACTGAGGAGGAATTGCACTTGCTGTTAGGCAATTAGGGCGTTGCGGCGGCTTGCGGCGGCGCCGTTGGCCACTGGTTTGACACTGATAGTCAAATTAATAGTCAAATTTGCTGCTGCGTCCCGCGCGGGCCGGCGCGGGTTTGGTCGGCTGTGCCGGTGCCGGGCGTTTGGCGGCTTGGGCGCGGCTGGCCCGCAGCGCATGCTGCTCGGCGATGCGGCGCTGGGCCTGCAAGCGTTTCATGCAATATTGAATGGTGTTGATTTTTTGCACCATGGCGACCGCCCAGACCAGGCCCAGGATAATCAGCGCGCCGATGTACCAGCTTTGCCAGCTACCGTAAATCTGGTCAATCATCGGGAAAATCGGCCGCGCCTGGGCCAGGGCGTCCTGGCCGAAGATGGCCAGCGCCAGGGCCGCCGCGCCCAGCGTGACGGTGCCGGCCAACTGCCAACTGCTGGACTCCAACTGCTTCTGCAAAATATCCGTATCGGGTGCGTTGTTCATAGTCGATCTGTCGCTGCGGCCGGGCGATCCGTCCGCTAACGCGGTAGCGGAACCGCGCGGCGATATTATGTCATTTATTTTCCGTAAGGGAAAGTAAATTGCTTGATGGAATCTACCGCCCAGCCGTTCCGCCCGGCGCGCCCGGACTCGTCGACGGCGCCGCATGCCGGCACGCGGCCGGGAAAGCCGCGACTGGCGGTATCCTCCGCGCCACGTAGGATAAAGATGACGTTTTACCTTGTGTCTAGCCTACATAGGCGTATAGCTTGGTCCTATACCGCACATAGCACCTGATCGCTAAAGTACAGCTTATCAACACGGCATGATTAGCCGGCTTGAAAAGTTAATCCAACAACACGAAGAGGCGCATCATGTACACCACCAACGCTATTGAAGCCAAGAACGCAAACGACGTCAACCACGGTTTCCGTTCGCTCGATATCGGCGCGCCACGCACCACCCCCGCACCAGCGGTCAGCACCCTGGGCGCCCAACAAAACGATTTGCTGCGCGCCCTGTCGCGCGAGGACTTGATCTTGCTGTTCGAACAGCTGGAATTCGTCAAGCTCAGCGCCGGCCAGCGCCTGTATGAATGCGGCGGCAAGGTCGAGTACGCTTACTTCCCGACCAACGCCATCATCTCGCTGCAATACGTGATGGAAGACGGCGCCACCACCGAGATCGCCGTCGTCGGCCGCGAGGGCGTGGCCGGCATCTCGCTGCACGCGCTGGACCGCGCCAGCTGCGACGCCGTGGTGCAAGCGCCCGGCTACGGCTATCGCCTGAAAACCGAAGCGCTGCGGGTCGCGTTCAACGAAGGCGGCGCCCTGGCCCAGCAGCTGATGCGCTACACCAGCGCCATGTTCGCCCAGCTGGCGCAAAACGTCGTCGGCAGCCGCCACAGCACCATCGAACAGAAACTGTGCCGCTGGCTGCTCGACCGCCTCGACCGTTCAATGTCGAACGAATTGAAGGTCACGCAAGAGACCATCGCCCAGATGCTCGGCGTGCGGCGCGAAAGCATCACCTGCGCCGCCGGAAAATTGCAGGACGAGGGTATGATCGAATGCTGGCGCGGCCTGGTGGTGGTGCTGGACCGCAGCCGCATGGAAGAGTACGCTGGCACCTGCTACCGCGCCGGCCGCAGCGGTGTGCGGCAACTCAATGACTAAGAATTCATCGACCGACTATCAGCGGCGCAGCGGGGACGGCTTATGAGCACATCGATGCCGACATCGATGCCGATATCGAGAATGGGAGTACGCGGTGGGCGCCTGCTGCTGGCGCTGTTCTTCGTCATCGGCGGTGTGCTGCATTTTGTGCTGCCGTCGGCTTACGTCGCCATCATGCCGCCCTGGCTGGACTGGCCGCTGCAATTGGTCTACCTCAGCGGCGTGTGCGAAATCGCCGGCGGCCTCGGCGTGCTGCCGGCGCTGACGCGGCGCGCCGCCGGCATCGGCCTGATCCTGTTGTCCATTGCCGTGTTGCCGGCCAATGTGCAGATGCTGCTCAATGCCGTCGACGCCGCCAAACCGCTGTGGCAACTGGCGCTGCTGACCGTGCGCCTGCCTTTGCAGCTGGCGCTGATCTGGTGGATCTGGACTTGCAGCGTCAAGCCCTCGCCATCGTACGCCCCGGCCCGTCCACTTTAAAACTCATACAAGGAAACGCATGGACACCTACATCGTCGAAGTCTTCATCAAGGACGCCAGCGGCGCCCGCAAATTCACGTGGGAAGGCGAGGCCGCCAACCAGGCCGCCGCCGAGGAGCTGGCCGAAGGCGCGGCGCTGGAAGACGCCAACGCCAAGGGCGTGCGCGGCGAGGCGACGGTCGAAATCATCTCGGCCGCCTGATTCCGACTGTCTCGTCGGCCCCGTCGTCAGCTTCCGCTTCAGCTTAAGTGCAGCTTGAAAAACGCCGCCGTGCGGCTGTTGGCCAGCGTCGCGGCGGCGGCATCGTAATGATTGCCGTCGGGGCGGGCGAAGGCGTGGTTGCAGCCGGGATAAGTGTGCAGCTCGACATGGGGATTGGCGCCCAGCGCGGCGTTGATGGCCGCTTGCGCCTCCTTGCCGATGTACTCGTCCTCGCCGGCCAGGTGATAGAGCAGGGGCCGCTTGATGGCGCCGGCTTCGGCCACATACTTTTCGGTGGCGCCGCCGTAGTAGGCGACGAAGGCGTCGGCGTCGGCGCGGGCGGCCGTCAGATAAGTCATCAAGCCGCCCAGGCAATAGCCGGTCACGCCGACCTTGCCCGAGGCGCCCGCCAGCGTGCGCGCGGCGGCGACGGTGGCGGCGATATCCCGGGCGCCGCGATCGAAGTCGTAGGCGGTGTATAGCGCGAAGCCCTTGGCCCAGTCGCCCTCGCTTTTTTCCGACATATACAGTCCCGGCTCGGCGCGCCAGAACAAGTCCGGGCAGACCGCGATGTAGCCGGCCGCCGCGTAGGCGTAGGCGATGCTGCGGATGCCGGCGTTGACGCCGAAAATCTCCTGGATCACGACGACGACCGGCGCCGCCTGGGTGATGCCGGGGAGGGCGACGTAGCAGTCGAAGCTGCCGTCGGCGGTGTGGACGGTGAGGCGGTTGCTCATGGTATTCTCCAGTGCCTGCTCGGCGTGATGAGGAGGTCCATGTTAAACCGAAACGGCGCGCCCGAAACCGACCACACCACGGCAGCGCCGCACAGCGGCTTTGCGAAAATGCGCCGCCCCGCCCGTCACCCACCGCGAGCATAATGACGACCGATTTCGACTGGAACGATATCCCGCTGATCCTGTCGCTGGCCCGCAGCGGCAGCATGAGCGCCACCGGCCGCGCGCTCGGC
This sequence comes from Rugamonas sp., assembly GCF_025354735.1. GTDB lineage: Bacteria > Pseudomonadota > Gammaproteobacteria > Burkholderiales > Burkholderiaceae_D > Rugamonas. Next base: position 10,036 of record NZ_JANXMI010000094.1, read on the forward strand.
CTGAACACGTCCACCGTCAGCCGCCGCCTGGCCGCCGCCGAAAAGGCGCTGGCGCTGCGCCTGTTCATCCGCGACAACACGCGCTACCAGCTGACCGACGCCGGCCGCGTCTTCGTCGAATATGGCGAAGCGGTGTACGGCAATGTGCACGACATGCTGACGGCATCGACCCGGCAAGCGCAGGCCATCGCCGGCACCGTGCGCGTCACCGCCATCGACTTCCTGCTCGACTACTGGCTGATGGCGCATCTGCCGGCGCTGCAAGCGCAGCACCCGCAATTGCAGCTGCAACTGACGGCCAACAACGGCAACCTGTCCTTCACCCGGCGCGAGGTCGACCTCGCGCTGCGGCTGTCGAAGCCGGACGCCGACGCCGCCCTGGTGATGCGCAAGCTGGGCCAGTTCAGCTACGCCGTCTACGGCCACGCGCGCCACGCCGGGCTGGCGCGGGCCGACTGGGGCCGCCACGGCTGGATAGGCTACGACGACACGCTGGCCCATCTGCCGGAAATGGCGTGGATCGCCGGCCTGTCGCCGCGGCCGCCGTGGTCCCTGCGGGTCAACAGCCTGAGCACGATGGTGCGCGCCTGCCGCGAGGGCGTCGGCCTGGCGTTGCTGCCGTGCCTGATCGGCCAGCAGGAAGGCTTGACGCGGCTGGCGCCGCAGCAGGAATTGCACCGGGAATTGTGGCTGCTCAGCCATCGCGACGCCGGCTCCATCGCCCGCTTCAAGCTCGTGGCCGAGTGGCTGACCGGCCTGTACGCCGACAGCGTCGCGCGCCTGTGCGGCTGAAACGGGCGCGGCGGCGCCATCGAGCCCACAAGTACGCTACCGGTATGCGGACCGTGGTATCGTCGGCGGCGCTGTGCTTTCGGTAACGATTATTTCTTTTTGATAATGATGTCACGGCGGCGTCACAAACGCTGGCTATCATGGCGACCATCCGTTATCGAACAAGGTCCGCCGTGGAGTTCAACGCATCCCGCTTGCATTTACCCCGTTTCCGCCAGTCGGTGGCGGCCGACCTGTGCGTCGACACGGTTTCGGTCGCCTCCGACGCCAGCAACTTCGCCGTGCTCGAACTGTTCACCGAGCGGCGCGACCTGATGAGCCTGCCCGTCATCGAGCATGAACGGCCGATAGGCCTCATCAGCCGCAACATCTTCATGTCGCAGATGTCCAAGCCGTTTTACCACGAGGTCTACGGCAAGAAGAGCTGCATCGCCTTCATGGACAAGGAGCCGCTGATCGTCGATGCGGCCATGAGCATCGAAGACCTGACCTTCCGCGCCGTCGAATCGGGCGAAAAGGCGCTGGCCGACGGCTTCATCATCACCCGCGACGGCGCGCTCGACGGCGTCGGCTTCGGCCTGCAACTGATGAACGTCGTCGCCAATATGCAGGCCGAAAAAAACCGCCAGATCATGCACAGCATCGACTACGCCAGCGTGATCCAGCGCGCGCTGCTGCGCACCTCGCGCGCGGCGCTATCGGCCGCGCTGGCCGACGCCGAATTGATCTGGCAGCCGCGCGACGTCGTCGGCGGCGATTTTTATTATTTCGCCAGCTACCCGGACGGCTGGTTCGCCGCCATCGCCGACTGCACCGGCCACGGCGTGCCGGGCGCCTTCATGACGCTGATATCGTCGTCGACCCTGGCGCAGGCCTTGCAGCAACTGGGTCCGCGCGATCCGGCCGCGCTGATCGGGGAAGTGAGCCGCGGCGTCAAGACCATGCTGGGCCAGACCGACGGCCGCCGGCCGGCGGACCATCAGCAGCCCGAATCGAACGATGGCATGGACGCCGCCTTTTTGTGGTTCGACGCCGCCAGCCGCCAGCTCACCTTCGCCGGCGCCAAACTGTCGCTGCTCATGCTCACGCCCGACGCCGACGCCGTGCAAGCCATCGACAGCGAGCGCATGGGCGTCGGCTATGTCGACACGCCGCCCGACTTCATCTGGACCAACAAGACCATCACGGTGGCGCCGGGCAGCCTGCTGTTCATCACCACCGACGGCCTGGTCGACCAGATCGGCGGCCACAAGGATATCGCCTACGGCAAGCGCCGCATCCGCGACCAGCTGCTGGCGCAGCGCGCCGCGCCGGCGGCCCAGGTGAGCGCCGCGCTGCTGGCCGACTTCCAGCAGTGGCAGGGCGCGCAGCCGCGGCGCGACGACCTGACCTTTTTCTGTTTCCGTCCCTAAGCATCCAGGAGCCGCTTTGCTTTACGAAGAATTCAACGAGTTTTGGCAGGTCGCGCGCAAGCGCCACATCATCTTTTTTTACGTCGGCTATTTTTCGCAGCACGTCGTCGCCGCCATATCGGAAACCATCAAGGCGCGCCTGGACACGGCCGGCGCGGCCGGTCCGACGCGGCGCCGCATCTTCTCGTCCTTCGTCGAAATGTCGCAGAACATCATGCACTATTCGTCGGACACGCTGACGTCGGACGAACTGCAGGAAAACCAGATGCGGCGCGGCTCCTTCTGCATCGGCATGCGCGGCGACAGCTTCTTCCTGCTGTGCGCCAATCCGGTGTCGACCGAGAACGTGGAAAAGATCCGCGCCCGCCTCGAGCCGCTGCACACCATGACCATCGATGAAATCAAGAGCGCATATAAAAAAGCGCTGCGCGACGAAACGCCGCAAGACAGCAAAGGCGCCGGCCTCGGTTTCCTGACCATGGCGCGCGACGCCAGCGAGCCGCTGGAATTTGAATTTGTAAAAGAAGCCCACGATCCACAGACCACGGTGTTCTGCATCAAAGCTATCATCTGAAGAGACGACACGACATGGAACCATTGTTCATTACCGCTTCGCCGACGTCGCCCGAAATCGACTTCCGCTTCCACCAGAACACGCTGTCGATCAAGGGCGAGTCCTACCCCGAAAACGCGGCCGCCTTTTACGGCCCGCTGATCGACAAGGTGCGCCTCTACCTGGCCCGCTGCGAGCTCGCCGACATCACCGTCAACGTGTCGCTGGCCTACTTCAACAGCTCCAGCACGAAGATGTTGTTCACGCTGTTCGAAGCGCTCAACGACGCCGCCGTCGCCGGCAACCAGGTGCGCCTGAACTGGTATCACGACGTCGACGACGACACCATCCTCGAATTCGGCCAGGAGTTGCAGGACGATTTCGGCGCGCTCGATTTTTGCGACCATCCGGTCGTGAGCAACTGACGCGGCCCATGAGCGAGCCGGATCTGTTTGAAGCGGAGAGCGCGGCGCTGGCCCGCGCCAGGGCCACGCACGACGACGCCGACGCCGGCGCGCCCGAGACGCGGCGCGTGCTCGGCGAGCTGCTGGCGCATTACGAACGCCTGATGCGCGAGACGCGACGGCTGATCCGCCGCAGCGACCGCGCCGAGCGCGATATGAACCAGCTCAATTGCCAGCTGCATGAACTGGCCGGCCAGCTCGAATACCGCGCCACCCACGACCCGCTGACCGGCGCGCTCAATCGCGGCGCCGTCATCGAGCACGCGTCGGATTGTCTGGAACAGGGCGACGTGGCGCTGATCGTGCTCGATATCGACCACTTCAAGCAGGTGAACGACGACTTCGGCCACCCGGCCGGCGACGCCGTGATCCAGGCCGTGGTGCAGTGCCTGAACGGGCTGCTGGGCGGCGAGGTGGCCATCGGCCGCGTCGGCGGCGAGGAGTTTTCCGTGGTGTGGCCGACGGCGTCGGCCGATGACGCGGCCGGCGTCGGCCAGCGCATCTGCGACGCCATCGCCGGCGCCGGCTTTGCCGCGCCCATCGACCGCGCCGTCACGGCCAGCGTCGGCGTGAGCTGGAACCGGCGCGGCGACAGCTTCGACCAGGCCTATGGCCGCGCCGACGAGGCGCTGTACCAGGCCAAGCGCGCTGGCCGCAATTGCGTGCGGCTGGCGGCTTGATCGCGGGTTAGCTGCCACCACCACCGCACTGATTTTTCGCTCAGCGCGCGCCGAAGCTGGTGCCGCTGATCAGGTTGGGATACTCGCGCGGGGCGGCGCGCCAGTACGGCGGCGCGGCCGTGACGGTGGCGCCCAGCTCGGCGGCGGCGTGCCACGGCCAGCGCGGGTTGTACAGCATGGCGCGCGCCAGCGCGACGAAGTCGGCATGGCCGGCGGCGATGATGTCCTCGGCCTGCTGCGCTTGCGTAATCAGTCCCACCGCGATGGTGGTCACTCCCGTCGCTTCCTTGATCGCCTGCGCGAACGGCACCTGGTAGCCGGCGCCGATGGTGATCTTTTGCCGCGGCGAGATGCCGCCGGACGAGGCGTCGATCCAGTCCACGCCGCGTGCCTTGAGCACTTTGGCGAAGGCGATGGTCTGTTCCAGATCCCAGCCGCCGTCGATCCAGTCGGTGGCCGACACTTTCACCCCCAGCGGCATGGCGGCCGGCAGCACGGCGCGCACGGCGTCGTACACTTCGAGCGGGAAGCGCATGCGGTTTTCCAGCGAGCCGCCGTAGTCGTCGCCGCGCTCGTTGGCGATCGGCGAGAGGACCTGGTGCAGCAGATAGCCGTGCGCGGCGTGCAGTTCCAGGCCGTCGACGCCGAGCCGCACGGCGCGCTGGGCGGCGGCGACGAAGGCGTTGCGGATGCGTATCATGCCGACCCGGTCGAGCGCCCGGGGTGGCGCTTCGCCCGCCATCTGCGGCAGCGCGGACGGCGCGTCGGTCGGCCAGCCGCCGTCGGCCGGCAGGATTTGCTGGCCGCCTTCCCAGGGCACGTGGCTCGATGCCTTGCGGCCGGCGTGGCTCAGTTGCATGATGACGCGGATGGGCGAGAACTGCCGTACCGCGCTCAGTACCGGTATCAAGGCCGATTCGGTGCGCTCGTCCCACAGGCCCAGATCGCCCGGCGTGATGCGTCCGCCCGGCTCGACCGCCGTCGCTTCGATGAACAGGGCGCCCGCGCCGGAGGCGGCCATGCTGCCGAGGTGGATGGTGTGCCACGGCGTCGGCTGGCCGTCGACGGCCCAGTACTGGCACATCGGCGAGACGACGATGCGGTTGGGCAGCGTGAGCTTGCCGAGCTGGTGCGGGGAGAACAGTGCGCTCATGGTGGTTTCCGGTGGTGGGGGATCGATGCCCTCAGTGTACGAGGCTCTTAAAATCGGAAAAATAGTCTCGCGGTCCAAACATAGTGGACGCCGCCATCCGCAATGCGGGGCGGCGGGGAAAATGGTGGGCGCCCCTTACGCTGCGCGAAAAACCGGCTAAGATGGCGGATATATCGGACGAGTATGTCCATCAACAGATTAGGTGCTATGGATAGTTTAAGCGGCATTTCGATGTTTGTGTTGGTCGCGGAAACGCGCAGTTTTACCAAGGCCGGGCAGCAGTTCGGCGTATCGTCGTCGGCGGTGGGCAAGAGCATCGCGCGCATGGAGGAGCGGCTGGCGGTGCGGCTGTTCCACCGCAGCACGCGCAGCATCACGCTGACGGCCGAGGGCGCGCTGTTCCTGGAGCGCTGCCGGCGCATCCTCGGCGAGGTCGAGGCGGCCGAGGCCGAATTGTCGGAGGTGGCGGGCTCGCCGCGCGGGCGCCTGCGGGTCAGCACGCCACAGCTGTTGGGGCTGATGATGCCGACGCTAGACCTGTTCATGCAGAATTATCCCGACATCGCGCTCGACGTCGACCTGTCGGACCGCATGGTGGACGTGATCGAGGAGGGTTTCGACGCCGTGATCCGCACCGGCGAGCAGCACGATTCGCGCCTGACCGCGCGCCGCCTGGGCGCGTGCCGCCAGGTGATGGTGGCCTCGCCCGAGTATCTGGCGCAGCGCGGCGTGCCGTCCCACCCGCGCGAACTGGCCCAGCATCCCTGCCTGCTGCACAAGTTCCCCGCCACGGGCAAGCTGGAGCGCTGGCCTTTTTTGCTGGCCGACGACGAACCCGAGCCGGTATTGCAGGAGCGGCTGACCTGCAACACCATCGAGGCGCTCACCCATGCCGTCAAGCAACACAAGGGCATCGCCTTTTTGCCGACCTTTATCGTGCGCGACGAACTCGCCAGCGGCCAGCTGGTGACGGTGATGGACGAGTTCCTCGACAAGACGGTGACGTTCTGGGTCTTGTGGCCGGCCAGCCGGTACGCCTCGCCGAAGTTGCGCGTATTCATAGATTTCTTGCAGCAGAATTTGCGCATCTAGCCCTTGCCCGGGAGTATAGCGGACTTAAACGTCCTGTATGTTCGGATATTCAGCATATTTATTCCTGAGCGTTTTATCTCTACACTGACTTCATTCTGTTCAACTTGAAGGAGTCGGTTATGACTAGCATTGCACCCCTGGGCAACACCTCGAAGAAAATCCGCGTCGGCCTGGTCGGCGTCGGCACTTGGGCCGAGTACGGCCATATCCCTTCCTTCAAGCTGTTGCCTGAATACGAGATCGTCGCCGTCATGAGCCGCGACCAGGAAAAGGCCGACGCCGTCGCCGCCCGCCACGGCATCAAATACGCGCTCAATTCGCTGCAAGCGCTGGTCGAGCATCCGGAAGTCGATTTCGTCGTCGTCCTGACGCCGGCGCCGCAGCACGAGGCCGGCATCCGCGCCGCCATCGCCGCCGGCAAGGATGTGTATTGCGAATGGCCGCTCACGCCGAGCAAGGAAACCTCGCGCGAACTGATGGAACTGGCCGACAAGGCCGGCGTGCGCCACATCGTCGGCCTGCAACGCCGCCTGGCGCCGGGCTACCGCTATGTGCGCGACCTGGTGCGCGACGGCTACATCGGCGAACTGCGCTCGGTGCGCCTGCACATCAGCGTCGAATACTTCCAGAAGGAACGCACGGCCAAGCTGTATTACACCATCCCGCCGGAAAACTTCTCCAGCCTGCTGTCGATTTACGGCGGCCACTTCTTCGACGCCATGTTCACCATGCTCGGCCATCCGAACAGCATCAACGCGCTGACGGTCAACCAGTTCAAGGAAGTGACGCTGATCGAAACGGGCGAAGTGCTCAAGCACGTGACGGCCGACCAGATCGTCATGAGCGGCACCTTCGACAATGATGCCGTGCTGTCGGTGCACTTCGAGGCGGGCAAGCGCAACAACTACGGCGTGCAGCTCGACATCACCGGCAGCAAGGGCGACCTGAAAATCACCAACACGACCAGCTTCGGCGACGCCTTCAACCGCATCGAGGGCGCGCAGGGCGACGGCCAGCCGATGGTGGAAATGCCGATACCGGAAATGTACAACTGGTTGCCGCCTAGCGATCTGGGCGGCAGCGTCCAGGAGCTGACCAATCTGTACGCCGCGTTCGCGCGCGACCGCAACGACGGCACCAAGCTGGCGCCGACCTTCGCCGACGCGCTCGTGATGCACGAGCTGATGGAAAGCATCGAGCTCTCCAACAGCACCGGCCAGCGCGTGACGCTGAAATAACACGCTGTATTGCAGCGTTGGACATAGCGGCGCGGTCGGACTGGGTTCGGCCGCGCCGTTTTACTGGAAAAATCATCATGGATAGTTTGAGCGCAATGTCGATGTTCGTGCGCGTGTCGGCCAGCCGCAGCTATGCGGAGGCGGCCCGCCAGCTGGGCATGACGGCGGCGGCCGTCGGCGCCGGCGTGGCCGGCATGGAAGCGCGCCTGGCCGTGCCCTTGTTCGAGCGCGGCGGCGCCGACATCGCGCTGACGCCGGCCGGCGCGCTGTTCCTGGAGCGGTGCAGGCGCATCCTCGGCGAAGTCGAGGCCGCCGAAGACGAGTTGCTGCACGCGTCCTGCACGCCGTGCGGCAAGTTGCGCGTCAACTTGCCGCCGCTGACGGCGCTGCTGATGCCGGCGCTCGACGGCTTCATGCAACGCTACCCGGAAATCGAGCTCGAGCTGGACTGGTCCGAGCGCGGCGACGGCGTCATCGAGGATGGCTACGACGTGGTGCTGCGCGACCGCGAGCTGAGCGATCCGCGCCTGCTGTCGCGCCGGCTGGGTTCGTATGCGCAGTTGCTGGTGGCCACGCCGGCCTATCTGGCGCGGCGCGGCGTGCCCCACCATCCGGCCGAGCTGAGCGGGCACGCCTGCCTGCGCCACAAGTCGGCCGCGAGCGGCGCGCTCGACCGCTGGCCGCTGCGCCGCGACCGCGAAGCGCCGCTGCTGGCGCTGCCGGAAACGGTGGTCAGCAATACCGTCGACGCGGTGCGCTACCTGGCGCTGCACGGGCAGGGCATCGCCCTGTTGCCGGCCTGCGACGTCGACGAGGCGCTGAAATCGGGCGCCTTGCAAACCGTGCTCGGCGATTATATCGACGACAGCGTGACCTTCTGGATCATGTGGCCGGCCGAGCGCAACACGGCGCCGAAAGCGCGCGTGTTCATCGATTATCTCGCCGCGAAACTATGCACGGTATAGTGATGTCCAGCGGCAGCACCCTACATCCCCCACTTCATCAGGAGCCCACCATGTCATCTTTCGCCATTTCATCGCAGCGCCGTTCGGCCCCTACCGCTGCCGCCGTGTCCGCATCGGCCATTGCCTTGCTGGCCCTGCTCGGGTTGCCGGCGGCCGGGTCCGCCGGCGCGGCCGAGCTGACCGTGTCGCAAACGACGATGACGGTCGCGCACGTGACGGTGTCGTCGCCGAAACCGTATGCCGCCGTCAAGCGCGAGCTGGAAGCGCGCCTCGGCAAGCTGGACGAGCACATCCGTCAGCTGGCCCGGGAAGGCAAGCACGATGAACTGCGCGCGGCCCTGGAAAAGGTGGCCGGCAGCGATGGCCTGGTCTGGCACTATACCGGTACGCACGGCGAATGGCTGATTATGAAAGGCGGTCAGGTCAAGCCGGTGACCGAATACTTTATCGGTAATATATTGTCCGCCGTGGAGATGACCAGCGTGAACTATGCCTCCGGCCTGTACGCGCCGCTGCGCATCGTGCTGTACGAAAACGCCCAGGGCGGATCGAGCATCGAGTACGACCAGCCGTCGACCCAGCTGAGCCAGTTCCACAGCCCGCAGATCGACGCCGTCGGCCGCACGCTCGACGAGCGCCTGGCCAAGCTGGTGGCGGCGGTGGAGCAATAAGCCAATAAGCAAAAGGCTGAAGGCCTAGCTTAAAACAGCGTTTGCTGGCGGCTGGTCAGGGCGCTGAAGTCGTCGCCCAGGAAGGGCAGGATGGCGTCGGCCACCGGCAGCAGCTGGCGCGTCAGATAATGTTCGTAGTCGATCGGCGAGCGGCGGATTTCCAGCGGTTCCGGGCCGGCCGTCGTGATGACGTAGCGTATCCAGCCGCCGTTCTGATATTGCAGCGGCCGCCCTTGCTGGCGGTTGTAGTCGTCGGCGATGCGCGCCGCCCGCACATGGGGCGGCACGTTGCGCACGTAGTCTTCCAGCGGACGGCGCAGGCGCTTGCGGTAGACCAGCAAATCGTCGAATTCGCCGGCGGCCGTGCGGCGCACGTAATCGCGCACATAATCCTGGTAAGCCTGGCCCTTGAAGATGCGTTCATACAGCGCTTGCTGGAATTGCTGGGCCAGCGGCGTCCAGTCGCTGCGCACCGTTTCCAGACCCTTGTAGACCATCTGCTCGCGGCCGTCCGGCCGCGTCACCAGGCCGGCGTAGCGCTTCTTGCTGCCCAGCTCGGAGCCCCGTATGGTCGGCATCAGGAAGCGCCGGTAGTGCGTTTCATATTGCAGTTCGAGCGCGCTGTCGAGGTCGAATTCGGCCCGCAGCTGCGCCGTCCACCACGCGTTGACGTGGCCGACCAGCGCGCGGCCGATCTCGCCGGCCTGCTGTTCCGAGTGCGCGTGCCGGAGCCAGACGAAGGTGGAATCGGTGTCGCCGTAGATCACCTGATAGCCCTGCGACTCGATCAGCTCGCGCGTGCGGTGCATGATTTCCTGGCCGCGCAGCGTGATCGACGACGCCAGGCGCGGATCGAAGAAGCGGCAGCCGTTCGATCCCAGCACGCCGTAAAAGGCGTTCATGATGATCTTCAGCGCCTGCGACAGCGGCTGGTTGTGCTCGCGCTTGGCCACTTCGCGGCCCTGCGATACCTGCCGCACGATGGCCGGCAGGCAGTGCTGCTCGCGCGAAAAACGTCCGCCGCGAAAACCGGGCACGGTCGCCTTGCCATCGGCGCCAGCGCCACCTTCTCCCTCATCACCGTCGCGCGTGCCGACCACCAGTCCCACCGGATCGATCAGGAAGGTGCGGATGATGGACGGGTACAGGCTTTTATAATCGAGCACCAGCACCGAGTCGTACAGGCCGGAGCGCGAATCCATCACGTAGCCGCCGGGACTGTTTTCGCCGACGATGTCGCCCAGGTTGGGCGCCACATAACCCTGGCGGTGCATCATCGGCATGTACAGGTGTTCGAAGGCGGCCACCGAACCGCCGCTGCGGTCGGCCGCCAGTCCGGTGACGCTGGCGCGTTCCAGCAAAAACGTCAGCAGCTCGGTCTTGGCGAAGATGCGCGTGACCAGTTCGCAGTCCTTCAGGTTGTAGCGCGCCAGGGCCGGCTTGTCCTCGGCGAAGCGGCGGTCGATTTCGGCCATGCGGTCGTAGGGATTGTCGATGGACTTGCCCTCGCCGAGCAGCGCCTGCGACACATGCTCCAGGCTGAACGAGGGAAAACTCCAGGTCGCCGATTTCAGCGCCTCGATGCCGTCGATAATCAGGCGCCCGGCGGCGGCCGCGAAATAGTGTTCCTGCTTGCCGCCATGCTCGCGCCACTCCATCGCGCTGCCGTCGCGGCCGAAGCGCAGCGGCACCTGCAGGCGCTCGGCATGGTCGCGCAGCACGCGCAGATCGAACTGCACCAGATTCCAGCCGATGATGGCGTCGGGATCGTGGCGCGCCATCCAGGCGTTGAGCCGTTCCAGTATCTGCGCGCGGCTGTCGCAATATTCGAGCTCGAAGTCCAGCGCCGCGTGGGCCGCGTCGTCGCCGTTGCGCGGGCCGAGCATATAGACCTGGCGCTGGCCGCAGCCTTCCAGCGCGACCGAATACAGGTCGCCGTGGGCCGTGGTTTCGATGTCGAGCGAGACCAGTTTCAAGGTCGGACGATAGCCCGGCGCCGGTTTCAGCGCGCTGGCCAGCAGCGGGCCGCCGGCGTTGGCGACGCCGCTGTACGACACCGGCGCCGTGATGAAGCGCTCCATCAGGTAGCGCTCGGGCGGGCGGATGTCGGCTTCGTAGACGTCGACGCCTTGTTCGCGCAGCAGCTTCTCGAGTTTTTTCAACTGGCGCTGCTGGCGGCAGTACAGGCCGAGCACGGGCCGGTGGTGGAAATCGCTCAGCGCCAGCGGCCGCAGTTCGGCGCCCGCTTCGCCGCGCAGCACGGCCTCGGCCCGCTCGCGCTGCTCGGCCGGGATGAAGGCCAGCGACGGCTGCGGCGGCAGGCGCAGGTGGCGCGGGCCGTCGTCGGTCGCCAGCCAGAAGTCCACTTCCGTGCCGGCGGCCGTGTCGCGCCAGTGTCGCGTCAGAAGAAATCCCTGCTGTAGTGGGGCCACGCTGCTACCTGTGAAACGGTGGAAGATATCGTCATGCGCCGCGTTCATCGTGCGGCGGCCTGCATCTTAAAGCAAAGCGCCATTGTGCGCCGGATGGACGAAAAAAAACGCCAACCGAAGTTGGCGTTTTGCGGGCGCTAATTAAATGACTAATTAAGCGGCTTTGGCTTCGCTGTAGGTCGGATAGTCGGTGTAGCCGACGTCGGTGCCGCCGAAGAAGCTAGGACGATCGTAGTCGTTCAGTGGCTGCTTGTTGCGCAGGCGCTCAGGCAGATCCGGGTTGGCGATGAAGTGGCGGCCGAAGGCGACCAGGTCGGCGTCGCCGGCGTTCAGGATGGCTTCGGCGCTGTCGCCGTTGAAACCGCCGGCGGCGATGATGAGGCCTTTGTAGTGCTTGCGGATCAGCTGCGAAGCGACCGGTGCCTGGTCCTTGGTTTCATCTTCGATGTTGCCGGCGATGCGAGGCTCGATCAAGTGCAGGTAAGCCAGGTTCAGTGGCGCCAGTTGCTGGGCGACGTAGGTGAACAGGCCTTCCGGATTGGAGTCCGACATGTCGCCCCAGTTGCCGCTTGGGCCGACGCGCACGGCGACCTTGTCGCTGCCCCAGACCGAGATGACGGCCTTGGTGACGTCGAGCAGGAAGCGGGCACGGTTTTCAAACGAACCGCCGTAGATGTCGGTGCGCTTGTTCGAGCCGTCTTGCAGGAACTGGTCGAACAGGTAGCCGTTGGCGCCGTGGATTTCAACGCCGTCGAAGCCGGCGGCGACGCCGCGTTTGGCCGCTGCGCGGAAGCTCTCGACCAGGCCTTCGATTTCGGCGATGGTCAGCGCGCGGTTAGGCGTGTTCGCTACCCAGCCTTCGGTGGTGTAAGCGACGCCGCCGTGCAGGACTTCCGATGGGCCGACCGGGATGCTGCCGGCTGGCTGCACGTCCTTGTTCGACTGGCGGCCTGCATGGTACAGCTGCAGGAAGATCTTGCCGCCTTTGGCGTGCACGGCGTCGGTGACCAGCTTCCAGCCGGCGATCTGGCTGTCGTTGAACAGGCCGGGGGCGCCCAGGTAGCCGTTGCCGTTTTCGGCGGCGATGGTCGCCTCGCCGATCAGGAAGCCACCCTTGGAGGTGCGCTGGGCGTAGTATTTGGCCATCAGCGGGCCTGGGATGGCGCCTTCTTCAGCGCGCATACGGGTCAAAGGAGCGAGCACCACGCGGTGCGAGATTTCGTAAGGACCGACTTTGATTGCAGACATCAGCTTGGACATGGTGTTTCTCCGTAAGAGGTAAGTTCAGGGTTTAAAAATATGAAGGAACATATTTCTGCGACTGAGACGAACTGTACTCCCAGGCATTCAAAAGAAAAACAGCTTAGGTTTCCCAACATATCGGACATTTTCATCGTGAATCGTTTTCCGTTAAGCAAGTGGAAAACCGCTGTAAGATATACATATCGCAATGTGGATCCGGGAGTGATCATGCGGTTGCCAAATGGGGAAACAGTCTGGCTGTGCGTTTGCCGGCCAGCGTGGTCGAAGCGCTCGATCTGAACGCCGACTTCAAATTCGACCGCGTCGATGCCAATGGCCGCGTTGATCGTCGCCGCGGCCTTGCTGGCCGGTTGCACGACGCTGTATCCGGAAGACCTGCGGCACGGCCAAGTGATCGAGCGCCAGCTCACAATTCGTAATCCGTTCCAATCAAAAGGACGCTGACCTGATGGACAGTACAAATAACACCGGTCCCAAATGGGGCATGGCGCTGGACCTGGAGCGCTGCATCGGCTGCCACGCGTGCTCGGTGGCGTGCAAGGTCGAGAACTCGGTCTCGCTCGGCCACTTCCGCACCAAGGTTTATTACTACGATTACGCGGCGACCAATCCCTATAACCAGCAGCCGACGATGAAGCGGGCCTTCCTGCCGACACTGTGCATGCAGTGCGAGGACGCGCCCTGCCTGGACGCCTGTCCCAACGGCGCCATCGAGCGCGGCGCCGATGGCATCGTCCGCATCATCGAATCGGAGTGCGACCGCAGCCGCGACTGCATCAAGGCCTGTCCCTACGGCGCGCTGCATATCGATCCGATATCGCAGATCGCCGACAAGTGCGACTTCTGTTCGCACAGGCTGGCGGCCGACATGGAGCCGGCCTGCGTCGAAGTGTGTCCGGCCGACGTCTTCGCGTTCGGCGACTTGAACGATCCGTCCAGCCGCATCAGCGCCTTCCACGAAAAGCACCGCAAGCAGTTGTCGGTGCTGAAGCCGGAAGAACATACCCGGCCGCTGGTGCAGTATCGCGGCCTCGGTGGCGTGGTGCCGCGCGCGATGGAGCACAAGATCCCGAAAGGCCACAGCCACGATCCGCACTCCTACGAGATCGACACCTGGGCCGAACTGAAGGCGCGCTTCGCGCCATCGGCCGCGCCGGCCAAGGCGCTCAAACCCGCCAAAAAGAGCTGAGGAGCGCCGCATGGATCGCAGATCATTCATCAAGAGCGGCATCGGCTCGATGGCGGGCCTCGGCCTGGGCGAGCTGATATCGCTGCATCCGTCGACGGCCAGCGCGATGTCGTACAGCGCGCTCCCGGACGGCACCAGGCGCAAAATCAAAACCGACTACCGCCGCGCCACGCGCGTGACCAGCGTGTGCCTGAACTGTTCGACCGTGTGCGGCATCGAGGGCTTTGTACTGGACGGTAAAGTCATCAAGATACGCGGCAATCCGCTCGATCCCAACATGGGCAGTCACATGACCTGCGCCAAGGGCCAGTCGGCGCCGACCATCAACGATTATCCGGAGCGGCTGCTGTTCCCGTTGAAGCGGGTCGGCGCGCGCGGCGAGGGGCTGTGGAAGCGCGTCAGCTGGGACGAGGCCTACGACGACGTCGCGGCCCGCATCCGCGCCAGCATCGCCGCCGGCCACCCGGAACGCGTGGCGCTGCACCAGGGCCGTTCGCGCATCGACGCCGAGATCAACCGCTTCCTCAGCGCCATCGGCACGCCGGTGCAGCTGAACCACCGCGCGCTGTGCTCATCGAACAAGCGCGCCGCCAATTATGTGTCGCTGGGCGAGACGGACTGGGAGTCGATAGACGCCGAGCGCTGCAAATACTTCCTCAACTTCGGCGCCAATTTTTACGAGGCGCACCAGGGCGGCCTGCACCTGGTCAGCCGCATGGTCAAGGCCCGCTTCGACCACGGCGCCAAGCTGGTGACGTTCGACGTGCGCATGTCGAATACGGCCGGCCGCAGCGACGAATGGCACCAGCCGTTTCCCGGCACCGAAGGCGCGCTCGCGCTGGCGATGGCCCACGTGATCGTGCGCGACGATCTGGTCGACCACGACTTCGTCAGCCAGTTCGTGCAGCCCGGCCTGGATCAGATCCGCCTCTGGCTGGCCGACTGCACGCCGGCGTGGGGCGCCCAGCTGTCGGGCATCGCGGCCGCCGACATCGAACGGCTGGCGCGCGAGTTCGCGGCGCAGCGGCCGGCGGCGGTGGCGTTCACCAACCGCGGCACCGGCGCCCACTTCAACGGTTTCAACGCCGAGCGCTCGGTGGTCATGCTCAATGCGCTGATCGGCTCCATCGCCAAGCCGGGCGGCTATTGCTACGGCCTCGATGAGAAGCTGTCGACCAGCCGCTATCCGCTGCCGCAGCCGGCGCCGCCGGCGCCGACCATCCGCACCGACCTCGAAGATCCGCCGGAATGGCCGCTCGCCAACCGCTGGCAGAAAATGAAGGTAGGCCAGGTGGTATATGACTTCCTGCGCGAGGGCAGGGCGCGCCTCGACGTTTATCTGAGCTATACGCTGGCGGCGCCGATGACGTGGCCGGAGGGCCGTTCCAACACGGTCGACGTGCTCAAGGACGAAAAGCTGATTCCCTTCCACGCCTGCTCGGACATCATCTACTCCGAGATGGCGCACTACTCGGACCTGATCCTGCCCGATGCCACCTTCCTCGAACGCTGGGGCCTGGACATCCGCAACAACCTGGAATTGCAGCACTACGTCACGCTGCGCCAGCCCATGGTGCCGCCGCCGGGACAGGCGGTCAGCTTCGCCGATTCGCTGTTCGAGATCGGGCGCCGCCTCGCTCCCGAACAGGCCAGGTATTTCCAGTTCGGCACGCACGAGGATTTCGTCCGCATCCAGTGCTCCAAGCTGCCGGCGGTGGGGCCGGACGGCACGCGCTTCAAGGACGGCTTCGACTACATGAAGCACTACGGCGTGCATGTGGACCGTTCGCAGCCCAAGCCCTACGAGATTTATCGCCAGCCTTTGAGCGAGCAGCAGCTGGCCGGCGTCAGCGTCGATGCGCGGACCGGCGTGGCGACGCGGGCCGATGCGAAAGGCAAGCGGCAGCCGGTCGGCCTGCAGGTCGGGGCGGCGGTGGTGCGCGGCTTCGCCACGCCGTCGCGCAAGTTTGAAATCCATGCGCCGGAAGTGACGCAGGTGGCGGCCAAGGTGGGCATCGAGGACGACGGCATGCCGACCTTCCGCCAGATCCCCTCGCATCGCGGCCTGCCGCCGGAGCGCTACATCCTCACCAGCTTCAAATGGAATGTGCACACGCAGGGGCGCACGGCGTCGCAAAAATATCTGTCGGAGATCGTGCATGACAATCCGATGTGGATCCACACGTCGGTGGCGAAAAAGCTGGGCGTCAAAACGGGCGACCTGGTCGAGCTGACCACTTACCGCCCGCGGTCCGGCGCCGACGGCAAGGCCGACGAACTGGCGTATCGCGGAACGGGCGAGAAGATAGGCACGGCGCAGCTGCGCGTGTTCGTCACCGGCGCCATCCACCCGCGCGTGCTGGCGGTGTCCAATTCGCTGGGATGGATCAGCGGCGGGCGCGCCAGCGAGGGCCGCAACGGCCGCCGGGTGGAAGTGGCGGCGCGGGGCATCGCGCCGTCGGCGGCGCTGGCGTTCCGGCCGGTGCCGGCGGAGGATGATTTGATCGCCGGCGTCTGGTGGGACAAGAAAAACGGCGGGCGCGGAAATGGCGTCAACATCAACGCCATCCTGCCCATCAATCCGCAGCCGCTGGTGGGCATGCAGTCGTGGTTCGACACCGTGTGCTCGCTGCGCAAAGTCTGAAGCGCGGCGCCAGCACCGAATTACACGAAGCCCAGGTTGCGCTTGGCGATGTCGTAGTTCGACAGGTTGGGTAGCAGGCTCAGCAGGTCCGTGTCCGACGCGCCCATCCACTTGCCCAGCGTGGCCGCGTACTGGTCGACCGAGGTGGTCGGCAGCAGCCGGCCCTGGCCGACGTCGTCCGGGCCGTTGTTGGCCACGGCCGGCGGCACGCCGTAAAAGGTCTGGCCCTTGACGGCGCCGCCGACGACGAAGTGCATGCTGCCCCAGCCGTGATCGGAGCCGTCGCTGTTGACCGTCAGCGTGCGGCCGAAGTCGGAGGCGGTGAAGGTGGTCACGTTGTTGGCCACGCCCAGTTCGACGGTGGCCTTGTAGAAGGCCGAGACGGCGTCGGCCACGCCGGTCAGAAGGCCGGGATGGACCGTGTCGAGGCCGTCGTGCGTGTCGAAGCCGCCCATCGAGACGAAAAATACCTGGCGCTTGGCGCCGATGGCGGCGGCGCTGGCGATCATCTGCGCCACCATTTTCAATTGGTTGCCAAGGTCGTTTTTTTCGGGGAAGGGCGTGTTGATTTTCGGCCCGGCCGCCAGCGCCGCCGTCAGCGTGCCGTTGGCGTCGATCGACCGTTTCGTCACGCGCGTGTATTCCGCCTCCAGCAAGTGGGTGCGCGGCTGCGTGACCAGCGTTTGCAGTACGGTGCTGGCCGCGCTGGAACCGAACAGCGGCTTTTGCAGGGCCGAGAATGGTACGCTACCGGTCTCGGAGATCTGGTATTGCACCGCCGTTTTTCCGGATAAAAACACGGCGTTGCCGGACACGTTGACGCAGCTGAAGGTGGCGTTGCCGTTGCCGGACTCGAACAGGTCGCCCATGCGTCCGCCCCAGCCCGACGCCGCGCCCTCCGGCGCCGACGACTGCCACACCGACTGCTGGTCGTTGTGCGAGAACAGCTTGGGCGGCAGCGGCACCGAATTGTTCGTGTATTGCAGCTTGGTGGTCGGCTGCACCAGCGTGCCGATGTTGAGCATCACTCCCATCTTGCCGGCGTTGAAGATGGGCAGCAGCGGCGCCAGTTCCGGCGCCATCGCGTACTGGCGGGCAAAGCCGCCGGCGTCGAGCGGCGCCGTGGCCGGCACCAGCACCGTGCCGCCCAGGCTGCTGCGGCTGTAGCCCAGCGTCGGGCGCAGATTGTAGTAGGCGTTGTAGCTGGCGCTGTCGTAGGGGATCAGCGTGTTGCCGTAGTCGTTGCCGCCGTACAGGAAGACGCAGACGATGGCCTTGTAATCGGTCGCGTTGGCGGCCGACGCCTCGGCCATGGCGGCCAGGTTCAGCGCCAACGGTGCGGCGACGCCGGCCACCGACAGGGCCGAGGCCCGTTGCAGAAAGGCGCGGCGCGAGGCGTTCACCGAAAAAGAGCGGGTCATGGCGGTTCCTTATTTCAGCACGATGAATTCGGGCGCGGCCAGCACCAGCGTCAGCGCGGCGTGGATGCGGTTCAGGCGGGCGGCGGCGCTGGCGTGCGGCATGGCGTTGAGCGCGCCCAGCATCAGCGTCTGGGTGGCGGCGCCGATCTGGCCGGCCGCCAGCACGGTGTTGATTTCCGTGAGCAGCGCGGCGGCGTCGTCGGCCAGCGGGATCAGGCTGGAATAGTCGGGCAGCACGTCGCCGACGCCGCTGGCGACCGCGTGCTGCATATAGTTGACGTAGCCGACCACCGACGATTCATCGGTCAGCTGGAATTCCGGCGCCACCAGCGCGGCGGCGGCGATGCCGCTGTTGGGCGGCACGTAGCCGGGCCGGAAGAAGTTGAACACGGACGGCGAGCGCAGCGGGCTTTGTCCCAGCCGCGTGGCCGGGTCGGAGGTGTTGCCGATGGCCCAGGCGTCGCTGGCCGAGCTGGCGTTGTAGGCGCGCGCCCAGTTGACGAAGCGCAGCATCGGCTCGCGCTGCTTGCCGAAGCTGGCGGCGGTCGTCGTCGTGGTGGTCGTAGTGGCCGCGGTGGCCGACGGCGGCGCCAACCGTGCCTCGGGATCGAGCAGCAGGGCCCGGACCACGGCCTTCAGATTGCCCTTGACGCCCTTGCCGTCGTTGTTGAAGACGGTGGCGATGCGCGTCACGTAGGCCGGGCTCGGGTTGCTGGTGACGAGGCGCTGGATCAGCTGGCGGCTGATGAAGGGGCCGACGTTGGCGTGGTCGAAAATGATGTCGAGCGCCGCCTTCATGGCGTCGGCGCCGCCCAGGCCGGCGCCCACCGTGGCGCCGAGGAAGGTCGAGGCGCCCGTTTCGTGCCGCGTTGGATATTGCTTCATCGGCCGGCGCGCGAAGTCCGGCGTGGCCACCGTGCCGCCGGCCAGGTCGACGTCCCAGCCGGTGAAGACGCGCGCCAGGCCGCTGACGTCGTCCTGGCTGTAGGTGTAGACGGTGGCGCCGTTGACCCGCTTGGGCGTGCCGTCCAGGTTCAGCTGCACCAGGCCGATGGTGAACAGCTGCATCAGCTCGCGGGCATAGTTTTCGTCCGGGTGGGAGCCGGTGCCGGGGTTCGCCTTCAGGTTGCCGCGGAAGGTGAGGAACTGGCCCATCGGCACGCTGGTCGAGATCTGGCCCAGCAGCGTGCGGTAGTTGCCGAAGGCGTTGGCTTCCAGCAGGTCGAGGTAGGCCGCCGCCGAGAACGCGCGCCAGCCCAGGCCGACCATGCCGTCGATGGCGGCGACGGCGATCTCGGACAGGGCCAGCGTGATGCGCTGGCGCAGCGTGTCGGGCGAGGCGATCAGCTTGCGCCAGGTGGCGGCGTCGAAGCCGGCTTCGCTGTTCTTGTCGGCGGCCGCGTTCCAGCCTTTGCCGACCAGCCAGTCCCAGCGGGAGCCGGACGCCGCCAGCGCGAACTGGGCGTCCAGCCAGCCGGCGTAGCCTAGCGAGCGCACCTGCGCGATCTGGGCCCGGCTGGCGCCCATCGCCGCCTGCGCCAGGAAGCGGGAAGCGGCGGCGTCGGTGATGGGCGCGGCGACGGCGGTGGCGGCGTCGGCGCGGACGGTTTCGGCCAGCACTTTTTCCGTGGTCGCGGCGGCCGGCGCGCCGCTGTCGGCGCCGCCGCCGCACGCGCTCAACAGCAAAGCGGCGGCGATGCCGGCGGCCGGCGCGGCGTTACCGCCCTGGGTCGGTGGCGGCTCGGTGGCGGCGGTGGCGAGCGTGGCGGTATCGGGGATCTCGAGTAGGGTCATGGCGGGTCCTGTGCGGGCGGGCGGCGGTCGGAGTCGCAGCGGAGGTCGAGGTCAAGTCGAGATCGACAAGGATGCTTGCTTCTTGGAAAGATAGGCTATTTTCCGGCGATCCGGTAACAGGCATTTGTAAGCGTCTGTAATGTGTTGCGCGCTGGCCGCAGCGGCGGGTTTTTCGATATCAGAGCGTCTATTATTGAAGTCCTGGCCACCTCGAACGGGGGAGGAGGGCGTGCCCGGATCAGGGGATAGGCAAGCCGGGGCGCAGGGTTAGACTGGTCTTCTGCCGCATCGCGCCGGTCGCCGCGCAACCTTTACATGGATGGGAGTGACGTGATGAAGATTTATCTGGTATCGCTGGCGGCCGGCTTGCTGGTCGGCCTGATTTATGGCGTGCTCGGGGTGCGCTCGCCGGCGCCGCCGGTCATCGCGCTGGTGGGATTGCTGGGCATACTGCTGGGCGAGCAGCTGCCGCCGCTGGTGCGCCAGCTGTGGCAGCACGAGGGCACGGCCGTGACGTGGTTGCGCGAGCAGGTGCAGCCGCACTGTTTCGGCCAGCTGCCGGGCGCGCGTGATCCGGCGCCGGGCCAGACCGCGCAGGCGGACGCCGACACGGGCGTCAAGCCGCCCCTGTGACGCGCGCTGCCACCGGGCTCAGACCAGCAGGGCCGCCCGCATCGAGTCGGCGTCGATGGCCGATTCGGCCAGCATCTCGGTCAGCCTGTCCTGGTCGATGAACAGGTCGAGCACCGAGTCGGCGTGGGGCAGGCGCTCGCGCGGCGCCGGCGCCAGCGGCGACAGCACGGGCGACAGCTGGTTGGCCAGCAGCAGCGTGTCGAGCAGATTGTCGGGCGGGATGGACAGGAAGCCGTCGCGCAGCGCTTCGATGGCGCTGGCCACCGCTTCCGGGATGCTGAGCTGGGTCAGCACTTCGCGCGTGATGATTTCCTCGCTGGCCGGCTGCCAGTTGTCGGGGTCTTCTTCGAGCAGGCCGGGGAATTCGTCGGCGCGCGACAGCAGATAAAAGCCGCCGACCTCGTGGACGATGGCGGCGAACAGCGCCGTGTCCGGGTTGATGTGGGTGACTTCGCGCGCGATGATGCGCGCCAGCGCGGCGACGTGGATGGTGTGGTCCCACAGTTGCTCGGCCTTGGCGCGCACGGCCGGGTCGCTGATCTTGCTGCCGAACTGGCGCACTACCATGGCCGCGGCCAGCGCGAACAGGTTGTGGTAACCGATACGGGTGATGGCGCCGCGCACATTGGTGATCGCCGCCGAGCCGCTGCGGTTGAACATGGCCGAGTTGGCGATGGCGACCGTGCGCGCGGCCAGCACCGGCTCGGCCAGCACCAGGCGGATCGCCTCGTCCATCGGACAGTCGGGATTGTCCAGCGCCAGTTGTACGCGCAGGGCCGCATTGACGCTGGTCGGGAAGACCAGTTCGCCGCGGATGGCGAGGGCAGCGACGTGCCCGAAAGCTTCCAGTTTATTCATGAAGAAAATTATAACGCAGGCGGTGGTCCCGGCGCCGTTCGGGCGCGTGAAACTGCCCGCCTGCGCGACAGATCGGGATGGGAACCGAGTTCGGCGCCGGCCGGATCGGGATCGCGCTCAGGCTTGGGCGCTGGCTCAGGATCGGGCGCTGGCCAGTTGCGGCTGCGGCGCCGCGCCGGCCTTGTCGTAGCGGGCCACCGACAGGTCGTCGGCCAGGATCGCCGGGCGGCGCGCCGAGATGAGGTCCGACAGTAGCTGGGCCGAGCCGCAGGACATGGTCCAGCCCAGCGTGCCGTGGCCGGTGTTGAGATAGAGGTTGCTCAGGGCGGTGCGGCCGACGATGGGCGTGCCGTCCGGCGTCATCGGCCGCAGGCCGGTCCAGAAGCTGGCGGCGGCGCTGTCGCCGGCGCCGGGGAACAGGTCGTTGACCACCATTTCCAGCGTGGCGCGGCGGCGCGGGTTGAGCTGTTTGTCGTAGCCGGCGATTTCCGCCATGCCGCCGACGCGGATGCGGTCGTCGAAGCGGGTCACGGCGATTTTATAAGTCTCGTCGAGGATGGTCGACACCGGCGCCCTGGCGGCGTCGACGATGGGCACCGTGATCGAATAACCCTTGAGCGGATAGACGGGGATGTCGACCAGGTGCTTGAGCAGCGGCGTCGAATAGGCGCCGAGCGCGACCACGTAGCTGTCGGCCTGGACCAGTTCGGCGCCGCACCGCACACCCTTGACGGCGTCGCCTTCGACGGCCAGGCCGCCGATGTCGACGTTGTAGCGGAACTTGACGCCCAGCTCGACGGCCATGGCGCTCAGGCGGGTGGTGAACAGCTGGCAGTCGCCGGTCTCGTCGTTGGGCAGGCGCAGGCCGCCGACCAGCTTGTCCCGGGACGCGGCCAGGCCGGGCTCGGCCTGCACCAGCTGGTCGCGGCCGAGCAGCTCGAACGGCACGCCGGTCTCGCGCAGCACGTCGATATCCTTGGCCGCGTCGTCGAGCTGCTGCTGGGTGCGGAACAACTGCGTCGTGCCTTGCTGGCGGCCTTCGTAGGCAATGCCGGTGGCGGCGCGCAGCGCCTTGAAGCAGTCGCGGCTGTACTCGGCCAGGCGCACCATGCGCTCCTTGTTGACGGCGTAGCGCTCGGGGGTGCAGTTTTGCAGCATCTGCCACATCCATTTCAGCTGGAACAGGGTGCCGTCGGGCGTGATCGACAGCGGCGCGTGGCGCTGCATCATCCACTTGACGGCCTTGAGCGGGATGCCGGGCGCGGCCCACGGCGAGGCGTAGCCGGGCGAAATCTGGCCGGCGTTGGCGTAGCTGGTTTCCAGCGCGGGGCCGGGCTGGCGGTCGATGACGGTGACGTCGTGGCCGGCCAGGGCCAGATAATAGGCGCTGGTGACGCCGATGACGCCGCTGCCGAGGATGACTACGCGCATGGTTGCTCCGCTTGTGTAGGCTGTTGGAATAGAAAAGGGAATAGGAATGCCGGGCTTGTGCCAGATATAACACTATGATATTTTGATTTCACTAGTGTTTGTTACCGTAAAAATAGGAAATTTCAGTAAAAAATCATGCGCATACAGAAAGAATCGGTCCGCGGGCTGGACAAGCTTGACCGAAAGATATTACGGATATTGCAAGACGACGGCCGCATCTCGATGAAGGACTTGAGCGAGCAGGTCGGTTTGTCGATCACGCCGGCCATCGAACGCGTCAAGCGCATGGAGCGTGACGGCGTCATCACCGGCTACCACGCGCGCATCGATCCGACGGCGCTGGGGGCCAAGCTGCTGGTGTTTGTCGAGATCACGCTGAACCAGAAATCGGCCTCCGCGTTCGAGCAGTTCCGGCGCGAGGTGCTGCGCATACCGGAGGTGCAGGAATGCCACCTGGTGTCGGGCGATTTCGATTACCTCATCAAGGCCCGCATCCACGAAATGGCCGAATACCGCAAGCTGCTCGGCGACATGCTGCTGCAACTGCCCGGCGCGGCGCAGTCGAAAAGCTATGTCGTGATGGAGGAAATCAAGGAAACGCTGGTGCTGTCGACCGAGCCGCCGTTGTAGCGAACGCGCATTGCGCTGGCTCAAAGGTACGCGCTTGTACCGGCGCGGAATCGGCGTAAACTGTGGTGTCTCGATAGCCCTTGTGTAGAGAATCGCCATGAGTCCCAGCAAGTTCAACTCCCTGATCTACGCCAGCAATCTCGAATCGGCCGGCGTGCCGAAAGAGCAGGCCAGCATCCACGCGCTGGCATTGGCCGACGTGCTTGAATCCCATGCCGTGTCCAAAGCGGATCTGGATGCATCGGAACAGCGCGGCGGCCTTCTTTTTGACGGCGTCAATGCGCGCTTCTCCCAGTCCGAGCACAATCTTGCTCAAACCGAGGGACGGTTGATGAATGAGATTACTGCGCTGCGCGTTGAGTTAAATACGCGGATCGCTCACATTGAAAAGAAGTTCGACTTGCTGCTTGAAAAGCAGCTTACTGACTTTAAAAAAGAAATGTCCGATTTTAAATATGACGTGATTAAATGGCTGACGATACTAAGCATCAGCCAGATGGGCATCACGTCCACCGTCGTCGCCCTGATCGTCCACGCGCGCTGATACGGTCCAGGGCGGCGCTCGCCGCGCCGTTTCAGTTAGAATATGGCCAGTGATTTCGTCGCGTACTGGAGCAGTCGTGAACGGCCTTGATGACACCCCCGCAGTCCTGCACCCCGACGCAGCGCGCCAGCATGCGGTCAGCGTGCGCACGCTCGATGAACATTTATCGTCCGACCACAGTTTCGGCTCCGCCTACGCGCGCGCGGTCGGCGCGCTGGCCGCCACCGACGGCGCCGTCACGCTGGCGCAGTTCGCCGCGCTGACCGACATCGCCGGCGACGGCAAGGCCTCGGCCGTGTTCACGGCGCTGGTGCTCAACGCCATCGAATCGGGCGTCAACATCGACTGGGCGCTCAACGGCCTGGCCAAGAGCCACGCCGACCAGCCCGCGCGCGACTCGGCCTTTGCGATGGCGCTGCCGCTGCTGGCGCTGCAAGGCGCGCAGGCGCGCGCGCTGGCGCAGCGGCTGGCCAAGTCGCTCAACGTCAAACCGCCGTCCGAGCTGATGAGCCGCCTGCCCGACGACGAGCAGCGCGGCCTGCTGGCCAACCTGGGCGAGACGGCGCGCAAGCTGGTTAAGGGGCGCACGCTGGCCGACACGGTCGCCGACTTCGGCCGCACCATCGGCCTGCCCGAGCTGGTCGAGACGGCGCGCCAGTTCCAGTGCGGCCTGATCGACCGGGTCCAGCTGCAACTGCTGGTGCGCGGCGCCACCGACACCCTCAACCGCGACATCGCCCATTATCAGGAACAGGCCCGCACGCTGCTGCCATGCGAGGTCAGCACCGCCGCGCTGGCCGGCGCCGCCCAGGAGCTCAAGCAGCAGGTGCAGCAGCGGCTGACGCTGATCGACGCCCGCATCGCCTACGAGCGCGGCCTGCTGATCGAGGAAATCGACGACGCCGTCCACGACGCCGGCAACGCCATCGAACTGGCCATCACCGACCGCCTCGACACCGACCGCTGGAAGGACGAGGAAGTCTGGTCCAGCATAGGCCGCAACCAGTTCGGCATCGAGATGGAACGCCGGCTCGACCGCGTCATCCGCCGCAAGGAGGAGGCGCTGCAACTGTTGCAGGAAGATTTGAAACTGTTCCAGGCCGCCATGCGGCTGGGCGAGGCGTCCGTGTTCCAGCGTCAGCACCGCGCCACGCTGACCAAGCTGATGCCGCGCCTGCGCATCGGCACGCGCCTGGCCAACAAGGTCGAGACGGCCGCCAACGTCACGCTGATGGGCAGCGCCGTGGCGGCGGCCGGCACCGGCACGGCCGCCTACCTGTTCGGCGCGGCCGTCATCTTGCCGGCGCTCGCGCCCGTGGCGCCCTTCGTCGGCGGCGCCGTGCTGCTGGCCGGCGTGTTCAAGTGGTTCAGCGACAGCGGCAAGCGCAAGCGCTCCGAAATCCGCGACAAGCGCGCCGCCTTCGAGGCGGAATTGCGCAAGCAGTTGCGCGCGGCCGAACTGTCGTTCAACGCCCAGCTCGACCAGGTCGCCGCCGGCTTCCACCTGTCGGCGCAGCAGCAGCTGGCGCCCATCATGCTCGAAGCGGAGGCCGCCGGCCGCGTGCAGGGCATGCGCCAGCGCATCGCCGAACGCGTGATCGCGCAGGCGCGCCAGGCCATCGCCCAGCTCGACGCCGCGCTGAACACCGCCTGAACCTCCTTCCGCCGCCCGAACCCCGCCCGAACCGCCGCCGCCCGTCGTAATTCGATTGACTTTGCCAAGCTTGAATTCCATTATCTGACAGCCGGCCGCGCCAGACAGCTGAGCGCCGGCCGCGCGCCTAGCAGGTGCCGCGCAGCACCGCCGACCATGTCATCCACTTTGAAGAGAGCATTATGACCAAGATCGCCATCGTTTATTTCAGCGGCTACGGCCACACCGCCAAACAAGCCGAGGCCGTGCACGCGGGCGCCGCGTCGGTGGACGGCTCGCAGGTGACGTCCTATCGCATCGACCAGAACGGCGACTTGCCGGAAACGGCGATGGAGGAAATCAGCGCCGCCGCCGCCATCATCTACGGCAGCCCCACCTATATGGGCGGGCCGGCCTGGCAATTCAAGAAATTCGGCGACGTCTCGTCCAAGCCCTGGTTCAGCCAGGCGTGGAAAAACAAGGTGGCGGCCGGCTTCACCAATTCGGCCTCGGTTAACGGCGACAAATTCTCCACCATCCAGTATTTCTGGACGCTGTCGCAACAGCACGGCCAGATCTGGGTCGGCACCGGCCTGATGCCCGCCAACACCAAGGCCAGCGGTCCGGCCGACGTCAACTGGACCGCCGGCTACGGCGGCGCGCTGGCGATCTCGCCGGCCGACGCCTCGCCCGAGGAAGCGCCGCGCGCCGGCGACCTGGAAACGGCGCGCCTGCTCGGCAAGCGCGTGGCGGAACTGGCCGCGCGGCTGGGCTGAGCCCCACGCAAATCCGCCGCAGCGATGACGCCGCCGGATGGCGCGCCATCGCTTCGGCCCAGATATTTCCGTCGCGGCGCCGTTTTTATTTCGCCAGATTGCGCGCGATGATGGCGTCGGCCGCGCCGCCGGCCTGCGCCAGCGGCTGCGCCAGCGCCGTGGTGGTGTAGACGGCCGCCGCCGGCATGGTCGCGCCCAGCATGGGGCCGCCGGTGTCGCGGATGTCGACGTTGACGGTGGTCGACAGGCCGATGCGCAGCGGATGGTCGCGCAGCTCTCGCGGATCGAGCGCGATGCGCACCGGCACCCGCTGCACCACCTTGATCCAGTTGCCGCTGGCGTTTTGCGCCGGCAGCAGCGAGAACGCGCTGCC
>NZ_JANXMI010000108.1 GCF_025354735.1 Rugamonas sp.
GCAAGCAAAGAAACCCCACCTATTTGTAAAACGTGTTTATGAACAGACGGGACTGGACAAATAGCTGCAATATGAAATGATTTTTACACGGCGCACTTAGCAGCTCGTAGTATGCCGCGCTCCATTATAAAATTAAACGTCATTTATGAGATGTATGGGACCTCCCCATGTGCTTTTACCTCCGCCAGCGCCTACCGGTGAAATTCCAGTTGGTGCTGTAGCGTACAACCATGCGATTCCTGTCGCCACTCCGAATATGAATCCAGCGGCAGCGCCCGCGACCGTTCCTGCTCCAGGAACTAGTGATCCTCCGGCCGCGCCGGCAACGGTGCCAACCCAAGCACTGGCTAAAACTCCGGCAATATCCGAAGAAGATATTGCACCGCCAACCATCGCTATTTCATCATTGCTAAGCGTATGCATTTTAATACTCCTTGGTAAATTTCTGAGAGGCCGTCTCAGCGGTTTGAAGCACCCTTCAATTTCAATATTAAAATTATTTTTTATTTTTAAAAACGATCAAGCCAATCATTAAAATTCCAAAAAGTGAAATTAATGCAGAAATTATTAGCGGCATAAAATATATAGTTGAGTATTTTATATAGCCAACCAAGGCTTCCGCTGCACATACCGAATCGGTATTGCCCAATATTTTTTAAATATTTTTTCAATATTGAGTTCATTATTTTTCAATAAAATTGTTAATATTCAGCAGGGAGCATGATTGATAAATTTCGGTGATTGAGAAGTTATCTTAGGATTGCTTTTTATTTAATGTTTTGATCCATGTCTAATGCTGGATCATGCCTTCTCAACCGCAGCGCCGATTTTTTTTGAAAAAATACCGAACGACGACGGGGGCCGACCGCGTCCAAAATGGGGCTGCCTTTTACCCGCCCTTGATGATTTTGCTCCTGTCGCCGATATCGGACATGAGCCTGCAGCGATAACGGGTCTGACGCCGCGTAGCTGCTGCAGGCTACGCGGCGATCGGATTGGCTTCCGCTGCAATCACTATTTCGTGGTCAGGTTCTCACCCTCAGTTCCAACTTCAGCCAGTCGAGCCACGGGTTAACTATTTATGCCGCCGGTCGCCGCCCCGTGGTTGGGGAAGTCGGTGTAGTGGCGGCGGTCGCCGCCCCAGAACGCGTCGCGCTCGTATCGGGTCAGCGGCGCGTTGGCCTTCAGGCGCGCCGGCAAATCCGGGTTCGACGAGAACCAGCGGCCGAAGGCCACCAGGTCGGCGTCGCCGCGGGCGATGATCGCCTCGGCGCCGTCGCGGTCGAAGCCGCCGGCGGCGATGATGGTGCCGGCGAATTTGGTGCGCAGGAAGGATGCGGCCACCGGCGCGGCCGCTTCATCGATGGTCTCGGTGCCCATGATGCGCGGCTCGATCACGTGCAGGTAGCCGATGCCGCGCTCGTTGAGGCGTTCGGCGAAGTAGCCGAAGGTCGCTTCCGGGTCGCTGTCCGAAATCGAGCCCCACTGGCCGCTCGGCGACACGCGCACGCCGACCCGGCTCGCGCCCCACACGGACACCAGCGCGTCGACCAGCTCCAGCGAGAAGCGGGCGCGCTTTTCCACCGTGCCGCCGTAGGCGTCGCTGCGCCGGTTGGTGCCGTCTTGCAGGAAGGTGTCGGCCAGGTAGCCGTTGGCGTTGTGCAGTTCGACGCCGTCGAAGCCGGCCAGCCGCGCGCGCACGGCGGCCAGGCGGAACATTTCGACCAGGCCGGGAATTTCATCCAGCGTCACGGCGCGGTGCATCGACACCGGCACCCAGCCATCCTGGGTCAGCACATTGGTTTCGAACGGCACTTCCGACGGCGCGATCGGCGCGCGGCCGTCGCTCAGGTCGACGTGCGACTGGCGGCCGTCGTGGCCGAGCTGCATGAAGATCTTGCCGCCCTTGGCGTGGACCGCGTCGGTGACTTTCTTCCAGCCGGCCACGTGGGCGTCGGTGTAGATGCCGGGGCCGCCGAGATAGCCGCGCGCGAAGAAGGACGGGTGGGTCGCCTCGGTGATGAGCAGGCCGCCTTCGGAGGCGCGCTGGGCGTAATAGTCGACCATCATCTCGCTCGGGCTGTCGTCGGCCTCGGAGCGCAGGCGCGTCATCGGCGCGTGCACCACGCGGTGTTGCAGCGTGAAGCTGTCGATCTGGATCGGCGAGAATAATTTCAGTGGGGCGGTGCTGGTCATGATGTCACTCCTTGAATTTTGGTGTGATTCACGATAGCAGTTCCCGGAAAATCGCATGCGCCGGAAATCGGTTTTCGGCTTTGTCAACTGGCGTGTAAAGCGCCGCCGAAAACCCCGTTCTCATAGGAGGAAAGGGCTTCGCCGCAGCGCGCCGGACGCCGCTTCCCGAGTAAAGGGAAGGTAATTCCCGCATGCG
Source organism: Rugamonas sp. (assembly GCF_025354735.1). Classification (GTDB taxonomy): domain Bacteria; phylum Pseudomonadota; class Gammaproteobacteria; order Burkholderiales; family Burkholderiaceae_D; genus Rugamonas. The sequence continues at coordinate 2,393 of NZ_JANXMI010000108.1, forward strand.
CCGGCGCGCCGTTTCGGTCGATTGGGCGCATATGCGCCTAAATTGTTTTATACTGCGGCTTTCGGACGGCCAGTCCGGCGACGGAGTAAGACTAGATGGAAGTTCCTCAATGCACCTGCTCGGCGATGCGCGGCGCGACCCGCGCGCTGTCGCTCGCTTACGATAACGCGCTGCGGCCGTCCGGCCTGCGCATGACGCAGTATTCGATTTTGACCCGGGTGACGGCGCTGGGGCGGCCCTTGCTCAGCGAGCTGGCCGAGATGATGACGATGGACCGCACTACGCTGGGCCGCAACCTGCGCCCGCTGGAACGCGACGGCCTCGTCAAGCTCGACGTCGGCCATGACCGGCGCGAACGCCTGGTCAGCGTGACGGCGGCCGGCATCGAGATGCTGGAACTGGCGCGCCCCTTGTGGAAAGCCATGCACCAGCGCCTGGAAACCAAGTTCGGTACGGAGGAGGCGCAGCAACTGCGCGCCGCGCTGCGGCTCATTACGCGCGCCGGCCGGGAACTGGCGCTGGAAGACAGCGCGTAAGCGGCGATCACAGGCGATAGGCGCACGCGATAATCCGATAATCCGATAATCCGATAATCCGAACGCGATACGCGATACCCCGATACCGATACCGACACCTGATACCCGATACGTGCGGGCGGCTGGCTTCCGGCCGCGCCCCTGGCCTACTCGGACACCGCGTATCGTTCCGACAGTTCGCGGCCGGTGCTGACCACTTGCTGCATCAGCGCGCGTAGCCGCCCGGATTCGGCCGCGCCGAAATGTTCCTCGAAGCGGGCATGCACTTCCTGCCACAAAGGCAGGGCGCGTTTCAGCGCGGCCTTGCCGGCCCGGGTCAGGCTGACGACGCGCTCGCGCTTGTCCACCTCGCCGACGGCCAGTTGCACCAGACCTTCGCGCTCGAGCGGACGCAGGTTGCGGCCCAGCGTGGTGCGGTCCATGGCCAGCATGTCGGCCAGTTCGTTGAGCGTGATCGGCCCCACCTTGCTCAGCCGCGACAGGATGGAATACTGTGTCGTGCGCAGGCCGGAAGGGCGCAGCGCGTCATCGTACAGCGCCGTCAGGACGCGGGTCGCGCTGCGCAGCGACGAGCAATTGCACGGTAATAAATCCAACACGCACTCCCGGTGTAAAAACGTCAGTATAGCCGTTCGGTCCGACGGTTTCCACGTCCATGGTCCATAGTCCAGCGACCATTTAGATGATTGACAATGAGTGTATATGCACCTATTATCCACCGCAATGCGGCCTGGCCAGACTGACACGCGTGTCCGTGCTGTTGGCCGACTGCCGACCCTTGGGGGCGGTATCGGCGAATAAAAGGCCGCGGCCAGCAAACTTTTCCTTGACGCGGTATCATCATAGGAGAATTCCTACAGATAATGGGTGTAGGTGCTCTTAATTTGTTTTTCATTATGCATATGGACAGTCGGGTCCAGCCCGGCTGTTCTTTTTTATCAATAAATTACTTCTACGGTACGGTGCAAACTATGTGGAAACAACAAGGACTGGCCAGCGCCCAAAACGCGCACTGGTCGGGCAGGCTGATGGAGTTCTCGCGAACCGGACGTGAACGGAGTCGGCCATGTGGATTGTAAGTATCGCGCTGCGGCGTCCCTATACCTTTTTGATGATGGCCCTGCTGATCGTGCTGATGGGGATTTACTCCATCCTGCGCACGGCGACCGACATTTTCCCGAACATTAATATTCCCATCACCGCCGTGGTGTGGCAGTACAACGGCCTGCAACCGGAAGAAATCGCCAACCGCGTGGTGCTGTTCTCGGAACGCGTGGCGCAGACCATCGTCAACGATATCGAGCACACGGAATCGCAGTCGGTGTCCGGCACCGCCGTCGTCAAATACTTCTTCCAGCCGAGCGCGAAAGAAGAGCTGGCGTTCTCGCAGATCACCGGCGCCTCGCAGACGCTTCTGCGCTTCGCGCCGCCCGGCACCACGCCGCCGCTGATCCTGGCCTACAACGCCTCGACCGTGCCGATCCTGCAACTGGCGCTGTCGAGCGACAGCCTGCCCGAATCGCAAATCTACGACCTGGGCAACAACGTGCTGCGCACCGCGCTGGCGACCATCCCCGGCGCCGCCGTGCCTTTCCCTTACGGCGGCAAGCAGCGCCAGGTGCAGGTCGACCTCGACCTGAAAGCCATGCGCGCGCGCGGCCTGTCCGGCAACGACGTCATCGCCGCCATCGGCGCCGGCAATCTGGTGCTGCCGGCCGGCACCCAGAAGATCGGCGAATCCGAATACTTCATCAAGCTCAATTCGAGCCCGAAGGAAATCGATGAACTGAACAACCTGCCGATCCGCGCCCACGACGGCACCGTCATCTATATCCGCGACGTCGCCCACGTCCACGACGGCAACGCGCCGCAAACGAATATGGTGCGCCTGGACGGCCGCCGCGCCGTGCTGATGAACGTACTGAAAACCGGCAACGCGTCCACGCTCGACATCATCAACGCCGTCAACGCCAAGCTGCCGCAGATCCGCGCGTCGCTGCCGCCGGAACTGAAGATCGAGGCGCTCAGCGACCAGTCCATCTTCGTGCGCTCGGCCATCACCGGCGTGGTGCGCGAAGCCGTCATCGCCGGCGCGCTGACCGGCGCGCTGATCCTGCTGTTCCTGGGCAGTTGGCGCAGCACGCTGATTATCACGGTGTCGATCCCGCTGTCGATCCTGGCCTCCATCGTCTGCCTCGCGGCGCTCGGCGAAACCATCAACATCATGACGCTGGGCGGCCTCGCGCTGGCCGTCGGCATTCTGGTCGACGACGCCACCGTCACCATCGAAAACATCAACTGGCACCTGGAGCAGGGCAAGGGCGTGCAGGAATCGATCCTCGACGGCGCGGCGCAGATCGCGCTGCCGGCGCTGGTGTCCACGCTGGCGATCTGCATCGTGTTCGTGCCGATGTTCCTGTTGGCCGGCATCGCCAAATACCTGTTCATCCCGATGGCTGAAGCGGTGGTCTTCGCGATGCTGGCGTCCTACGTGCTGTCGCGGACCCTGGTGCCGACGCTGGCCATGTACTGGCTCAAGCCGCACGACGCCCACGCCCACGCCAACCCGACCGGCGTGCTGCACCGTTTCCAGCGCGGTTTCGAGCGCAAGTTCGAAGCCATGCGCGAAGGGTATAAATCGATACTGGAATGGGCGCTGGACCACGGCAAACCGTTCGCCATCGTCTTCCTCGCCGCGATGACGGCCACCGCGCTGCTGGCCTTCCCCATCGGCCCCTTGCCGGGCCTGGGCCAGGACTTCTTCCCGGCCGCCAACGCGGGCCAGTTGAAGCTGCACATCCGCGCCCGCAGCGGCACCCGTATCGAAGAAACGGCGGCCCTGTGCGACGCCATCGAAACGACGATACGCGGCGCCGTGCCGGCCGGCGAAATCACCAACGTGGTCGACAACCTCGGCCTGCCGTACTCCGGCATCAACCTGGCCTACAGCAGCTCGGCGCCGGTAGGCCCGGCCGACGCCGACATCTTCATCAACCTCAATGAAGAGCACACGCCGACCGCCGAATTGATGCACATCCTGCGCGGCAAATTGAACGCCCAGTTCCCGTCGGTGGCGTTCTCCTTCCTGCCGGCCGATATCGTCGGCCAGATCCTGAACTTCGGCCTGCCGTCGCCGCTCGACATCCAGATCACCGGCTTCAACGTCGCCGCCAACCGCGCCTTCGCCAACGTGCTGCTGCAAAAGCTGCACGCGGTGCCGGGCGCGGTCGACCTGCGCATCCAGCAGGCCTCGGACTACCCGCAGATCAACGTCAACGTCGACCGCAGCAAGGCCCAGCTGCTGGGACTGAGCGAACAAAACGTCGCCAGCAATTTGCTGGTGTCGCTGTCGGGCAGCTTCCAGACCTCGCCATCGTTCTGGAACGATCCGAAGACGGGCACGCAGTACAGCGTCGTCGCGCAAACGCCGCAGCACCAGCTGCAAACGCTGAACGACTTGCAGAACACGCCGCTGACCACCGCCGCCAACGCGCCGTCGCAAGTGCTGTCGAACGTCGCCGGCCTTAAACGCAGCACCGCGCCCACCGTCGTCAGCCACTTCAACGCCGTGCCGGCGATCGACATCTACGGCACCGTCGAAGGCGCCGACCTCGGTTACGTGGCCAAGCATGTCAGCGAGATCGTCGAAGCGGCCCGGAAGGATCTGCCGAAAGGCTCCAACGTGGTCGTGCGCGGCCAGGTCGAAACCATGCACGCCTCGTTCAACGGCCTGCTGATCGGCCTCGCCGGCGCCATCGTGCTGGTGTACATGCTGATCGTCGTGAACTTCCAGTCGCTGCTCGACCCGCTCATCATCATCTCGGCGCTGCCGGCCGCGCTGGCCGGCATCGTCTGGATGCTGTTCCTGACCCACACCTCGGTCAGCGTGCCGGCGCTGACGGGCGCCATCATGTGCATGGGTGTGGCGACCGCCAACTCGGTGCTGGTGGTGAGCTTCGCGCGCGAGCGCCTGGAAGCGGGCGACAGCGCCTACCAGGCCGCCTTGCAGGCCGGCTTCGGCCGCCTGCGTCCGGTCATGATGACGGCGCTGGCCATGATTATCGGGATGATCCCGATGGCGCTGGGCCTAGGCGACGGCGGCGAGCAGAATGCGCCGCTGGGCCGCGCCGTGATCGGTGGCCTGATCTTCGCCACCATCGCCACCCTGTTCTTCGTTCCTGTTATTTTCTCGATCGTCCGCGGCCGCAAGGCGGCGCCGGCGCATCCATCTTTGGAGGTTTCCCATGTCTGAACCCGTACCTGGCCATATGAATAACGCGCGCGCCAACGGCGCCAAGGCCAAGACGCCGCGCGCCCTGCTGATCCTGCCGCTGGTGGCGATCGTGCTGGGCGCCTGGGGCATCAGCAGCCGCCTGCACGCGCACTCGGTGCTGGCGCAGGAAGCCGGCGCTGGCGCCATCATCAACGTGGTGACGGCCAACGTCGTCGTCAGCGACGCCGGCGAAGAGCTGGTCCTGCCCGGCAGCGTGCAGGCCAATATCGAAGCGCCCATCTACGCCCGCACCGCCGGCTATTTGAAGGCGTGGCACACGGACCTGGGCACGGTCGTCAAACGCGGCCAGCTGCTGGCCGAAATCGACGCCCCGGAAGTGGACCAGCAACTGAGCCAGGCCAAGGCCGAACTGGCCACCGCCAAAGCCAACTACGCGCTCGCCAACAGCACCAATGAACGGTGGAAAGGCCTGCTCGGCACGCAGTCCGTGTCGAAGCAGGACGCCGATGAAAAAGCCGGCGCCGCCGCCGCCAGCAAGGCCACCGTCGATTCGGCCGCCGCCAACGTGGCGCGCCTGAACGAGCTCGAATCGTTCAAGCGCGTGGTGGCGCCGTTCGACGGCGTCATCACCGCGCGCCGCACCGACGTCGGCGCCCTGATTAACGCCGGCCAGAACTCGGGCGGCGAATTGTTCCACCTGGCCGACACGCACAAGCTGCGCATCTTCGTGCAAGTACCGGAGAACGACGCCGGCGCCGCCAAGGTCGGCATGAAGGCCGAGCTGAAATTCAGCGAGCGTCCCGGCCAGGTGTATCAGGCCCAGACCGTGCGCACCTCGAACGCGCTCGACCCGGTGGCCCGCACGCTGCAAGTGGAACTGGAAATCGACAATCCCAAGGGCGAGCTGTTCCCCGGCGCCTACGTCGAAGTCCACTTCAAGCTGCCGGTCAACAGCGCCAGCCTGCGCCTGCCGGCCAACACGGTGCTGTTCCGCGCCGCCGGCCTGCAAGTGGCGTCCGTCGGCGCCGACCACCACGTGAAATTGAAGAGCATCACGCAGGGCCGCGATTTCGGCAGCACCATCGAAGTGCTGGCCGGCGTGGCGCCAGGCGAGACGGTGATTTTGAATCCGCCCGATTCGCTGATCGACGGCGTCGAAGTGCACGCGGTGCCGCGTAAAGAACCCGCAAAGGCCAAACCATGAAGAGCGCAAGTAGCTTGACCGTGCTGTTGTTGAGCGGCGGCCTGGCCGCGTGCTCGCTGGCGCCGGAATACAAAAAGCCTGAGACCGTGGCGGCGCCGCAGTCGTACAAGGAAATCGACGGCTGGAAACCGGCGCAGCCGAGCGAGGAACAGGCGCGCGGCAAATGGTGGCAGGCTTACGGCGACGCTGAATTGAACGCGATGGAAGAGCACATCGGCGCCGGCAATCAAAGCCTGCAAGCGGCCGTCGCGCGCTTGCAGCAGGCGCGCGCGCAAACGCGCCAGGTCAGCTCCGACCTGGCGCCGACGGTGACGACCAATCCATCGGCCACGCGCGGCCGCACCTCGACCAATTCGCCGCGCTATCCGAACGGCGCCGAACCGACGCTGAACAACTTCAACATCGGCCTCGATGTGTCGTATGAACTGGACGTGTTCGGCCGCGTGCGCAACGCGGTGTCGACGGCGAAAGCGGGCCAGCAGGCCAGCGCCGCCGACCTGGCGACGCTCGATTTGTCGCTGCACGCCGAACTGGCCAACGACTATTTCAGCCTGCGCAGCGACGACGCCCAGCAACTGCTGCTGGACCACACCGTCGATGATTATGAAAAGTCGCTGAAGCTGACCGAGAACCTGTTCAACGGCGGCGGCACGGCCTTGATCGACGTCGCCCAGGCGCAGGCGCAGCTGGAAACGGCGCGCACCCGCGCCGCCGACATCCGCCTGCACCGGGCCCAGACCGAACACGCCATCGCCGTCCTGCTGGGCCGCAATCCCAGCGAGTTCCACCTCGACGCCAAGCCGCTGGCGGTGACGCAGGCGCCGCCTGCCATCGCCACCGGCCTGCCGTCAGCATTGCTGGAGCGCCGTCCCGACGTCGCCGGCGCGGAACGCCGCGTGGCCGCCGCCAACGCGGAAATCGGCGTCGCCCGCGCAGCCTACTTCCCCGTCTTCAGCCTGGCCGGCTTGTTCGGCTACGACAGTGCGCAATCGTCGTCGTGGCTCAAGGCGCCGAGCCGCACCTGGTCCTTCGGCCCGACGGCGGTGCTGACGCTGTTCGACGGCGGCCGGCGCCGCGCCCTCAACGAGCAGGCGCAGGCCGTCTACGACGAAAAGGTCGCGAACTATCGCGGCACCGTGCTGACCGCGTATCAGGAAGTGGAAGACAACATCGCCGCGCTGGTGCAGCTGGAAAAAGAGAGCAACAGCCAGGCGCTCGCCGTCAAGGCCAGCGGCACCGCGCTGGAGCAGGCCAATTACCGCTACAAGGGCGGCCTGGTGACGTATCTGGAAGTGTCGACCATCGAGAACGTGGCGCTGCAAGCGCAGTTGTCGGCGGCCGCGATCCAGCTGCGCCGCATGCAGGCCAGCGTGTTGCTGGTCAAGGCGCTAGGCGGCGGCTGGCAAGCCACGGACGACAGCGGGGAAGCCGTCGCCGCCAAGTGATGGGCTGAGGCGCTGATGGGCCGATGTAGAAACGGGAATGAGATAAACGATTTATCTCATTCCCGTTTTTTATGGACGGACGCGCGGATCAGCGATAGGTCGGATCGGCGGCGACGAACACGCGCAGCTTGTCGACGTTGCTGAAGTCGGGCGGCGCGATCTTCGACAGCTGGAATGCCACCTCGTCGCCCACGGTGCGGAAATGCCAGGTGAAGGACTTGCCGTCCATCGTGAACTGCACGGTTTCGCCGTTGGTGACGTTGATCCATTTGGTGTCGGCCGTAATGACGATTTCGCGGTCGGCCTTGTCCGAGAGCGCACGGTTGCCGTAGGGCGCCGGCTTGTTGGGCAGGTCGGCGGCGGCGGCGGTGCCGGCCGCCAGCGCCAAGCCGAAGGACAGCACGAGGGCTGTGCGATTAAATGTGAACATGATGGTTTCCTTTTGATGAGGGGAGGGGATACGAATGCGTCGACGGCTTAACCCGCGTACGACGCATCCTTGCTGCCAGCCCGGATCGACGCGGTGCGATCCATGGGGTATGTGTATATGGCGAAATCGTAGGAGTATATGCACCTGAAAGCAAGGTTTTTTAGGCAAGCATGGCGCGCAAAAAAATCCACGCCGCGCTGCCGCTGGCATTCACCGACCCCGCTCAAAGTATGCGTTTGGTGCCGGGTATCGGCAACAGCAGCAGCGCAAGTCCGAAGGGCAGCACAATGCCACTGACTGCTAACGCCCCAAAGCAGACCTAGGCGTGTTTAATCTGCCTCTGCCTGGTCATCTGTGTTAGTCAGGGGTTACGATGAGGTATGCGCCACTATGCCTTTTGCTTCACACCGAAGGTCATGCAGTCCCTGAACAAGTTAGTGGCCGGATCGCTAACGTTGGTAACTGAAGGTGAGCTCTAATAACTCGATTTTGACGGCGTAAAGCGGTGAGCAGGCCGCTTGCCCAATGTCGGCGGTTGTAACGGCCGATCCGGCGACGCGTGGGAAATGGCAAGGCAAGGAACAAACTGGGCGATCTGGGGGCGGT
>NZ_JANXMI010000146.1 GCF_025354735.1 Rugamonas sp.
GCTGCCGGCTGCGGCCGCCACCGCCGCCAAGGCCGCGAACGCCGTCGCAGCGTCGGCCGTCGCGGCCCGCGCCACCGCATCGGCCGACACGGCGGCGACCGCCGCAGCCCGCGCCATCGCATCGGCCGCCACGCCGCAGTCGCCGGCCGTATCGGGCGGCCCGCGTTGCAGCGGCACGGCGGCGGCGCCCGGCAGCCTGCATCTGCAACTCGGCAAGTCGACCCTGATGCGTCTGCCGGAAACGGTGCTCAGCCGCAGCATCGGCAACCCGGCCGTCGCGCAGGCGATGCTGGTGGCGCCGGACACGCTGTACGTGGTCGGCGTCGATATCGGCAGCACCAATATGATCGTGCAGGGCAGGAGCGGCTTGTGCAGCGTGATCGAAGTGGCGGTCGGCATGGACACGGCCGGCGTGCAGGCCGCGCTGGCCGAGCTGCTGCCGGACGAACATGGCATTCGCGTGACGTCGGCCGCCGACGCGCTGGTGCTGAGCGGCACCGTGGCCGACGCGGTGGCGCTGGCCAGCGCGCTCGAAATCGCGGCCGCCTTCGTGCACCGCCCGGCGCTGGCGCTGGCCGCGCACAGGGACGCCGCCGCGCCGGCCGCGGCCACGGCTGCGGGCGCCGCCGCTCCCAGCGCCGCCGGCTCGGGCGGCGGCCGCATCATCAACCTGCTCGGCGTCAGCGCGCCGCAGCAGGTGATGCTGGAAGTGAAGATCGCCGAAGTCTCCAAGACCCTGATCGACCAGCTCGAAGCGGGCACCGCCTTGCGCTACGCCGGCGGCAGCTGGACCGCCGCGCTGCTGTCGAACTTCCTGACCGGCACGCTGGCCAGCGGCTTGAACCTGAGCAAGAGCAACGGCAGCCAGCTCAATCTGCAAGCGGGCAAGCAGGATGGTTTGGTGCGCATGCTGGCCGAGCCGACGGTGATGGCGATCAGCGGCCAGGAGGGCAGCTTCCTGGCCGGCGGCAGCATCTACGTGCCGGTGGCGCAGGACAACAACAAGGTCACGCTGGAGGAAAAGGAATTCGGCGTCGGCCTGCGCTTCACACCCACCGTACTGGCCGGCGGCCGCATCAACCTGAAGGTGGCGCCGGAAGTGTCGGACGTGTCGCGCGAAGGCATAGGCATTTCCGCCGCCGGCGGCAACGGCGTGGCCGTGCTGCCCCTGATTACCAAGCGCCGCGCCGCGACCACGGTGCAGCTGTACGACGGCCAGAGTTTCGCCATCGGCGGCCTGATTAAAAACAACCAGACCGCCAACATCAACGGCTTGCCGCTGCTGGGCGAATTGCCGGTGCTGGGCGCGCTGTTCCGCAGCAGCGACTTCCAGCACGACCGCACCGAGCTGCTGTTCGTCATCACCGTGCACCTCGTCAAGCCGCTGCCGCCCGATTACGCGCTGCCGACCGACAGCCTGACGCCGCCGTCGCGCACCGGCCTGTTCCTCGGCGGCCGGCTCGAAGGCGCGCCGGCCGCCGCGCCCGCAAGCGCGCGCCCGGCACCGGATTTTGAAGTGAAGTGACGCAGCCGCAATCATCAAAACGCATACCGCCACACACCGGAGCCATCGATGAGCCCATCACCTTTTTTTTACGCCGCGTCGCCTGTGCGGCGCGCTGGCCTGCGCCGCGCTGGCCGCCTGCGCCGCCACCACGCCGCAGTGGGAGCGCGACTTCGGCGCCGCCACCCGGGGCGCGCTGGCGCGGCAGATCGTCGCGCCGGCGGCGGCCCGCAACGCCGACCCGGTGGCCGGCCTCGATGGCCGCGCCGCCGCCCAGGCGCAGCAGCATTATCAGAAATCGTTCGGCGCCGGCGCGCCGGCCAACACCTCCCTCATCGGCACCGCCGCCGGCCAGTGAGCCGCCGCCCGCCCCCTGGACATGCAAAGGAACTGGAATGAAAGCGCTCATGATAAGCAAGGACTCCCTGCTCCACGCCGAGATCGCGGCCCAGGGTTCGGCACGGATGCCGGCGGTGCAGCTGGTGGCGTCGCGCAACGGCCTGCGCGACGCCGTCGAGCGCCTGCTGCCGGAGCCGCCGCAGCTGGTGGTGTTCGACGCCAGCGACGTCGCGCCCGGCGAGGCCGAACTGGTCGAACGCCTCGGCAAGCACTATCCCGAGGCCTCCTTTTTGCTGCAGGCGCGCGAGCAGCAGCAGGACTTGCTGATCCGCGCCATGCGCGCCGGCATGCGCGAGGTGCTGCAACTGCCGCTGGTGCACCGCGCCTTCCACGAGGCCATGGACAGGATAGAGGTGGCGGCCGGCGTCAGCCCCCTGCGCGACGGCAAGGTGCTGGCCTTCATCTCCTGCAAGGGCGGCAGCGGCGCCACCTTCTTGTCGACCAATTTCGGCTTCGCGCTGGCCGCGCTGGCCGATAAAAAAGTGCTGCTGATCGACCTGCACGGCCAGTTCGGCGACGCCACGCTCTACGTGTCGGACCAGAAGCCGGGCATGACGCTGTCCGACATCTGCGCCCAGATCGCGCGCATGGACGGCGCCTTCCTCGAATCGTGCCTGGTCCACGTGGCCAACAACTTCGGCGTGCTGGCGGCGGCCGACGATCCCACCCACGCGGTCGACATGAAGGCCGAGCACATGGACACCATCTTGCGCGTGGCGCGCCAGCACTACGACTACATCGTGCTCGATGTCGGCCGCCAGATCGACGCCATCTCCCTGCGCGCGCTCGACCACGCCGACGCCATTTATCCGGTGCTGCAACTGGCGCTGCCGGACATCCGCGACGGCCGCCGCCTGCTCGACATTTTCCGTTCGCTCGGCTACCCGAGCGGGCGCACGCGCCTGATCGTGAACCGCTACGAAAAGGGCGGCAAGCTGCGCCTGAGCGACCTCGAACACGCGCTCGGCGCCGAGGTGCTGCACACGGTGCCCAACGATTATGTGTCGGCCACCGATTCGGTCAACCAGGGCATACCGGTGTTGCAGCTGTCGCGCAGCAGCGCCGTCGCGCGCAGCCTGGCCGAACTGGTCGAGACGGTGACGGCGCGCCGCATCCCCGAAAGCAAAGGCCTGTTCGACCGCCTGTTCGGCCGCAGCGAAGCGGCCTAGCGCCGACCGGCCGCCACCATCACCGTTCAACCAGAGGAGTGGGACATGAGCTTACGCGAACGCCTGGCCAGCGCCGATGAGGCGCGGCCCGGCAACGGCGCCTTGCCGGCGCTGGCCGGCAGCGCCTACCAGGATTTGAAAAAGGCGATGCACCAGACCATATTGGACCGCATCGACCTGGAACGCCTGAAGCGGCTGACGCCGGAGCAGTTCAAGCACGAGCTGGCGCTGCTGGTCCAGCGCGTCATCGAGGACGAGCGCATCGTCCTCAATCAGCACGAGCGCCACAGCCTGGTGATCGACATCCAGAACGAGATGCTCGGCTTCGGGCCGCTCGAACCGCTGCTGGCCGATCCCGGCGTGTCCGACATCCTCGTCAACACCTGGTCGCAGGTCTACGTCGAACGGGCCGGCAAGCTGGAACTGACCGGCGTCACCTTCCACGACAACGCCCACCTGATGAAGATCATCGAGAAGATCGTCTCGCGGGTCGGCCGCCGCGTCGACGAATCGAGCCCGATGGTCGACGCCCGCCTGCCCGACGGCTCGCGCGTCAGCGCCATCATTCCGCCGCTGGCCGTCGATGGTCCGATCCTGTCGATCCGCCGCTTCGCCGTGCATCCGCTCAGCATCGCCAACCTGCTCGACTACAAAAGCCTGACGCCGCCGATGGTGCAGGTCTTGCAGGGGCTGGGCCAGGGCAAGGTCAACATCCTCATTTCGGGCGGCACCGGCAGCGGCAAGACCACGCTGCTCAACGTGCTGTCGGGCTTCATCCCGGCCACGGAGCGCATCGTCACCATCGAAGACGCGGCCGAACTGCAAATGCGCCAGCCGCACGTGGTGCGGCTCGAAACGCGGCCGCCCAATATCGAGGGCAAGGGCGAGGTCAATCAGCGTTCGCTGGTGCGCAACGCGCTGCGAATGCGGCCCGACCGCATCATCCTCGGCGAGGTGCGCGGCGCCGAGGCGCTCGACATGCTGCAGGCGATGAACACCGGCCATGAAGGTTCGCTGGCGACGATCCACTCGAACACCCCGCGCGACGCCCTGGCGCGGCTGGAAAACATGGTCGGCATGGCCGGCGTGAACCTGAGCGCGCGCGCCACGCGCCAGCAAATCTGCGCCGCCGTGACGGTGGTGCTGCAAGTGTCGCGCCTGACCGACGGCGCGCGCAAGCTGGTCAGCCTGCAGGAAATCACCGGCATGGAGGGCGACGTCATCGCCATGCACGAAATCTTCCGCTTCGAGCAGACCGGCGTCGACGCCAGCGGCAAGGTGCAGGGACAGTTTTCCGCCACCGGCGTGCGGCCGCGCTTCGCCGACCGCCTGCGCCTGTTCGGCGCGGCGGTGCCCGACAGCGTGTTCGATCCCGACCGCGTGTACGAATAAGACAACGACGCCACCACCGGAGCGCGCCATGGACATGGTTTTTTCGAGCTTTGCCGTATTGCTGTTCGCGGCCGTGATCCTGGCCATCGAAGGCGCCTGGCTGTGGTGGTCCAGCACCCACGGCGGCGGCGCGCGCCGCATCAGCAAGCGTTTGCATTTGATGGCCGGGCGCGACGGCGGCGGCGGCGCCCAGCAATCCATCCTCAAGCAGCGCCGCTACAGCCAGTGGCCGGCGCTGGACCAGGCCTTGCGGCGCCTGCCGCAGGCGGCGCTGATCGAGCGGCTGCTGCTGCAATCGGGCGCGCGCCGGACCGTCGCCCAGTTCCTCGCCGCCAGCGCCGCCGCGCTGATCCCCGGCCTGCTGCTGCCGCTGTTCTGGCAGATGCCGGCCGTGCCGTCGCTGGCGGTGCTGGCGGGCGCGCTGCTGCTGCCGTACGGGTGGTTGTTGCGGCGGCGCGCGGCGCGCCTGCGCAAGCTCGAGGCGCAGCTGCCGGAGACGCCGATTTCCTCGGCCGCGCGCTGCGGGCCGGCCACTCCTTCGCCAACGTGCTGCAAATGGTGGGCGAGGAAATGCCCGATCCGATCGCCGCCGAATTCAAATTCGCCTACGAGGAAATCAACTACGGCGTGCCGATGAACGAGGCGCTGCACAACCTGGCCGCGCGCGTGCCGCTGACCGATTTGCGCTATCTGGTGATCGCGGTGCTGATCCAGCGCGAATCCGGCGGCAACCTGGCCGAGATCCTCGACAGCATCAGCCGCCTGATACGGGCGCGCCTCAAGCTGCTCGCGCAGGTGCGCGTGCTGTCGGCCGAGGGCCGCATGTCGGCCTGGATATTGGGCCTGATGCCGGTGGTGATGCTGCTGGTGATGCAGGCGGCCAATCCCAAATATATCAGCGTGCTGTGGACCGATCCGGTCGGCCAGCGCCTGATGTGGTACGCCGGCGTGGCCAGCTTCAGCGGCGTGGTGTGGATGCGGCGCGTGATCCGCATCCGCGTGTGAGCATGTGAGCTTATGAGCGTGACAGTGAACCGGAAGGAGCCGACGTGAATGGATCGCAGCTGCTGTTTTTGCTGATCGTCTTTGTGGTGGCGGCCGGCCTGGTGCTGGTGGCGCTGCTGGCGTTTTCGTCGGTGCCGCTGCGCCAGCGCCTGAGCGGCTTCATGGGGCCGGCGGCCGAGGCCAGCGCGCCGGCCGGCGGCTGGGTCGAGAAAGTGGCCAGGGCGGCGCAGCCGTTCAGCCGCCTGTCGCTGCCGGAGGAAGGCTGGGAAAGGTCGCCGCTGCGCACCCGCTTCATGAACGCGGGCTGGCGCGACGCGTCGGTGGCGCCGCTGTATTTCGGCGCCAAGACCTTGCTGGCGCTGCTCTTGCCGGCGCTGCTGATGGCGACGGTGGCCGGCCAGATGTCCGGCGCACTGCACAACGGCCTGCTGTTTTTACTGCTGCTGGTGGCCGCCATCGGCTACTACCTGCCGAACGCGGTGCTGGCGCGCCGCGCGGCATGGCGGCAGCGCGACATCTTCGAGAACATCCCGGACGCACTCGATTTGCTGACCGTCTGCGTCGAGGCGGGCCTGAGCCTGGAGCGCGCGCTGGTCAAGGTGGCGGCCGAAATCCACATCAAAAGCCTGGCGCTGGCGCAGGAGCTGCAACTGGTGCTGATGGAGATGCGGGCCGGCTTCAGCAAGGAAAAGGCGCTGCGCAACCTGGCCTTGCGCAGCGGCGTGGAAGATGTCGACACGCTGGTGGCGATGCTGATCCAGTCCGAGCGCTTCGGCACCAGCATGGGCGATTCGCTGCGCGTGCATTCGGAAAACCTGCGCACTAAACGCAGCCTGGTGGCCGAGGAGGCGGCGGCCAAGATCGCGCTCAAGCTCCTGTTCCCGCTGATCTTTTGCATGTTCCCGACGCTGATGCTGGTGCTGCTGGGGCCCGCCGGGATACAGATTTATCGTGTGATGCTGCCGACGCTGGCCAGCAGCCAATAATAGAGGAGGTCGACGATGCGCATCACTATTGGACGATGGAGTTCGGCCGGCGCCGGCGTGCTGCTGATGGCGTGCAGCGGCGTCGTCGTCGCGCCGTCGGACGGCCAGTCGCAGCTGGCCGACGGCTATGCGGCGCTGGGGCGCGCGCAGTACGAGGCCACGCGCTATGGCGATGCGCTGCGGTCCTACCGGCGCGCCGTGGAACTGGCGCCGCACCACGTCAACGCGCGCAACGGCCTGGCCGCGATCTACGCCGGCCAGGGCGATTTGAAGCAGGCCATCGCGCTGTGGCGGGCCGCGATCGACGATGGCGGCGCCGGCGCGGACGGCGCCTTCCTGGCCGCCAATCTGGGCTACGCCTATCTGCTCGACGGCGACGCGGCGCAGGCGGCGGCGCTGCTGGAGCAGGCGTGCGTGCTCGATCCGCTCGATGCGCTCAGTTGGGAGCATCTGGGTCGGGCGCTGGAAAAACTGGGGCAGGGCGAGCGCGCCGCCGCGATGCTCAAGCAGGCGCGCACGCTGCGGCTGCACGACGCGCGCAGCGATTATGCGGCGCTGCCCGCGCCGCTTGTAGTGCCTGCGCTGGGTGCGCCGCTCGTGCGGTCCGCGCTGGCCGCGCCGTCCGTGTCGGCCACATCGTCCGCTGCGGCGACGGCCGGTGACGGCGCCGCCTCGGCACGCCCGCCCGGCACGGCGCGCACCGAGTTGACGCAGACCGGCGCGATGGTGGAAGTGCGGCGCGTAAGTTACAGTCCCGTGTCCGTGTCCGTGCCCGCGCCTGTACCGGCGCCGCTGTCGACGCGGGCCGGCGTCGGGCCTCGGAACGACGACGACGGCGCCGCGCCGCCTCCTCCATCGCGGCTGGAAATCAGCAACGGCAACGGCGTCACCGGCATGGCCGCGGCGCTGGCGCGGACCATCGGCGCGCGCGAATGGAAAGTGGTGCGGCTGTCGAACCTGAAGCCGTACACGGTGCCGTTCAGCCGCGTCGAATACGGCGTGCGCCGGCGCGACGCGGCGCGCGCGCTGGCCGAGCGCCTGGGCCTACCAATCCTGCGCGAGCATGACAGCCACGCGGGACTGCGCGTGGTGCTGGGGCGCGACCGGCGCGACCCGCTGGCGCTGGCGCGCCGCTATCGCCAGCGGCCCGCCGGGCAGCGGATCGCATCGGCGCCGGAATAAAAAAAAGCCGTCCCAAACTGGCGACGGCCAAAGTACATCCAAGGATCGTTGCTGCGCCCGTGGCTTATTGCCAGGTGACGCTGCCCATGCCGTGCGCGGAGGCGCTGCGGCTGGCGGGCTTGCCGTAGACGGTGGCCGAACCGAGGCCGCTTAATTTGAGGTTGGCGCTGTGCTTCGCGTAGACGCTGGCGCTGCCCAGGCCCGTCATGTCGACGTCGACATCGTCGGCCCGCAGCGCCTGCGCATCGAGGCTGCCGACGCCGCCCAGCCGCGCGTGCAGCGTCCTGCTGTTGCCGGCGATGTCGATCTGGCCGGCGCCGCGCATGTCCAGGTTGACCATGTCGCTGTCGCCGGCGTTGATCTGCATGCTGCCCACGCCGCCCAGTTTGGCCGTCACGTTTTTATAATGTGCGTTGACCTTGACGGCGCCCGCGCCGTCAAGTGCCAGTCGCAACTCGTCGCCAGTGAAGCCGCTCACCTCCGCCGTGCCGACCCCGCCCGAGACCAGCTCGCGCAGCGTGGGCAGCGTCAGTTCGGCGCGCAGATCGGGTTTGCCGATGTGGAGGCCGCGCAGATGGGCGTCGATGCGCAGCGTGTCGCCATCCTGCGTCACGGTGACGCGCTGAAAATAGCGCTTGTCGCCGTAGATCGTCAGCGCCGGCGCCGCTCCCTGCTTCACTGTCAAATTGATGATGCCATCGAGGTTGACCCGGACGGCGCGCGCATCGACGTTGCGGCTCTCGCTGCCGATATCGTCGGCCAGCGCGTGGTGGGCGCCGCAGGCCAGCATGGCGGCGAGCATCGCGGTGGTGAGATAGCGCGGTATCAGAGGCTCCGTCGATGGCGTGGATTATTGGGCCAGGTCGGCTTTTTGCGCGGCCGTCAGGCGGTGCGCGTGGACCGTCACCACTTGCATGGCCGGGACGGCGGCGGCGCCGTGCAGGTGCGCCGGAATGGCGGCGCTGGCGTAGCTCATGGCGCCGCTCAGGACGACGGCTGCGACGAAGATGGCTTCCATGTTTTTAGCGATGTTCATGATGTTCTCCCTGGTGTTGTTGGTGGTGTGCTGCTTTGCGATGAGTGAACTATAGAGAGGGCGGCCGGGGCCGGCCAGCGCCATGCGATGAACGGTGATTTTCGCGGCCTGAAATGCTTGGCCGGCCGATTGGCGCCGCGCGGCGACCGCCATTGTGGCGGGGCCGGCCACATCTTGGCCGCGCGAGGGCATCAAACCTCCTTGCCAGGCTGCGGACCGGGTTAGAATTGATGAGAGGATCATGCGAAGGGACTGATGCGATGTTGACCGCTGCGGCCAGGAAGCAATGCCACCGCCTGAGTGAGCGTGCAAGTAAGCAGCTGAGCGATCATCTGGGTGATCGTTTCAGTGAGCGTCTCAGTGTATGCCTCAGTGAGCGTGCGGCTGAGCGCCCGGGCCGTAGCGCCGGCCTGGCGCCGGCTTGGATTGGCCTGCTGGTGTGCTTCCTCGCCGGCGGCGCGGCGGCGGCCGACGTCAAGACCGGGGCCAAGGCCGTGGCCACATCCACATCCACATCCACATCCTCGCCGGACGTCACCTATCCGCGTCCCGAATCGCTCGCCGACGAGCGCGCCAGCTACCCGCTCGCGCTGCTCAAGCTGAGCCTGAAAAAAGCCGGCGACCACTACCGTCTGGCGGCCAGCCCGGTGCGCATGCAGCAGGGCCGCAGCCTGCGCCTGCTGGAGCAGGGCCAGGGCATAGACGTGGTCTGGACCGTCACTTCGCAGGCGCGCGAAGACGCCTTCCTGCCGGTGCGCATTCCCATCGACCGCGGCCTGATCGGCTGGCGTCTGCTGCTGATCCGGCCCGAGGACCGCGCCCTGTTCGCGCCGCTGGCGACGGCGGCGGCGCTGGCGCCGCTGCGCGCCGGCCAGGGCCACGACTGGCCCGACACCGACGTGCTGCGCGCCAACGGCTACGCCGTCTACACCAGCAGCTCCTATGAGCGCCTGTTCAAGATGCTGGAAAGCGGCCACGTCCAGTATTTCCCACGCGCCGTGACGGAAATCTGGAAGGAAATCGAGGCCCGCAAGGACGCGCCGCTGGCCGTGGCCGACGGCATCGTGCTGCACTATCCGGAAGCCCTGTACTTCTTCGTCAATAAATCGAACACGGCGCTGGCCGCCGCCATCGAACAGGGTTTGCGCATCGCCATCGCCGACGGCGCGATGACGGCCCTGTTCCAGCGCTATTACGGCGCCGCCATCGCCCGCGCCGACCTGGCCCACCGCACCGTGCTGACGCTGGCCAACCCGCTGCTGCCGGCCGCCACGCCGCTGGCCGACCAGTCGCTCTGGTTCCATCCGGCGGCGCGCGGCAAACGCCTGCCATGACGGTCTTGCCCGCGTCCTTTTACGGCTTGAAACTGAGCGTGCGGCTGATGCTGGCCTCGCTGCTGTGCAGCGCCGTCATTTCGCTGCTGGTCAGCGCGGTGCAGATAGGCTTGCTCTACCGGCAGGACGTCCACGCGGCCGCCGAACGTTTCAGCCAGATCGAATCGGCCTACCTGCCCGGCATCGCGGCCAGCCTGTGGGAGGTCGACAGCGACGGCACCGACGTGCTGCTCAACGGCATCAGCCACCTGCCCAACGTCGGCCGCGTCACGCTGCGCGACGAGACCGGCCGCATCTGGCGCAGAAATGCCGCCGCCACCGACGCCGACACCGCCGACGCTCCCCACATCGGCGCGCGCAGCTTCGCCATCGCCTACCGCGAGGGCGGCTTGCGCTACGACGTCGGCACGCTGACCGTCGAACTGAGCAACACCGCCATCCTGGCCCGGCTGACCGACCGCGCCGTCGGCATCACCATCACCTCGGTCTGCTCGCTGCTGCTCGGCTCCGTGTTCGCGCTGCTGCTGTTCCAGCGCTGGGTCACGCGCCACCTGGAGACGATGGCCCAGTTCGTCCGCAACATCGACCTGAAGCGCTCCGGCGCGCTGTTGCGGCTGGACCGGCCACCGCACCACGGCCTCGACGAGCTCGACTATGTCGTCAACGCCATCAACCAGATGCAGGGCAAGCTGGCGCAGGATCTGCTGGACAAGGCGCGCATCGAGGCCGAGCTGCGGCTGCACCGCGACCACCTGGAAGAACTGGTGCGGCAGCGCACGCTGACCATCGCGGAGCAGAACGCCCAGCTGGCGCTGGCCATCGACAAGGCCGAGGCGGCCAGCCGCGCCAAGAGCGAATTCGTCGCCAACATGAGCCACGAAATCCGCACGCCGATGAATGCCGTGCTGGGCGTGACGCATCTGCTGGAAAGCACCGAACTGGCGCCGCCGCAGAAAAAATACGTCGGCATGATACGGTCGGCCGGCCAGTCGCTGCTGGCCATCCTCAACGACATCCTCGACTTTTCCAAGATCGAGGCGGCGCGCATGGAATTGTCGGCCGCGCCGTTCGCGCTGGGCGACGTGCTCGAGGCCATCGCCTCCATCATGGCCGTCAACGCCGGCGACAAGGAGCTGGAACTGGCCATCGGCATCGAGCCGGACGTGCCGCGCCGGCTCAGCGGCGACGCCATGCGGCTGCAACAAATCCTCGTCAACCTGGTCGGCAACGCCATGAAGTTCACCGAGCGCGGCGAAGTGGCCCTGCTGGTCGAGCAGCTGCACCGCGACGGCGACGCCGCGCTGCTGCGCTTCACCGTCAGCGACACCGGCATCGGCATGGACGCGGCGCAGGCCGAGCGCGTCTTCGCGGCCTTCGGCCAGGCCGACGCCAGCATCACGCGGCGCTTCGGCGGCACCGGCATCGGCCTGACGATCTGCAAGCGGCTGGCCGAGCTGATGGGCGGCAGCATCGCCGTCGACAGCGTGCTGGGGCAGGGCAGCCGCTTCAGCGTGACCTTGCCGCTGCTGGCGCTGACGGACGCGGCCGTCACGCCGGTCGCCGGCACGGTTGCTGGGGGCGGCGCCGTGGTCCCGCCCGGCCTGCGCTTGCTGGTGGTCGACGACAACGCCACCAGCCGCGACTACCTGTGCCGCACCATCGGCGGCTGGGGCTGGCGCGCCGATGCGGTCGCGTCCGGCGCCGACTGCCTGGACCGCGTGCGCCAGCAGCGTGCCGCCGGCGCCGCCTATGACGTCGTGCTGGCGGACTGGCGCATGCCCGGCATGGATGGCCTGCTGACGATGCAGGCGCTGCACGAGCAGCCGGACCCGGCGCGGCAGCCGGACCCGGCGGATCAGTCCGGCCGAGCCGACCGAGCCGACCGAGCCGACCGAGCCGACGCGGCAACGCTGCCATCGCTGCCATCGCTGCCATCGCTGCCCCTTGTTCCCATTCTGCCGTCGCTGCCGGTGGTGCTGATGGTCAGCGCCCACGGCCGCGACGCCTTGCTGCGCCAGCCGTTGGCGGCGCAGGCGGCCGCCATCCTCATCAAGCCCGTCACCGGTTCCAGCCTGTTCGACACGCTGCAAGAACTGACGGCGACCCGCGCCGGCACGTCGGCGCCCGTCGCCGAGGAGGAGGAACGGCCGCGCCTGCCCGGGGCCCGCCTGTTGCTGGTGGAAGACAATCCGCTCAATCAGTTCGTCGCCAGGGGATTGCTGGAGCGGGCCGGCGCGACGGTCGAGATCGCCGGCGACGGCCAGCAAGCCGTCGACCTGTTGCGCGCCGACGCCGGCCGCTGCGACGTGGTGCTGATGGACATGCAGATGCCGGTGCTCGACGGCGTGTCGGCGGCGCGCATCATTCGTTCCGAACTCGGCCTCACGCTGCCGGTGCTGGCGATGACGGCCGGCGTGATGGAAGCCGAGCGCGAACTGTGCATGGCCGCCGGCATGGACGACTTCATCGCCAAGCCCATCGACGTCGAGCAGATGCTGAGCGTGATCGAGCGCCACCTGCCGGCGGCCGTGGCGGTGCCGGGCTGAGCGTCGAACTTAGCCGCTGAGCGGAAGCCCTAAGCCACCTCAGTTCAGCCTTAGCGCCGGCGTGAGCGACTTGCGGCTGCCAGCCCGTTCCGAGGCGCTGGCGCTGGAACCGCATTGGGACCGCGCCGGCGCCCTGTTGCCGCCCGGCACCGGCATCATCGACAGCCACGCGCTGATGCTGAGCCTGGCCGAGCCGGTCTGCGCGCGGCTGGCGGCGTCCAGGTGAAGTAGAGCACGCCGTCCGCCGTCAGGCCCAGCGACTGCAAGTGCGCGCGGCCGGCGGCGAGGTCGAATCCCGCATCTTCGGCGACGACGAAGCGGTCGATCAAGGCCAGGCTTTCGCGGCCGAACACAAAGGTGCCGACCAGGAAGTCGGGATGGAAGCCGAAGCATGACTATACGCCACAAGATTAATTGCTAGAAATTTAGTTGCTTTTCTATACCGGGCGTTGGCTCTCGACGAAGCGGCCGGCGTCCTCATATCTACGGGACTATTCCTTGCAATGGGTTACACAGCGGTTACATCTGGGCGACACTGGCTCGATGAAGCAAAAAAGGGTTACACGCCGAAGCATGCAACCCTTTGATTTTCTAGCTATTTCTGGTGCGACTGCCGGTATCACTCTAAACTATGAGAAATTGAGAAAAATCCGACAAATACCAACAAAAATACCAACAAAAACGAAGCCTTCATCATTTTGTTGTAAAGATGTTCGTTTGCTCGCCTTGTCTCGTCTGGATTGACCTTTCCGCTCACCCTTGCAAAGCTTGGGCCCTGGA
Organism: Rugamonas sp.; assembly: GCF_025354735.1. GTDB lineage: Bacteria > Pseudomonadota > Gammaproteobacteria > Burkholderiales > Burkholderiaceae_D > Rugamonas. Next base: position 13,334 of record NZ_JANXMI010000146.1, read on the forward strand.
ATCCCCTTCAAGCCTATAGCGGATTAACCGTACATGCCGACTTCGGTTGACCCAATTGAAAGCTCCAGACCGTGATCGCTTTTCAGTAGACAATGCCGGTCGGCACTGTGCCGACCGGCCGTTTCCGCCCCTTTGCAGACGTTCAGGTAGCGTCCTTGCAATCGCTATGGCTGCATTATTGACTCTAACCTTAGCAGACTATTAGATTGCGGTCAGAGAAGGCCAAAGTCCATCCATGACTGCGCGGGCGAACGCATGATGCTTCTCGGCAGCTATCACCGGCTCGATCTGACTCCGCAACTACATGCCATAAGGCAGCGCCTGCATAATCATCAGCAGGCGCCGCAAGCGTCGCGTTCCCCTATGCAGAGCGCAGCGGCTCAAGCTGTTGTTGCGTGGCGTAACCAAATTCCAGAAAATTGGCTACCTTGGTGCCGGGCAAAGGTACTTAGAATTCCCTACCGGCGATACAAAGGCCATTTTATCCGCATCATCAAGGAGTTTAGGACATGAATCATGCATTGGTGGCGACACCACTATCTAGTAGAGGCACCGCGTGGCATTGGCTGCTGCCGTTCGCGGCGGCGTTGGTCTATCCCTGGACCCTGGCCCAGTTTCATCTCGCTTACAGTGACGGTCACGACATGACTGCGGGTGCGGCGCTGGCATTGCTCGGGGCCTACGCTGTGCCGGCGTTGGGGCTATGGCTGGCGTGGCGTCTGGGCGCACAGAAGGGAACTGGCATCGCGCCAGCGAACTTGCGCGCAGCACGTCTGGCCCAGCTAGTCATCGCTACGCCGCCGCTGTACACTTTGCTGGGGGTCTTGCTGTACCTGATGAAAATCAACGACCACGACGGGGCTGTGTGGGCCGGACTGTGGTGCACGGCGGCCGTGGGCGCAGCCCTGCTGACCCTGGTCAGCGCTGATAGCGAGGCATTGGCGCGGCCGGCCAGCAATGCGCGTCGGCACGCCGTGCTGCGCAGCGTGCACGGCATTAGCGCCTTGCTGCTGTTGGCCGTGTTCTTGGGGCCGCACCTGTTTAATCACCTCGCCGGTATCGGCGGCTTGGACCTGCACCGCTCCATCATGAAAACCTTACGCCTGCTTTATCGCAATGGTGTGCTGCAGCCTTTGATCATCGCCATGTTCTTTTTCCAGATCATCAGCGGGCTCGTGCTGTACCGCCGCAAGAGCGCCCTGACGCACGACTTGCTCGATGTACTGCAGACCGGCGCTGGCCTGTACCTGTCGGTCTTTATCGCAGGGCACATCAACTCGGTATTTACCCTGGGCCGCTATTTTGGCACCGACACGGATTATGCGTGGGCAGTCGGCGTCCCCACCAGCCTGCTGGCCGATGCTTGGAATATCCGTTTGCTGCCACACTACAGTCTGGCCGTGTTCTTTCTGGTCGCCCACGTGATGGGGGCGGCGCGCCTGATTGCAAAGAAGCACGGCATGACAGCGACACTGGCCAACCGGCTGGCATGGTGGGGCGTGGCGGCCGGCCTGCTCCTGAGTTGCTTAATCACGGCCGGCATGCTCGGTGCGCGCCTGTCTGGACGATTCTAACCGGCCGCGCCGGGGCGGCGGCAGCTAGGTCCACCTCACCTCGCATCGAGGTGGACCACGAACTGGAAGACAACGCTCTGAGCGGCCAGGACATGGGCGACTAAGTTCAAAAAATGCGGTAATGTAAGGATGGGTTTATGATTACCGCAGGCTTGGACCACCTATTATCTCTGCACCATTATCAAAAAAATAAAGGTGGATGCAAACGGAACTGAAATTCGAGCGACCGCTCTTGGCCGAACTCAGACTTCGTATTTTTCACGAAGTTCTAGATAAATCCGCTTACATTCTTCAAATTTCTCACGTTCGTCATAGGGCCTTGTTCTCACCTCTTTAGTCTCTACAACGGGGTCCGCTGTAGAGGTTTCGATAACTTCAATGCTAATAATGTCATTAACATTTAAAGATTTATCTGGAACCCAATATAAGTATTCCTCTAAAGCATCTTGATTTCGACGACTCAAGCCACCCACTGTAAAGAAAAGCTGCCCATCATCTAAATCACTACCCCCACGCGTGAAATCCTTGGGTCTCCTTATACAGTTGATAATTGCATTCAGAACCCCCAAATCCTCCGAGCCTGCGACTATCGGCTCTTCGTCATTTATTTTTATTCTAAATGCATACATGCGATTTCCTATATGTAGAATGGTATGCTAGTGGCCGAAAGCGGGCGCTTTGAAACCAATTCACACATTCCGGTCCTGAATCAGCTTTTGGTAAAGCTCTGGATCCGTATTTTTTAAATAATTAAGGGCATCTACGGCAGCGCTCAATGCAGCAGATTTTCGAGTCTGTTTAATGTACTCAATCTTCTTAACAGCTTCTGCCAGTTTCGCCACCGCTGCAGGGGCCGGCTCTTGTTTTCTGGCTAACGCGAGAACGATGTCGTTAAGCCACCCGACCTGTGTACCGTAGCTTGCCACATCAGCGACAACTTGTTCTTCAATTTTTGCGTCGCCAGCAAAATTGAAGGTAGGCGAGAACCAGCCAGGATTAATACGCTGTGATACTTCACCTATACCAAATGGTCTGAACATCCACAGCGGATCGAAAGATGCGGTCATAACTTCCCCCTAAAGGATACCGGCGCTAGCTACTAAAGTAGATGCCGTTACTGGCAGAGTCACATCGCTAGGATAGCATCTTGCATGGGCGTAAAATACACGCATTATCACAATAGTGCACCACGATGTATTCGACCCATGTACAATTAATCCATAACAATTCACATGAAAGGCTGCACAATGTCTACCTACCAAGACTACCAAAAACAAATCGCTGAACTCCAGGCAAAAGCCGAAGAGGTTCGTCGCACCGAGGTGGCAGAAGCGAAGAATCAGATTCAGGCCATTATGGGACAATATGGCTTGACCTTGGCCGATATCGGCGGTGCTTCAAAGGAGGCTCATAAGCTGCCACGTAAGCCAGTAGAAATCAAATACAAAAACCAAGCAACTGGCGACGCATGGACTGGCCGTGGACGCGCGCCAAAGTGGCTCGAAGGCAAAGACAAGAGTCAATACCTCATTCGATAAATACTTCGACGCGCGTCGGCCGCTAGATGCATCTACGCATCGGTTTGCTCGGCCATCTCTAGGGCATCGTCAACCTCGATACCGAGGTATCGCACAGTGCTCTCCAATTTTGTGTGACCGAGCAAGAGCTGTACCGCCCTCAGATTCTTTGTCCGGCGGTAGATCAAAGTTGGCTTTGTCCGGCGCAGGGTATGCGTGCTGTACGCGATAGGATCTAATCCTATTTCATCGAACCAGTGATGGGCAATGCGGGCATACTGCCTGGTCGAGATATGCGGTGAGTTTTCTATTCTGCTCGGGAACAAGAAATCACTGTGCCTGAGTTCCGCTTCAGTGATCCATTCAACCAGACTCTTACGAGTACCGGCCGTTAATTCAAACTGATTTTTGCTGCATCACGGTGGCTCGGCTAGCTACATGACCGCCGTGACAGACATCTTGCACTCGCAATTGAACTAGATCGCAGCCACGCAATTTGCTGTCGATGGCCAAATTGAATAGTGCCAGATCGCGCCGACGCCCATAAATCTCCAGGCGTACCCTGATCGCCCAAATTTCACTG
>NZ_JANXMI010000147.1 GCF_025354735.1 Rugamonas sp.
CGGTGAGCCGCCTGATCGGCGCGCCGCCCGGCTACGTCGGATTCGACCAGGGCGGCCTGCTGACCGAAGCTGTCACCAAGAAGCCGCACGCGGTGCTGCTGCTCGACGAAATCGAGAAAGCGCATCCGGACATCTTCAACATCCTGCTGCAAGTGATGGACCATGGCACGCTGACCGACAACAACGGACGCAAGGCCGACTTCCGCAACGTCATCATCGTCATGACGACCAACGCGGGCGCCGAGAGCTTGCAGAAGACGTCGATCGGCTTCACCAACTCCAAGCAGGCCGGCGACGAGATGGCCGACATCAAGCGCATGTTCACGCCGGAGTTCCGCAACCGTATCGACGCCACCATCAGCTTCCGTGCGCTCGATGAGGAAATCATCCTGCGCGTGGTCGACAAGTTCCTGATGCAGCTGGAAGAGCAGCTGCACGAGAAAAAGGTCGAAGCCATCTTCACCGAGAAACTGCGCAAGTTCCTCGGCAAGAAAGGTTTCGATCCGCTCATGGGGGCCCGTCCGATGGCGCGCCTGATCCAGGACATGATACGCAAGGCCCTGGCCGACGAGCTGCTGTTCGGCCGCCTGGTCAGCGGCGGCCGCGTGACGGTCGACCTGGACGAGAAAGACCAGGTCAAGCTGGAGTTCCCGGAATCCGACGCCGCGCCGACGGTGCCGCCGGAGACGGTCGAAGTCGAATAAAACCGGACGGTAGTCCCGTTCAAAAACCCGCGACGCGCAAGTGTCGCGGGTTTTTTATTGGCCGGCGTCTGGCCGTGGAATCGCCGGAACTAAACGCCGACTCAGGCTGCGGATTCCTGCTCCAGTTCCCAGCCCGGAAAAATCAGCATGGCGGGATGGCAATGCAATGCCCGTGCGAGTATCTTTGCATGCTCAATGCCGAGACTGGCGCTATCGGTCTCGATCGCCATGATCTCCGCCACGGCTATGCCGCAACGCTCCGACAGTTGCGCCTGACTGAGTTCCTGTAGTTCCCGCATGGTGCGGACCGATTCGCCCACCGACACATTGATACGTTTTTTCGCAGGGATAAAATTCTTCATGTCAGTGCTTTCGATATTGATGGGCATTGATCTCGACTACTTCGATCAGAAATACATCAGCGACGACCCGATAGATTATTCTCCATTGTAGGCCAAGCCGGGACGAACGATAACCGTGCCACGCGCCGGACAGCGCCTCGTCATGAAATCCCTTAACGGCGCGCAGTCCCGGCGGCCCGAAGTACTGCACCGTCTCTTTCCATTTTTCGTAGCGCCTCAATACTTCGACTGGAACGGCGCCAGAAAGTTGCTTGTCCACCCGTCGATGTTCTTCAATTCGCCACATGCCCCATTGTCGATAAAACCAGGATCGCTGTTTGATCCCGCATCAATGCCGGATGAGCCATGGTTTGTACGGCGGTATCGCATCGATTCTGACAAATTTGTCATCCGGCTGTCACCGTCCCGACAGCGCCGCTTCGCTAGACTGCCTGTGGTCAGCGCTGCGCAAGCCGGAGCCTGGCACCGATTCCCCATTGAGAAAGCTGCCATGAAACTCCCTAGCGCCACGTCGTTCAAACAACGCACCCCGCAACTGCTGTTCGCCGCCTTGCTCGCGGCCGGCGCCGCGCCATCGTTCGCGGCCGACGCGGTCGCCGAAGTGCGCGCCGACCAGGTGGTCGACACGCTCGAATCGACCTTCGGCGTGCATGCCGGCCAGCGCCGCAACCACATCAAGGGCACGTGCGCGGCCGGCGAGTTCGTCGGCACGCCGGCGGCGGCCACCTTGAGCAGCTCCGCGCTCTTTTCCGGCAAGGCGGTGCCGGTGGTGGCGCGCTTCTCGCTCGCCGGCGGCAACCCCAACCTGCCCGACGCGGCCCGCAACGCGCGCGGCATGGCGCTGGAATTGCGCCTACCCGGCGGCGCGCTACAGCACATCACGATGCTCAACACGCCGGTCTTCGGCGCCGCCCATCCCGACACCTTCAACGCCATGCTCGTCGCCAGCAAGCCCGATCCGGCCACCGGCAAACCGAATCCGGACAAGCTCAAGGACTTCTTCGCCAGCCATCCCGACGCGATGTCGCAAGCGGCCTTCCTCCAGGAGAACGGCCCGCCGGCGCAGTATTACAACTCGGCGTTCTACAGCGTGCACACCTTCAAATTCATCGACGCGAAAAAGGCCGAGCACATGGTGCGCTGGCGCTTCGTCCCGCACGACGGCGAGCAGCAGCTGAGCGCCGCGGCGCTGAAGACGGCGCCGCACGACTTCCTCGAAGCGGGCCTGATCGCCCGCGCCGCGAAGGCGCCGGTACAGTGGGACATGATCGTCTACGAAGGCGAGCCGGGCGACCCGGTCGACAACGCGACGCTGGCGTGGCCGGAGGCGCGCCGCCACTTCAAGGCCGGCACGCTGACCATCGCCCAGGCGACGCCGCAGGCGGGCGCCGAATGCGAGAAGATCAATTTCGATCCGCTGGTGATGGCCGACGGTATCGCGCCGACCTCGGACCCGATACTGTTATTCCGCTCGCCCGCTTACGCCTTCTCGTTCGCCAAGCGCCTGTCGGGCCAGTGAGGCGCTAGAAACCGCCCAGGCTTTTGAACTGGGCGGCGCGCCGGCGCGACACGTCGATCGCCACACCGTCCGATAAAATCAGATCGAGTCCGCCGGCGTCGGTCGGCGTCACGCGCCGCACGAAGGCGAGATTGACGATGTGCTTGCGGCTGGCGCGGAAGAACTGGCTCGGGTCCAGCTTTTCTTCCAGCTGGTTCAGGCTGCGCAGCATCAGCGGCCGCTCGGCGTCGAAATAGATGCGGGTGTAATTGCCGTCCGATTCAAACAGGCGGATATCGTGCAGGCCGACGAACCAGCAGCGCTCCCCATCCTTGATGAAGATTTTCTTCGCCGCCCGCGCCGGCATGGCCGCCCGGTCGATGCGCAGGCCGGCCCGCAGCAGCGCCGCCGCCAGCCGCCCGGCCTCGATCGGCTTTTGCAGATAGTCGAGCGCATTGACTTCAAACGCCTGCAAGGCGTAGCGGTCGAAGGCGGTGGTGAAGATCACGTCCGGCGCCTCGTCCAGCGCCGCCAGCAGATCGAAGCCGGAACCGCCGGGCATCTGCACGTCGAGCAGGACCAGGTCCGGCTTGAGCGCCGCGATCTGCCGCAGCGCGTCGGCCGCGTTGACCGCCTCGCCGACGATCTCCACTTGCGTATGCGCGGCCAGCAGGCGGCGCAACTCGGCGCGCGCCAGACGTTCGTCGTCGATCAGCAGCACGCGCATCATGCCGCCTCCAGCGTGGGCACGGTCAGCGTCGCGCGCACCCAGCCGCCGTTCTCGCTCAAGTCCAGACGGGCGTCCGCGCCCAGCGCCAGCGCCAGTCGCTTGCGCGTGTTGACCAGGCCAACCTTGGTGGAGTCGGCGAAGGGCACGATGGCGCCGGCGTTGGCGATCTCGATGCGCACCATGCCGTCGACGCGGCGCGCCACGATGCGGATCTCGCTGCCGCCGGCGCTGGTCTCGACGCCATATTTGACGGCGTTTTCCACCAGCGTCTGCAAGGCCATCGGAGGAATGCGCACCTGCTCCAGTCCCGCCTCGATCCGCACGCTGACGCGCATGCGTTCTTCGAAGCGGATTTTTTCTATCGCCAGATAGGCTTGCACCGCCTCCATTTCGGCGGCCAGCGTCACCGTGTCGGCCTGGCCCGATTGCAGCGCGTAGCGCATCAGCGCCGCCAGCTGATCGATCATGCGCGCCGCCGCGTGCTGATCTTCGTAGATCAGCGCGCGCACGCTGTTCATGCTGTTGAAGAAAAAATGCGGATTCACCTGCGCCTGCAAGGCACGCAGCTCGGTGTCCTTGACGTACAGTTCCAGCCGCAGCGCCTCGGCCTCGTAACGGTTGGCGCGGCGCACGGACAGCACCGCCATGTAGAGCAGGGTCCACAGCGTCAGCACCAGAAACCAGAATATCAGGGCGCCGGGCAGCCAGCTCACGCCGTGCATGGCGCCCATCGGCCGCAGGACCGCGAACGCCAGCGTCATCGACGCCGTCTGCACGGCCGTCAGCAGCATCAGCGACGGTCCGATATATTTCCAGTGCATCTGCCGGCCCAGCCAGTGCGGCCGTCGCCGCAACGCCGCGCGCCACAGGTGGGTGCACAGTATGCCGCTCAGCCCCGCCCACCAGCACACGGCGACGATCTGCCAGCCCGGCGCGGCGCGCCAGTAGAACAACAGGTTGAACAGCGCGACGCCGTGCCACACCAGAATCTGGAGCGGCCAATACCAGCGGATACGCGCGAGCGCGGGACGGGTCGCATTCATTACGTTGTCATTTCAAGAATTGATCGATGCGAGCATACAGCCAGTCGGCGTCGTCGTACATGATGAAGTGACGGGCGGTGTCGCTCATCTCGATGGTCACGCCGGGCAGCTTCTGGTACTGGCTCTTGAACGTGCCCTCGAACTGGTCTTTCGAGCCGTAGTCCTTGTAGCCTATCCAGGTGCCGAGGACCAGCGTCGGCGCCTCGATGCGCGCGACGTCCTGGCGCAGGTCGTCGGTCATCATCTGGTACATCGACGTGGCGACGGTGGAGCGGTCCGACGCGGCGCCCCAGCCGGCCACGCGGTCGACGTCGGCCGGCTTGCTGACCATGGTGCGGATCACGCGCGCCAGATAGGCGCGGCCTTGGGCGTCGCTGGACTTGAGCATTTGATCGCGCATGACGGCGCCCGCTTGCAACAGCTGCTCGCGCGTGATGGTCGGGCGCTGCATCGCGCCCAGCGCCGGCAGCGTGTCGACGATGATGAGGCGCCCGACCTGCTGCGGGTGATCGGCCGCCAGCTTCATGCCGAGGAAGCCGCCCATGCTATGGCCGATGACGGTCGGATGATCGAGGCCATGGTCGGCGATGTAATCGGACAGCTGCTGTTCCACCGCCGGCAGCAGCGGCTCGGCGATCGGCGCCGTGCCGGCGAAGCCGGCCAGCGACAGCACGTGGCACTGGTGATGCTGCTGCACGCACAGGTGCTGCACGGTGCCGTCCCACACCGCGCCGGGCGATGACAATCCGGGGATCAGGATGATGGCCGCGCCGTCGCCGGTGACGTCGACATGGAACGCCGGATGCGTCGCTGCCGCCTGCGCCGGGGTTTGCGCCGACAGCAGGCTGCTTGCAAAAAACAAAATGGAAATCAGTGACCGTTGCATTTTCGCCTCCTCGTTTACGATGCGCCATGCTAAACAGCGGCGCCCGCGCCCACCTATGAAGAAGGACCAGCGGCACAAAACGAGGATGAGCGGTGTTGTTTTATATCACGCAGATAGGGGATAGGCAGAGCCAATTGCTGGTATAGAATGGGGCGATGATGACGATGACCGCCCCCTCAACCTTATCCGACAATCTCCTTGATCGACTCAATGCGATGCGACAGAGTGGAAGATATCAGCGCCGGGACAGCATCGAGTGGGAACGAATCAAGCGCGAATGCGAGCAGCTGCTGCGCAGCGCGCCGGCCGACGGCTGGAGCGCGCTGGCCATGCTGCACGCGGCGGCCGGCGATGTGGCGCAGATGGAGCGCTGCTTCCAGAACGCCAGCCTGCTCGACGCCCATCCCGCCGTCCTCGCCAACCGCATGGCGGCGTATGAACATCTGGGCCTGTTCAGCGAGGCGCGCGCCATCTTCCTCAAAATCGGCACGCCCAGCAGCCGCGATTTCGCTTTCGCGCCGCAGGCCGGCATCGAGATCGGCTCCTTCCAGTCGGTGCTCGAATTCGCCGCCGAAGCGAAGAAGCTCGGCCTGCCCATGAATCAGGACGACCTGAACGCCGCCTCCGAAGCGGCGGCCATCCTGGCCCGCGCCGGCGTCAGCGACGACGATGTCGCGCGCCACCTCGACGCGGCCGGCAGCGTGCTGCGGCGCGCCGGCATGTTCAGCGCCAAGGCCGCCGACATCTACGCCACCTACATCCCCGACATCTTTTCCGGCGTCGCCATGGCGGTCAACGTCCATTGCTGCGAAGACGAATTGGCGGCGCTGAACGCCGCCCTGGCGCACGAAGAAACGGCGCGCCACATCAACAAGAATTCCGTGTTCGACGTCGTGTTCGCGATCGCCTGAAGGTTGGGCCACGCTTAGCCGCCACCTTCCGCGCGCAGCCTGCGCCACAGCGTGGTGCGGCTGATCCCCAGATAATCGGCCGCCGCTTCGCGGCTTCCACCGAAACGCGCCAGCACCTGCGTGGCGCTTTCCAGGCGCGCGCGATCGGCAACGGCGGCAGGCGCAATATGGCTCGCCGTCGTTTGATCCGGCGCGCCGGACGGCGCCCTGGCTGACAATTCCGGCGCCACGCCGATCACGAACGACGGCGTCAGCGCCTGCAAAGGCTGGGCCGCCAAAAACAGCGCCAGGCGCTCCGTCAGGTTGCGCAGCTCGCGCACATTGCCCGGCCAGTCGTAGCGCGTCAGCAGCGGCGCGCACGCCACCACCTCGGCATGCAGATTCGGATGCGGCCGCGCGCCCAGCGCCGCCAGCGCATTCTTGAGCGACCACTCGGCCAGCAGCATCACATCGTCGGCGCGTTCGCGCAGCGGCGGCAACGACAGGCGCAGCACCGCCAGCCGGTAAAACAAATCGGCGCGGAAGCGGCCCTCGCGCACGCGCTGTTCGAGGTCGCAGTGCGTGGCGCTGACGATGCGCACATTGACCGCGATCGGCCGCGTGCTGCCGACGCGCACCACCTCCCGTTCTTCCAGCACCCGCAGCAAGCGCGTTTGCAAAGCCAGCGGCATCTCGCCGATTTCGTCGAGGAACAGCGTGCCGTGGTTGGCCGCTTCGAACAAGCCGGCGTGGCCGCCGCGCCGCGCGCCGGTGAACGCGCCCTCCTCATGGCCGAACAATTCCGACTCCAGCAGCGACTCGGCGATGGCGCCGCAATTGACGGCGACGAAGGGCCGGTTCGCACCGAGGCCGCGCGGACTCTCGCGGTGTATCGCCTGCGCCACCAACTCCTTGCCGCAGCCGGTTTCGCCCTGGATCAGCACCGTCGCCGGCGACTTCGCATACAGCAGCACCGACTGCCGCAGCGACTCCATCGCCGCCGAATCGCCGCGCAAATCGTTCAAGCCATGCTTGGCGCGCAGCGTGTCGGCCACCACCACGCGGCGGCCGCGGTTCGATTCCAGCTGCGACAATCGCGCCAGCTCCAGCGCATCATCGAAGGCGTGGCGGATCGACGCGGCCGAGTACACGAACACGCCGGTCAATCCCGCTTCCTCGGCCAGGTCGGTAATCAGTCCGGCGCCGACGATGGCCTCGATGCCGGCCGCCTTCAAATCGTTGATCTGCGCGCGCGCATCCTCCTCGGTGGCGTAGGTGCGCTGCGCGATGGGAAAGCCGAAGGTGGCCGCGAACTCGCTCAGTTCCGGCATCGTGTCCTGGTAGGTGATGACGCCGATGCGCTCGGACACCCGGCGCGCGCGCGCCAGCGCCTGCATCACGTCGAAGCCGCTGGCCTTGGCGACCACCACCGGCACCGACAGGCGGCCCTTTAAATAAGCCGCGTTGGAGCCGGCCGCGATCACCGCGTCGCAGCGCTCCGTGGCCATGCGTTCGCGGATGTGGCGCGCCGCTTCGTCGAAGCCGAGGTTGATCGGTTCTATCGTCGCCAGATCGTCGTATTCGAGCGTGATGTCGCGGAACAGGTCGAACAGGCGCGAGACGGAAACGGTCCAGATCACCGGTTTGTCGGCGCTGTCGAAGGGGAGGGGAGGTTGGGAGCGCATGTTTCAATTGTAGTTCATTGGTTTCGATGTTTTCAAAATGAAACATCGATGAAACGTATAGACACTTGATAACTCAACTATCTGGCCGCGAGGGTGTACTGTAAGTTATTGATTTTTATGAAAATAATAATTTTCCACAGTCCCGCGCGGCGATGGCATGCCCTTTGCAATACGCAGTCCATCGTTGTATCACTCCAAGGACACCACATGAGCAAGCAAACCCCCGGCGCCGCATTCCGTTTGGCCGTGCAGGAAGAATCCCCCTTGCAGGTCGTCGGCGCCATCAACGCCAACCACGCCCTGCTGGCCAAGCGCGCCGGCTTCAAGGCGATTTATTTGTCCGGCGGCGGCGTCGCGGCCGGCTCGCTCGGCCTGCCCGACCTGGGCATCTCGAACCTGGACGACGTGCTCACCGACGTGCGCCGCATCACCGACGTTTGCGACCTGCCGCTGCTGGTCGACGTCGACACCGGCTTCGGCGCCTCGGCCTTCAACGTCGCCCGCACCGTCAAGTCCATGATTAAGTTCGGCGCCGCCGCCATGCACATCGAAGACCAGGTCGGCGCCAAGCGCTGCGGCCACCGTCCCGGCAAGGAAATCGTCAGCAAGCAGGAGATGGTCGACCGCATCAAGGCCGCCGTCGACGCCCGCACCGACGACAGCTTCGTCATCATGGCGCGCACCGACGCGCTGGCGGTCGAAGGTCTGGACGCGGCGCTGGAACGCGCCATCGCCTGCGTCGAAGCGGGCGCCGACATGATCTTCCCGGAAGCGATCACCGACCTGGCCATGTACTCGCAATTCGCCAGGGCGGTGAAGGTGCCGGTGCTTGCCAACATCACCGAATTCGGTTCGACGCCGCTGTACACGGTGGACCAATTGCGCGGCGCCGACGTCGGCCTGGTGCTCTATCCGCTGTCCGCCTTCCGCGCCATGAACAAGGCCGCCGAAAACGTCTACGGCGCGATCCGCCGCGACGGCACGCAGCAGAACGTGATCGACACCATGCAGACCCGCGCCGAACTGTATGAGCGCATCAACTATCACACCTTCGAGCAAAAGCTCGACGCGCTGTTCGCCGCGCAGAAAAAATAAACCGCATTTCATACCGCATCTCACACCGGATCGACCCTGGAGAAAAATTACATGAGCACCACTGAGACCAGCACCACCGCCAGCGTCACCTTCAAACCGAAAAAATCCGTCGCCCTGTCCGGCGTCACCGCCGGGAACACGGCCCTGTGCTCGGTCGGTAAAACCGGCAACGACCTGCACTACCGCGGCTACGATATTCTCGACGTCGCCGACAGCTGCGAGTTCGAGGAAATCGCCTTCCTCCTGGTGCACGGCAAACTGCCGAATGCGGCCGAACTGAAAGGCTACAAAGCCAAACTGAAATCGCTGCGCGGCTTGCCGGCGTCGCTCAAGGCCGCGCTGGAAGCGTTGCCGGCGTCCGCCCATCCAATGGACGTGATGCGCACCGGCGTCTCGGTGCTCGGCTGCACGCTGCCGGAAAAGGACGACCACAACGTGCCGGGCGCGCGCGACATCGCCGACCGCCTGATGGCTTCCTTCGGTTCGATGCTGCTGTACTGGTACCACTTCAGCCACAACGGC
>NZ_JANXMI010000157.1 GCF_025354735.1 Rugamonas sp.
GTGCTGCACCCGCTGCTGACGGCCACCCAGGAAGGCAACTACAAGGGCACGGAAGGCTTCGGCGCCATCCCCTTCGACGGCATCATCCTGGCCCACTCCAACGAGTCGGAATGGAAAACGTTTAAAAACAACCGCAACAACGAAGCCTTCCTCGACCGCATCTACATCGTCAAGGTGCCCTACTGCCTGCGCGTGAACGACGAGATCAAGATTTACGACAAGCTGGTGGCCAATTCCTCGCTGTACCAGGCGCCGTGCGCGCCCGGCACGCTGAAGATGATGGTGCAGTTCGCCATCCTGTCGCGCCTGAAAGACCCGGAAAACTCCAGCATCTTCAGCAAGATGCTCGTCTACGACGGCGAAAACCTCAAGGACACCGATCCCAAGGCCAAGTCGATGCACGAGTATGTCGACTACGCCGGCGTCGACGAGGGCATGAACGGGCTGTCGACCCGCTTCGCCTTCAAGATCCTGTCCAAGGTGTTCAACTTCGACACGACGGAAGTGGCGGCCAATCCGGTCCACCTCTTATATGTGCTGGAGCAGCAGGTCGAGCGCGAGCAGTTCCCGCCCGAGACCGAGCAGAAATACTTCTCTTATATCAAAGAGCACCTGGCGCAGAAATACGTCGAGTTCATCGGCAAGGAAATCCAGACCGCCTACCTGGAAAGCTATTCCGAATACGGCCAGAATATTTTCGACCGCTACGTGACGTTCGCCGACTTCTGGATCCAGGATCAGGAGTATCGTGATCCCGACACCGGCGAGAGCTTCGACCGCGAATCGCTGAACAACGAGCTGGAGAAAATCGAAAAGCCGGCCGGCATCTCCAACCCCAAGGATTTCCGCAACGAGATCGTCAACTTCGGCTTGCGGGCGCGGGCCAACAACGGCGGCAAGAATCCGGCCTGGACCAGTTATGAAAAGTTCCGCACCGTGATAGAGAAGAAGATGTTCTCCAACACCGAGGAATTGCTGCCGGTGATATCGTTCAACGCCAAGGCCAGCGCCGAGGACGCCAACAAGCATGCCGACTTCGTCGCCCGCATGGTGGAAAAAGGTTATACGGCGAAACAGGTCCGGCTGTTGTGCGAATGGTATTTACGCGTGAGGAAGTCGTCCTGATCCGCTCGCCGTAACCGGGCAGTCGCAGCAACCGCACGCAGCAACCGCAGCAGGAGGCATCTTTTGACTTACCTCATCGACCGTCGTTTGCAAGGCAAGAACAAGTCCGCGGTCAACCGCGAACGGTTCTTGCGGCGCTACAAGAGTCAAATCAAGGACGCGGTCGGGCGCGCCATCAAGGGGCGCTCGATCACCGATATCGAAAACGGCGAAAAGGTCTCCATCCCCGTCAAGGACGTGGGCGAGCCCTCCTTCGGCCACGCCCACGGCGGCGTGTGGGAAACCATCAATCCGGGCAACCAGGAATATCTGAAGGGCGACCAGATCGCCCGGCCCAAGGGCGGCGGCGGCGCCGGCCGCGGCAAGGCCGGCAATAGCGACCAGATGAGCGAGGACGATTTCATCTTCGAGCTCTCGCGCGAAGAATTCATGAATTACTTCTTCGAAGACCTGGAATTGCCGCACATGATAAAGACGCAGTTGACGGCGACCACGGAATTCAAGAACCAGCGCGCCGGCTACAATATGTCGGGCACGCCGTCCAACATCCACGTGCTGCGTTCGCTGCGCGGCGCGCTGGGGCGGCGCATCGCCGTCGGCGGCAGCTCGCGCAAGCGCGTGCTGGAGGCCGAGCGCAAACTCGAAGCGCTGCTGCTGGCCGGCGCGCCGATGGAAGACCCTTATGTAATGGAGCTCAAAAAGCTGATCCACCACCTGCACACGCGGCTGCTGGCCATCCCCTTCATCGACCCCTTCGACCTGCGCTATTCCAACCGCATCAAGGTGCCCAAGCCGATGACGCAGGCGGTGATGTTTTGCATCATGGACGTGTCCGGCTCCATGGACGAGAGCCGCAAGGACACGGCCAAGCGCTTCTTCATCCTGCTGTATTTATTCCTCAAGCGCGCCTACGACAAGATCGAGGTGGTCTTCATCCGCCACCACACGGCCGCCGCCGAGGTCGACGAAAACGAATTCTTCCATTCGCGCGAATCGGGCGGCACGGTGGTGTCGTCGGCGCTGCACCTGCTCGACAAGATCATCGAGGAGCGCTACGGCGCCGGCCAGTGGAACAGCTATGTGGCGCAGGCCTCGGACGGCGACAACTGGGACAACGACTCGATGATGTGCCGCCAGCTGCTCATCAACACCATCATGCCCAAGGTGCAGTATTACACCTACGTCGAAATCACCGACGGGCCGCCGCAGAACCTGTGGGAACAGTATGCGCAGATCCCGGACCACCACCCGCATTTCGCGATGCAGAAAATAGTCACGCCGGCCGATATCTATCCGGTGTTCCGCGAACTGTTCAAGAAGCAGACGAAATAAGCGAGCCGCCATGAACGACATGACGAAAAAGCCGCGCCACCCGCGCGCCCTGCCGGCCCAGTCGGAATGGACGTTCGAGCTGATCGAGCAGGCCCACGAGGAAATCCGCCGCGTGGCCGAGGGCTTCGGCCTCGACACCTATCCCAACCAGCTTGAAATCATCAGCGCCGAGCAGATGATGGACGCCTACACCTCGGTCGGCATGCCGGTGTCCTACAACCACTGGTCGTTCGGCAAGCATTTCCTGTCGACGGAAAAAGGCTACAAGCGCGGCCAGATGGGCCTAGCCTATGAAATCGTCATCAACTCCAGTCCCTGCATCGCCTATTTAATGGAAGAGAACAGCCTGACCATGCAGGCGCTGGTGATCGCCCACGCGGCCTACGGCCACAACTCCTTCTTCAAGGGCAACTACCTGTTCCGCACCTGGACCGATGCCGACGCCATCGTCGACTACATGGTGTTCGCCAAGAATTACATCGCCGAATGCGAGCAGCGCCACGGCATCGACGCCGTCGAGCTGCTGCTCGATTCCTGCCACGCCATCCAGAACTACGGCGTCGACCGCTACAAGCGGCCGGCCAAGCTGTCGATGGCGCAGGAACGGGCCCGGCAAAAAGAACGCGAAGCCTATGTGCAGTCGCAGATCAACGAGCTGTGGCGCACGCTGCCGCGGCGCGAAGAGGAGGAGGTCGACCGCAAGCAAGCGCGCTTCCCGCCCGAGCCCGAGGAAAACCTGCTCTACTTCATCGAAAAATACGCGCCGCTGCTCGAACCGTGGCAGCGCGAGATGGTCCGCATCGTGCGCAAGATTTCGCAATACTTTTATCCGCAGCGCCAGACCCAGGTGATGAACGAGGGCTGGGCCACGTTCTGGCACTACACCATCTTGAACCAGCTGTATGACGAGGGCGTCGTCGCCGACGGCTTCATGATGGAGTTTTTGAAGAGCCACACCAACGTGGTCTACCAGCCGCCCGTCAACAGTCCTTATTACAGCGGCATCAACCCCTACGCGCTCGGCTTCGCCATGATGACCGACATCCGCCGCATCTGCGAGCATCCGACGCCCGAGGACCGCGAGTGGTTCCCCGACATCGCCGGCAGCGACTGGCGCAAGACGCTGGACTTCGCCATGCGCAATTTCAAGGACGAGAGTTTCATCGCCCAATACCTGTCGCCCAAGCTGATACGGGAATTCCACTTCTTCGCCGTGCTCGACGACGACCACAATGAAAAGCTGGCCATCTCGGCCATCCACGACGACCTCGGCTATAAATATGTGCGCCAGCAGCTGGCCGAGCAGTACAACCTGGGCAACCGCGAGCCCAACATCCAGGTCTGGTCCGTCAACACCCGCGACGACCGCGCGCTGACGCTGCGCCACACGCAGTTCCAGCGCCGTCCGCTGAACCCGCAATCGAACGAGGTGCTCAAGCACGTCGCCCGCCTGTGGGGCTTCGACGTCCACCTCGAAACGGTGGCGCCGAACGGCGACGTGGTCGGCCTGCTGGAAGTCAAACGCGAAAAGCGCGCCCGTAATAGCTGATCCCCTATATATTGCATAGCGCAGGCGAGATAGCGCGTCGGCCCGACAGGGCTGGCGCGCTTCTTGCTCATGTGTGCTTGTCTAGTGCTTTGAGCAGAAGTTAATCAAAAGCAAGGACATGCACCGAATTTTCCATTGCGACTATTGGTATGCCACTCACAATATTCCGTTTTGGACGGGATCGGAAAACTTAATTCCCGATTCCGCGCGGCTGCGCCAAAACCGTGCCGCGGTAACTTGATTTTTGAACCAGAACGGTGCAAGTGGCCTCGTCTGGTATCGTTTGCACACGGGCTAAATGCATGAAATTTAACCGGTTTTAGGGATTAAAATTCTATGTAAAATCAAGAATTCGTATGTATAATTCGCCGACGTCCCGGATGCGGCTGCCGTTTTGTGTCGCCATTTTGGGGTTTAGTAGCAACAAAAAGAGTTGGTATTGGAGAAAGCAGGCATGAATTTTACGCACAACGAGAAAAACGCCGGGAAGAACTTTACTGGCATTACCATTGTCGTTTTGTTGCATATCCTGGTCGCTTATGGGATCGTGACGGGCTTGGGGAAGCGGTTAATCACCAAAATGGTGGAACCGGTTGAGACCAAGATCATCGAGGAAGTGAAACCTCCTCCACCGAAGGAGCTGCCGCCGCCGCCGCCGCCGCCGGAAATGAAAGCGCCACCACCGCCTTTCATCCCGCCAGTTGAGGTGAACGTGCAGCAACCGCCGCCGGTGCAAAACGTGATCGCCTCGGCGACCAACGTCAAACCGGCAACGAACGATTTGCAAAAAGCGCCTCCGGCCCCGCCCGCACCGCCCGCAAAGGCAGCGGCAACCGGCATCCACGTCAACGCCGTGGCTGACATGAGCACCTGCGCCAAACCGGAGTACCCGAAGAGCTCGTTGCGCAATGAAGAGACCGGTACTTCGACGCTGAAGTTCCTCATCGGTCTAGACGGTCACGTGGTTGAGGCCCAGATCGTCAAGTCCAGTGGCTTCCGCGACTTGGACAAAGCGGCTATCGGTGCGCTGAGCAAGTGCAAATTCAAACCGGGCACGACCGACGGCAAACCGGAACAATCGTGGGCACCAGTGGCATACGTTTGGACGCTGGATTAAAACCGGGACGGCAGCAACGTCTCAACTTGTAGTTTCGTTGTCCTTTGGTTCAGCGATCTGATTATTTTATTAATTTGGAGGAAGCATGTTTAAGAATACCCGTTTGTCCGCTGTACTGGCCGCTGTGCTGTTTTCGGTGACCGCAGCCACCGCCCTGGTAAGCGCCCCAGCATTCGCTGACGCGCCTGCCTCGGCAGCCGCTTCGGCCCCAGCAGCCGCTCCAGCAGCGGATGCGGCGGCTCCAGCAGCAGCAGCTCCAGCACCGGCAGCACCAGCAGCAGGCAAGACCGATGAAGTCGAAAATCCATTCGGCTTCCAGGCAGTGTGGAATGGCGGCTTCGTGTCGCGCGGCACCCTGATCATCTTGTCGATCATGTCGATGGGTTCGTGGTACATCATGGTCACCAAGCTGATCGACCAGATGAAGATCTTCAAGCAGTCGAAAGAAACCTCGGCCAAGTTCTGGAAAGCTTCCTCGATCGCCGCCGGTTCGGCCGCGCTGAAAGACGGCTCGCCATTCCGCTTCATCGCTGAAACCGGCACCAAGGCCACCGCCCACCACGACGGCGCCCTGCTGGAACAGATCGACCTGTCGACCTGGGTGACGATGTCGATCCAGCGCGCCGTGGACAAAGTCCAGTCGCGTCTGCAAGACGGCCTGTCCTTCCTGGCCACCGTCGGCTCGACCGCACCGTTCATCGGTCTGTTCGGTACCGTTTGGGGTATTTACAACGCGCTGACCAACATCGGTATGACCGGTAACGCGTCGATCGACAAAGTCGCCGGCCCGGTGGGCGAAGCGCTGATCATGACCGCCTTCGGCCTGTTCGTCGCTGTTCCTGCCGTGCTGGGTTACAACTGGCTGGTGCGTCGTAACAAATCCGCCATGGAAGATGTCCGCTCCTTCAGCGCCGACGTGCACTCGGTCCTGATCTCGGGCGCGATGTCGACCAGCGAAGCTGGCCGCGCTGCCGGCGCTAAAAAGATCGGATAACCACCATGTCGATGTCCGTAGGCTCCGATAGCGGAGAAGAAGATGCAGTCATGTCAGAAATCAACACGACGCCGCTCGTCGACATCATGTTGGTTCTGCTGATCATCTTCCTGATCACGAGCCCGGTCGTCCTCAAGCTGCAGAAGATAGCTCTGCCGCAAGAGACCAACCAGGTGATTCAGACCAAACCGGAAGATGTCAACATCGTTGTCAACAAGGACGGCGACATCTACTGGAATCAGAAGAAAATGAAGGACACGAATGAGTTGTTCGATTTTCTGAAGGTTGAGGCAGTGAAGTTACCGCAGCCGGAAGTTCATGTCCGCGGCGACCAGGAAACTCGTTACGAGTTCATCGGTAAAGTAATCTTCACCACCCAGCGCGCTGGTATCCAAAAAGTCGGTTTCATTACCGAACCGCCAGATAAGGGTTAATTCCCTGCCCGGCCGCGGCGGCGACGCCCGGCCGGGACCAGTCCCAGATCAACTGGGTGGCGGCGACGCCGACCCCGTTGAACTTCTTAGAAGGAAACACCATGAGTATGAATGTCGGTTCTTCCGGAGGCGCCAAGAACGCTGATCCAGAACCAATGATGGAAATGAACATGACGCCCCTCATCGATGTGATGCTGGTGCTGATTATCATGTTGATTATCACGATTCCGAAGGCCAACCACTCGGTCAACTTGAACATGCCGGTCGGCACCCCGCCACCGCCTATCAAGGACCCGGTCGTGGTCACGATTGATGTCGACTTCGACGGCACCATTCTGTGGGACAACACCATCGTGCCGGATCGTCCATCGCTGGAAGCGAAGCTGGTCGAAGTGGCCGCTCAGGCCGATCAGCCGGAAGTGCACTTGCGTCCGAACAAGCTGGTCGCGTACAAGGTTGTGGCCGGCGTGATGGCTTCGGCCCAGCGTCTGGGCGTGACCAAGATTGGCCTGGTCGGCAACGAGCAGTTCCAATAAGCAGTACGTTCCCTTTATTTGAACGATAGGCAGGATAGTCCTGCCTATTTCGCATTTATGATGAAAGATATCTTCCCCATGTCCAAGTTTCGTCTCGCTCATCTCGGCCTGGTAATGGCCGCCATCGGTTTCACCGCAGCCGTTCCTGTCGTTGGCCTGAGCTCGATCGCTTACGCCGCCGACACCGTGCGCGCTGAAGTCGGCAAACCACTGCAAGAAGCACAGAAACTGGCATCGGCAGGCAAGAACAAAGAAGCCCTGGCCAAGCTGAAGGAAGCCGACGCCATCGGCGGCAAGTCCCCCAATGAAACGTATTTGATCGAACGCGTGCGCGCTTCCGCCGCCGCCGCCGCCGGCGACAACGACGCGGCCGCCAAGGCCTTCGAATACCTGATCAACTCCGGCAAGCTGTCCGGCGCCGAAGCCCCGAAATTCACCGAAGCCCTGGCCGGCATCTATTACCGCGCCAAGGACTATCCGAAAGCGATCACCTGGATCGAGCGTTCGCTGAAAGACAATCCGAACAACGCCCAGATGCACGATCTGCTGACCCAGACCTATTACATCAGCGGCAAATACGCCGAAGCGGCCAAGGACATCAACGCGTCCAAGAACCCGAATGAAGGCCAGCTGCAAATGCTCGCCAACATCCAGCTGAAACAGAACGACAAGGCCGGCTACGTGCAGACCCTGGAAAAACTGGCCGGCAGCTATCCCAAGTCCAGCTACTGGGCCGACCTGCTCAACCGCGTGTCGGGCAAGCCGGGCTTCTCCAGCGCGCTGTCGCTGGACGTGCTGCGTCTGCGCATGGCCAACGGCCTGCTGACCAAGCCGGGCGAATACATGGAAATGAGCCAGTTGTCTCTGCAAGCGGGCAACCCGGCCGAAGCCGTCAAGATCGTCGACCAGGGTTACAAGAAATCCATCCTCGGCGTCGGCGCCGATGCCGCCCGTCAACAGCGCTTGAAAGACCTGGCCGCCAAGACCCTGGCCGACGGCGAAAAGTCCGAGCCCACCCAGGAAGCCGAGCTGATTAAGAACAGGGACGCCGATGGCTTGGGCGACCTGGGCTTCGGTCTGGTCACCGCCGGCAAGGCCGACAAGGGCCTGGACCTGATGAACCAGGCTGTCAAGATGGACACGGCCAAGCGTCCCGACGCGTTGAAACTGCATCTGGGCATCGCTCAAATGCAAGCCGGCAAGAAAGCCGCCGCGCTGGCGACCTTCAAGACGGTCAAAGGCACGGACGGCGCCGCCGACCTGGCCCGTTACTGGACGCTGCAAATCAACCATCCTATGTAATTGCCGGGGTTGCCGCGATAACGGGACGATGGCCGCAGCGCCGGATGCCCCGCATTTCAGCATCAAAAAAGCGCAGTTTGCCCCGGCAAGCCGCGCTTTTTGCCTTTTTAACAGCCGGAAAACCGCCGCGCTCCCCATTCCGGGTGTGAATCCCTGAAACAGTCCGTATAATCCCCTGTTTAGCGACAGATTTCCCCCAAGATTCCCATGAAGGTATTTCGCGGTCTTCCCAACGCAGCGGCACGCGCGCCGTGTGCTCTCACCATCGGCAACTTTGACGGTGTCCACCTCGGCCACCAGGCATTGCTCGGCCGCGTGCGCGACGCCGCCACCGGCCTCGGCCTGGAAGCGGCCGTGATGACGTTCGAGCCGCACCCGCGCGAATTTTTCGCCGCGCGCGCCGGCGACCTGTCCACGGCGCCGCCGCGCATCGCCAACCTGCGCGACAAGCTGCAATCGCTGTCCGACCACGGCATCGCCCGCGTCATCGTCGAGCACTTCTCGGCGCCCTTCGCCGCGCTGTCGCCGCAGGAATTCACCAAAAAAGTGCTGGTCGAAGGCTTGCACGTCAAATGGCTGATGGTCGGCGACGACTTTTGCTACGGCGCCAAGCGCGCCGGCAACGTCGCCATGTTGCAGCAGGCCGGCCTAGAATACGGCTTCCACGTCGAAACCCTGCCGACGGTGATGAACGGCAGCATACGCATCTCCTCGTCGGCCGTGCGCAGCGCCCTGGCCGACGGCGATTTCGCGCGCGCCGAACAGCTGCTCGGCCATCCCTACGCGATTTCCGGCCACGTCATCCACGGCCAGAAACTGGGCCGCACGCTCGGCTTCCCCACCCTCAATCTGCGCGTGCCGCACCGCCCCGCGCTGTCCGGCATCTTCACCGTGCAAGTCCACGGCCTGGCCGACGGGCCGCTGCCGGCCGTCGCCAGCCTCGGCGTGCGCCCCACCGTCGACGACAGCGGCCGCGTGCTGCTGGAAGTGCACCTGTTCGATTTCAGCCGGCAGTGCTACGGCAAGCAGGTGCGGGTCGAATTCCTGCACAAGATACGCGACGAGGAAAAATACATCGACCTGCCGACGCTGACCGCCGCCATCGAGCGCGACGCCGCCATCGCCCGCGGCCACTTCGCCCAGCGCAGCGCCGCCGTCACGGCCACCGACCGAATTTAGCGCCGCATTTTTGACGCCGCGCCGCGCGCGCCGGCACCACCCGCATACCCAGATAAGTCACCTAAAAGAAAACCATGTCCGATACCAGCAAACCCGCCGCTCCGCAAAATCCGCCCGCCGCCAAGCAGGGCAAAAAGCCCGACAGCAAATACCCGGTCAACATGACCGAAACGCCCTTCCCCATGCGCGGCGACATGGCCAAGCGCGAGCCGCAATGGGTCAAGGAATGGCAAGAGAAAAAAATCTACGAGCGCGTGCGCAAGGCCGCCGCCGGCCGTCCTAAATTCATCCTGCACGACGGCCCGCCGTATGCCAACGGCGACATCCACATCGGCCACGCCGTCAACAAGATCCTCAAAGACATGGTGGTCAAGGCGCGCGGCCTGTCCGGCTACGACGCGCCCTATGTGCCGGGCTGGGATTGCCACGGCATGCCGATCGAAATCCAGATCGAAAAACAGTACGGCAAAAACCTGCCGACCGCCGACGTGCTGACCAAGGCCCGCGCCTACGCGCTCGAGCAGGTCGACCGCCAGCGCAAGGACTTCATCCGCCTCGGCGTGCTCGGTGAATGGGACAACCCTTACCTGACGATGAATTATTCGAACGAGGCCGACGAACTGCGCGCCCTCGGCAAGCTGCTGGAAAAAGGCTATGTGTATCGCGGCCTGAAACCGGTCAACTGGTGCTTCAACTGCGAGTCCGCGCTGGCCGAGGCGGAAGTCGAATACCAGGACAAGCGCGACCCGGCCATCGACGTCGGCTTCAAGTTCGCCCAGTTCGAGCAGCTGGCCGCGGCCTTCGGCCTGCCCAAGCTGCCGACCGAAAACGGCTACATCGTCATCTGGACCACCACGCCGTGGACCATCCCGTCCAACCAGGCGCTGAACGTCAATCCGGAAATCAAATACGCGCTGGTCGAAACCGCGCGCGACGGCCAGCCTTTGCTGCTGATCCTGGCGCAGGACCTGGTGGTTTCCTGCCTGGCGCGCTACAAGCTCGAAGGCACGACCATCGCCACCTGCGACGGCGCCGCGCTGGCCGGCATCAGCTTCCGGCACCCGCTGGCCGCGCGCGACGCGTTCTACGACCGCCTGTCGCCGATGTACCTGGCCGATTACGTCACCACCGAAAGCGGCACCGGCGTGGTCCACTCGGCGCCGGCCTATGGCCTCGACGACTTTATCTCCTGCCGCGCGCACGGCATGAAGGACGACGACATCCTCACGCCGGTGATAGGCGACGGTAAATTCGTGCCCTCGCTGCCGCTGTTCGGCGGCATGACGATCTGGGAAGCGTCCAAGCCGATCTGCGCCGCCCTGACCGACGCCGGCGCGCTGTTCGAAGTGAAGATGTTCGACCACAGCTACATGCACTGCTGGCGCCATAAAACGCCGATCATCTACCGCGCCACGTCGCAGTGGTTCGCCGGCATGGACACCACGCCGAAAGACGGCGGCGCCACGCTGCGTCAAACGGCGCTGCAAGGCATCGCCGACACCAAGTTCTACCCGGACTGGGGCCAGGCGCGCCTGCACGGCATGATCGCCAATCGTCCCGACTGGACGCTGTCGCGCCAGCGCCAGTGGGGCGTGCCGATGGCCTTCGTCATCCACAAGGAAACCGGCGAGCTCCATCCGCGCACGTCGGAGCTGCTGGAGCAAGTGGCCCAGTTGATCGAGAAGAGCGGCATCGACGCCTGGCTGGCGCTGGACCTGAAGGATTTGATCGGCGACGAAGCCGCATCCTACGTGAAGAACAAGGACACGCTCGACGTCTGGTTCGACTCCGGCACCACCCACCAAACCGTTCTGCGCGGCTCGCACCAGCAGCAGCTGGCCTTCCCGGCCGACCTGTACCTGGAAGGTTCGGACCAGCACCGCGGCTGGTTCCACTCGTCGCTGCTGACGTCCTCGATGCTCAACGGCGCGCCGCCGTACAAGGCCTTGCTGACGCACGGCTTCGTCGTCGACGGCGAGGGCAAGAAGATGTCCAAGTCGGTCGGCAACACGGTCTCGCCGCAGGACGTGTCGAACAAACTGGGCGCCGACATCCTGCGCCTGTGGGTCGCCACCACCGATTACACGGGCGAGCTGTCGATCTCCGACGAGATCCTCAAGCGCGTCACCGAATCGTATCGCCGCATCCGCAACACGCTGCGCTTCCTGCTGGCGAACACCTCGGACTTCGATCCGTCCAAGGACGCCGTGCCGGTCGCCGGGCTGCTCGAAATCGACCGCTACGCGATCGCCAACATGGCCGCGCTCCAGGCGGAAATCGTCGCCCACTACGAGCAGTACGAATTCCAGCCGGTGTACTCGAAGCTGCAGAATTTCTGCTCCGAAGACCTGGGCGGCTTCTACCTCGACATCCTCAAGGACCGCCTCTACACGTCGGCCCTGACCTCGCCCGCGCGCCGTTCGGCGCAGACCGCGCTGTGGCACATCACGCAAAGCCTGCTGCGCGTGATGGCGCCGGCGCTGTCGTTCACGGCCGAAGAAGCGTGGACCATCTTCGCCGGCGAACAAGCCTACCAGGCCAGCGCTGAAACCATCTTCACGCAAACCTGGTGGCCGCTGCCGGAACAGGCCGACGCCGAAGTGCTGCTGGCCAAGTACAACGCGCTGCGCGCCGTGCGCACCGTCGTCACCAAGGAGCTCGAAGACCTGCGCACCTCGGGCGCGATCGGCTCGTCCTTGCAGGCGGAGCTGAGCATCAAGGCCGCCGGCGATAAATACCAGCTGCTGGCAGGCCTGGACGACGACCTCAAATTCGTCTTCATCACCTCGCAGGCCACGGCCGTCGAAGTGGCGAGCGAAGCGGAAGAAGCCGTCGTCGTCGCCGCGTCGAGCGCGGAAAAGTGCGAGCGCTGCTGGCACTACCGCGCCGACGTCGGCTCGCACGCCGACCATCCGACGCTGTGCGGCCGCTGCCACAGCAACCTGTTCGGCGCCGGGGAACGGCGCAAGTACGCTTAAATTCCAGCTATCCCGGTTCCGCCGCCGCGCCCCGGCGCGGCGGTGGCCACGACACTCTTTGAATCACACATGGCCACTAATAAAAACCGCTTTTCGGCAAAATCGAAAACCAGCCTGACGCCGTGGCTGGGCATCGCCGCCATCGTCATCCTGTTCGACCAGCTGAGCAAAATCACCGTCAACAAGATGCTGCACCTGGGCGAGGAGCGACTCGTCACGTCCTTCTTCAACCTGACGTTGGCCTACAACCGCGGCGCCGCCTTCAGCTTCCTCGGCAGCGAAAGCGGCTGGCAGCGTTACCTGTTCACGGCCATCGGCATCGGCGCCGTCGCCTACATCGTCTACCTGCTCAAGAAGCACGCCGGCCAGCGCCTGTTCTGCTGGGCGCTCGCGCTCATCATGGGCGGCGCCATCGGCAACGTCATCGACCGCCTGGCCTACGGCCACGTGATCGACTTCCTCGATTTCCATCACGCCGCGCTCGGCCACTTCCCGGCCTTCAACCTGGCCGATTCGGCCATCACGCTGGGCGCCGCGCTGTTTATCCTCGATGAACTGCGCCGCGTCAATCGCTGATACAGAACACTGGAACCGCACCATGGAACTGACCGGTAAAAAAATCGTCCTCGGCCTGACCGGCGGCGTGGCCTGCTACAAGGCGGCGGAACTGTGCCGCGCCCTGACCAAGGCCGGCGCCACGGTGCAGGTGGTGATGACCGACGCCGCCACCCACTTCATCACCGCCGTCACCATGCAGGCGCTGTCGGGCCAGCGGGTCTACAGCAGCCAGTGGGACCCGCGCGTGGACAACAATATGGCGCACATCGACGTCACGCGCGACGCCGACGCGATGCTGATCGCGCCCTGCTCGGCCGACTTCATGGCCAAGCTGGCGCACGGCGTCTGCGACGATCTGCTGTCGACCATGTGCCTGGCCCGCCCGCACGCGATGCCGCTGCTGGTGGCGCCGGCGATGAACGTGGAGATGTGGCAGAACCCGGCCACCCAGCGCAACGCGCAGCAGCTGCGCGACGACGGCATCACCCTGTTCGGGCCGGCCGCCGGCGAACAGGCTTGCGGCGAAGTGGGCCTGGGCCGCATGCTGGAGCCGCAGCAGCTGCTGGAAGAACTGATCGCCTCGTTCCAGCCGAAAGTGCTGGCCGGTAAACGCATCCTGATCACGGCCGGTCCGACCTTCGAGGCCATCGATCCGGTGCGCGGCATCACCAATCTGTCGTCCGGCAAAATGGGTTACGCGGTGGCGCGCGCGGCGCGCGAAGCCGGCGCCGAGGTCATACTCGTCTCCGGTCCGACCGCGCTGGCGACGCCGCACGGCGTCCAGCGCATCAACGTGCAGAGCGCGCAGCAGATGCACGACGCCGTGATGGAATCGGTCGGCGGCCAGCACGTGTTCATCGCCGTGGCGGCGGTGGCCGACTGGCGCGTGGCCAACGCCAGCGACCAGAAAATGAAAAAGGCCGCCGACGGCTCGGTGCCGGAACTGAAGTTCCTCGAAAATCCCGACATCCTGGCCAAGGTCGCCGCGCGCACCAGCGTCGCCGGCTACCCTTACTGCGTCGGCTTCGCCGCCGAATCGGAAAACCTGCTGGCCTTCGGCGCCGCCAAGCGCGAGAAAAAAGGCATCCCTCTGCTGGTCGGTAATATCGGCCACCACACTTTCGGCCAGGACGACAACACCATCATCCTGTTCGACGAAAACGGCCACACCATTTTGCCGCGCGCCGACAAGCTCACGCTGGCGCGCCAGCTCATTTCTGAAATCTCCAAGCGGATCGCCGCCCACTCGCTGTTTCAATAAGCATCGATACGCGTCAATCAGCGCGGCCGGAAGGGCGAATAAAATCGCAGCTCCCTCCGCTAACCAACACTAGCCATACATTAGCCATACCATGAAAAATATCGACGTCAAAATTCTCGACCCGCGCATGAAGGACCAGCTGCCGGCCTACGCCACCCCGGGCAGCGCCGGCCTCGATCTGCGCGCCTGCATCGATGCGCCCATCGTCATCGAAGCCGGCCAGACCGTGCTCATTCCGACCGGCCTGGCGATCCACGTGGCCGATCCCGGCTACGCGGCGATGATTTTGCCACGCAGCGGCATGGGCCACAAAAACGGCATCGTGCTGGGGAATCTGGTAGGCTTGATCGACTCCGATTATCAAGGACAGCTGATGATCTCGACCTGGAACCGCGGCCACGGCGCCTTCACCCTGAACCCGATGGAACGGCTGGCGCAGCTCGTCATCGTGCCGGTGTTACAGGTCGGCTTCAATATCGTCGACGACTTCGACACCAGCGCACGCGGCGCCGGCGGTTTCGGCAGCACCGGCAAACACTAAGCACACACTTAGCAAACTCCAAGCACACAATCAGCACACCATAAGAAAGGCGCGCCACGGATGGGCCAACAGCTTGCAGGAAATATCAAGACCGTCGCCACGCTCACCGCGGCGCTGATGTTGTCCGCTTGTTCGGTGTTCAAACCGGCGCCGCCGCCGGCACCGCCGACGCCGCCCGCCAAGCCGGTGGTGGAAGAAGCGCCGCCGCTGACCGCGAAAATGGCGGCCGCCCAAAGCGACTTGACGCGCATGGTCGAGATCCAGGACCGCCTGTATCGCGTGGCCGCGCCGCTGCTGATCGATAACGCCGACTTGTGCAAGGCCCAGGCCCGCAATCTGCTCGGCTTCACGGCCAAGAACAAATACTCGTATCCGGGCGACTTCGCCGACGCCGCGCACGCGGTGCTCGGCTACGGCGACCGCCTGCAGGTGTCGGGCGTGCTGCCCGGAAGCGGCGCCGCGCGCGCCGGCCTGCGCAAGGGCGACGCCCTGGTCGCGGTGGAGGGCAAGCCGCTGCCGACGGGCCCCAACGCGGAAACCAGCGCCGCCGCCATCTTCGGCGCGCTGGCCGGTGACCACGCCATGCTGGCCTTGTCGGTCAAGCGCGGCGGCCTCGCCGAAGGCTTGAAGATCCCGTACACGCGCGCCTGCGCGTTCAAGGTCGACCTGGGCAACGCGGACAATATCAATTCCTACGCCGACGGCACGCGCGTGCTCATCACGCGCGGCATGGTCAACTTCGCGCAGAGCGACGAGGCCATCGCCTTCGTGCTGGCGACCGACATGGCGCACAACATGCTGGGCCATGCCGGCACGCTGCGCATGACGAACACCATCGGCAGCATCATCGACGATCTGGTCGCGGTGCGGCCGGACCTGTCCATCCTGATCGGCAGCGCGGGCGTCAAGCCGGTGCCGCCGGACTTCGACGTGGCGGCCGACCGCCTGGCCCTGTACCTGCTGGCGCGCGCCAATTACAACGTCGAACACGCGCACGCGTTCTGGCAGCGGCTGTCGTCGCAATATCCGGCCTCCGTATTGAACGGCTATACGGCCACGCATCCGGGCGTGGCGCAGCGGCTGGCCGGCATCGACCGCACGGTGGCCGAGATCAAGGCAAAGCAGTCGGCGAAAAAGCCGCTGCTGCCATAATTGTTTGAATCTTTGAGCGAGCAAGCGCGATGAAAAAAATCTGCCTGATGCTGTTGCTGGTCCTCGGCGCCGGATTGAGCGTCAACGCCGGCGCGGCGCAGTGGGCGCGCGTCAGCAATGGCAGCGGCAGCAGCTTCTACATCGACAAGGGCAGCATCATCAAGATGGACAAGGTGCGCAAGGTCTGGTCGCTACACAGCTTCAGCGCCGACCAGACCACGCCCGAGGGCAAGAGCTATCGCTCGGTGAAGGCGCTGCATCTGTATTCCTGCGACGAGCGCACCACCACCTTGCTGTCGCAGGTTTTTTATCCGGAAGCGATGGGCAAGGGCGAGCCGGTCGAAAACTATAAATACGAAAAATTCAACGCCGAAGACGTGGTGCCGGACAGCCCTTACGACAACGCCTTGAGCGTCATCTGCAAGATGCGTTAAGGCCCGGCCCCGGTCCTTGGCCCGGCGATTAAAAGTTGGGAAAATTGGGGAAGACCTCGGCCATCAGCCAGGTCATGAAGACGCAAAACAGCACGCACAATATCAGCACGATCAGCAGGCGCCCGAACTTGGGCGTACCGTCATCGGCGTTGGCATTCTTGTTGACACTCTTGACCATGACCACTTCCTGCAAGCTTTGGAGAGCCATAGTATATTCCATAGCTCGCGGTGATACGCATCGGAAGCACGGAGTGGCAAAACATGGATAGCATCGACCTCGAAGTATTAAAAACCAGCGCCGAATGGATCGCCGGCGGCCACCGCTGCGAACTGGTCACCGTCATCAAAACCTGGGGTTCCAGCCCGCGCCCTATCGGCGCCACACTGGCCATCTGCGACGACGGCCGCGTGGTCGGCTCGGTCTCGGGCGGCTGCATCGAGGATGATTTGATCGCCCACGTGCGCACCCACGGCATCGTGCGCACGGCGCCGGAAATCGTCAGCTACGGCATCAGCGCCGACGAGGCCCACCGTTTCGGCCTGCCCTGCGGCGGCACCATCGAACTGGCGATCGAACCGCTCGGCCCCCACAGCCAGGTGGCCGAACTGCTGCAACGGCTGGAACGCCATGAGCTGGTGCAGCGCACGCTCGACCTGCACAGCGGCGCCGTCACGCTGGCCGTCGCTCCCGCCGGCGCCGTGATGCAGGTGACGCAGCGGCACATGGTGACGCTGCACGGTCCGCGCTGGCGTTTGCTCATCATCGGCGCCGGCCAGCTGTCGCGCTTTCTGGCGCAGATCGCGATCGCGATGGACTACAGCGTCATCGTCTGCGATCCGCGCGAAGAATACCGCGCCGGCTGGCACGTCGACGGCGTGCAGCTGGTGCACGCCATGCCGGACGACCTGGTGCTGGAACTGAAGCTCGACCACCGCAGCGCCGTCGTCGCGCTGACGCACGATCCCAAGCTCGATGACCTGGCCTTGATGGAGGCGCTCAAGTCGGCCGCGTTTTATGTCGGCGCCATCGGCTCGCGCGCCAACAACGCCAAGCGGCGCGAACGCCTGCTGCAATTCGACGTCACGCCGGTACAGCTGGCGCGCCTGCATGGTCCGATCGGACTTTACATCGGCAGCAAGACGCCGGCCGAAATCGCGATCTCGATACTCGCTGAATTGACGGCGGTGAAAAACGGCGTGCCGGCCGCGCTGCAAATCCAGCACGCGGCCGCGCTAACGTCGGCCGAAAGCGACGCCTGCCTGGTCGATATCTCGTAGCGCCGCGCTCTTGATCGGCCGCCGGCCACTTAAAATCCGCCCCGCATAATTCAATCGCAAGAATCGGCGTGCCAGCCGCCCGCAAGTGAGCGACAATGGCGTCTTTACATCGAGGGGCAGGCATGAGCGCGTCCAATTTACTGCGGCTGGTTTTCCTGGCGTCGATCTGGGGCTGCTCTTTCCTCTTCATGCGCATCGCCGCGCCCGTGCTGGGCCCCGCCGTGATGATCGAATACCGCCTGCTGTCGGCCGCCGTGTTCCTCGCCATCGTCGGCGCGCTGCTGAAAAAGCCGCTGCATCTGCGCCAGCACTGGAAGCATTATCTGGTCCTCGGCTGCTTCAACTCCGGCCTGCCCTTCCTGCTGTTCGCCTACGCCGCCGGCACCTTGTCGGCGTCGCTGCTGTCGGTGCTGAACGCCACCGCGCCGATCTGGGGCGCCCTGATTAGCGCCGCGTGGTCGCGCCACATGGTGAGCGGGCGCGTGCTGCTGGGCCTCGCGCTGGGCACTTGCGGCGTGGCGCTGCTGGTCGGCTTCGACCATGTCAGCGCGCGTCCCGGCGCCGCGCTGGCGATCGCGGCCGCGCTGTTCGCCTCCTTTAACTACGGCGTCGCCAGCACCTACGCCAAGTCCGCGAAAAAGATCGATCCGTTCGCCAACGCCCACGGCAGCATGTGGGCCGCCGCGCTGATGGTCTTGCCGGCGCTGCCCTTCTTCCCGGCGCCGGGCGTGCCCACCATCGGCATCATGGGCGCCGTGCTGGCGCTCGGCGTGGTGTGCAGCGGCGTCGCCTATCTGCTGTACTTCCGCTTGATCGCCGATGTCGGCGCGACGTCGGCGCTGACCGTGACCTTCCTCACGCCGCTGTTCGGCATCTTGTGGGGCACGCTGTTCCTGAACGAGATCGTCGGCTGGTACACGCTGGTCGGCGCCGCCGTCGTCATCGTCGGCACCGCGCTGGTGACGGGCTTCCGTCCCCATTTCGGCGCGCCGCGCAAGGCGCCGGCGGCATGAGCGCGGCGGCGATGCGGTGGCCGCTGGCGCTGCCGGCCGGCTACCGGCTCGACGATGTGCTGGCGTTCCACAGCCGCGATCAGGAAAGCCTGGCCGAGCAGGTGGGCGCGCGCCGCTTGCGCAAGGGCGTGCTGCTCGGCGGCGTGGCGCTGGAATTCGATATCGCTTTCGATGCGGCGCTCGCCAGCGCCAGCTGCACCGTGCTGGCCGACGGCGCGCCGACGCCGGCGCTGGAGGCGGCCGCGCGCGACGTCGTGCTCAACATCCTCGGCCTGCGCATCGATCCGCAGCCCTTCCTCGATTTCGCGGCCGACGATAAGCTGTTCGGCGCGTTGACGCGGGCCCAGCCCGGCCTGCGCATCGTGCAGTCGGCCACCCTGTTCGAGGCGCTGACGTGGGCCATCATCGGCCAGCAAATCAACCTGCCGTTCGCGATCGCGCTGCGGCGCAGCTTCGTGCTGCTGGCCGGGCGCCGGCACGGCGGCGGCCTGTGGTGCTATCCGGCGGCGGCCGAGGCGGCGCGGCTGGACGTCGACGCGCTCACCGGCCGCAAATTTTCGCGCGCCAAGGCGGAGACCTTGCTGCGCCTGGCGCGCCTGGTCGACAGCGGCGAACTGGCGCTGGAGCTGACGCCGTCGCGCGGCATCGACGCGGTGGCGGCGGCGCTGCTGGCGGTCAAGGGCATAGGCCCGTGGACCGTCAACTATGGACTGCTGCGAGGATACGGCTACGCCGACTGCTCGCTGCATGGCGACGTCGCGATCCGCACCGCGCTCCATCACCTGCTCGGCGGCGAGGCGCGGCCCGACATCGCGCAGACGGAAAAAATCCTCGAACGCTACCGGCCGCACCGCACGATGGCGGCGGCCCATTTGTGGGCCAGCCTGCACCCGCGCCAAGCCTCGACCGACGACGACGACAAATCCGCTTGACCCTCGCGCTACGGCAGGACTGCGGCACGGTTATAAAGGACGCTGGCGACTTGATGCCGTCGGTATCGCGAGCATATTCCATTTGATACGCGAAACGCTACGCTATACGCTGCGGAATGATTAAGTCATTCCGCCACAAAGGCCCGCAGGCGTTCTTTGAGCAAGGGAGCAAGGCGGGCATACAAGCGCGCCACGCACCTAAACCGGCGCGTCAACTGGCCTATCTGGATGTGTGGCAGGCCCGAAAAAATGGCGTGCCAAAAATAAAACCGCTGAAACACCATCTCACGGCCTAAACCGTTCGCTACTTGTCGTCGCGCAATAGCGACCGGGGCATCCACGCCCACACTGCCCATTCCCCTTCGGAACCACGGCAGGAGGTCGATGATGAAGCTGGCCAATCTGGCGCGCGCCGCCGCCGCTTTCGCCCTGGCCTGGGCCGCGTTCGCGCAGATGCCCGGCACGCGCGCCCACGATGGCGCCAACGCCGCCAGCGCGTGGCCGATATCGCGCCCGCGCAGCCACCGGCCGCAGCCGCCGGCGCGTCCGCCCGCCGTCGGTCCCGCCATCGCCCCCATCACTCCCGTCGCGACCCCGATTGCGACCCCGGCTGCGATCCCGGCCGCCGCGCGGCGCTGAGCAAGATGCGCCGATCGCGGGTAACATAGACGCTCTCGGACGGCCGGCGCACGCATCGGGCGGCACGCCGGCCAGATTCATTCAAGCATCTATCTAGCGTTAAAGGAATTACCATGACTACAGAAACTGCCATACTCGCCGGCGGCTGCTTTTGGGGCGTGCAAGATCTCGTGCGCAAACGCGCGGGCGTGATCTCGACGCGCGTCGGCTACAGCGGCGGCGACGTCCCGAACGCGACCTATCGCAACCACGGCAGCCACGCCGAAGCCATCGAAATCGTCTTCGATCCGGCCCTGACCAGCTATCGCGAGCTGCTGGAATTCTTCTTCCAGATCCACGATCCGAGCACCAAGAACCGCCAGGGCAACGATATCGGCACCAGCTACCGCTCGGCGATTTTCTATACCAGCCCGGAACAGCAGCGCGTCGCGCTCGACACCATCGCCGACGTCGACGCCTCCGGCCTGTGGCCGGCCAAAGCCGTCACCGAAGTGACCGCCGCCAGCGACTTCTGGGAAGCGGAACCGGAGCATCAGGATTATCTGGAGCGCCTGCCGAACGGCTACACCTGCCACTTCGTCCGTCCCGACTGGAAGCTGCCACGCCGCGCAGCCTGAGTCCGCGGGGCGCGCCCGGCCCGGCCGACGCGCCCTTCAATGCCCGCTCTTGAGCTCCAAGATGGTCCAGCCCTCGTCGCGCTGGCGCACAAACGCCATGATCGATTCCACCGTCACCACGTTGATGCGGTCGGAAAAACGCAGCTGATTCGGGTGATCGTCGAACGCGACGTTGGCCTTGAACATGCGTCCGCCCAGCCGGGTCAGCGGCCCGATGTGCATTTCCGTCGGCCGATAGCCGACCAGCTTCAGCCATGCCTGCGCCTGTTCGCGGTCGCGCACGCGCACGTCGCTGGCCTCGGCGGCGGCCAGCAATTCCAGCAGCCACTGGTTCGAGTTCTGGTATCGGGTCGAAAACGGATAGGCGACCATATTGTATTGGCGCTCGTGAAAGTGGTGCAGCTGCGCCGGCTGGCCCAGCAGCCGCGCCAGCCTGGCCGCCACCGCAGGCGGCGGCACGATCAGCACCGCGTCGAACGTGAACGGATCGTCGAGGAAAAAATTGGCGAGGCCGTCGACCCATAACTCGGAGTCGGCCGTACCGCACTGGTTGAGCAATTCATAGACGCGCCACGGCTGGTCCGGCGCCGCCCGGAAGACGAAGCCAGCATGGGTGTATTTCAAGCCATATTCGGACAGATCATTGCCCTGCCGTCCGACGATGGCCACCTCGCCGCCCGAGGCGTTCAGCGCCGCCTGCACATTCGCGCTGGTGGTCAACGCGTTCTCAAGCGCGGTGCGGGTGATGGGATGGTCCGTGCAAGCCTGTCCGGCAAAGGCGGGCGCCATGCACAGGGCCAGGTTCAAGCCGATGCTCAGCCCGATGCTCAGCGCGACCCGCGTCCCCGCCGCCTTCAGCGGCGCGATCATTGCTCCGGCAAGCGTTGCTGCGACAGCAGCGCCTGACCCAGCGCGTTCGGTATGAAGGCCACGACCTGGCCGGAAGCGAGCAGCAGCGTGCCCGTGGTTTCGGACACCACTTGCACTGTCGTGCCGACCGACATGCCGATCGCATGGACGGCTTTGCCGCTCAGCGTGACCGACAGCCTGGCCGCCGACGCGGCCGACGACAGGATCACTTCCACCGTCTCGCCCGCGCCCTGCCCCACGCCGCTGACGACATAAGCGCCGCCGACGACGGCCGTCGCCGAACCCTGCGCCAGGCCGGAATCGCCCCGCGCCGAGCCGGCCACGCTGACCAGCGGCGCCGTCAGGATCGACATGGTGCCGATGGAGATTTTCTCGGAGGCGGCCGACGCGGACGAATCGCCGTTGGCGGCCATCGCGCTTCCGGCCAGCACCGTCAGCCCTGCCAGCACGGCGCCGGCCATGGTCCTGCGCAAGCTTGCGACTGCATTCATGGTATTCCTTGAAGTGGACACCTAGTCGTTATAGGGGATGCTTTGACAATCAGCAATGTATATCGACTGAGGATGGCCTCCAAAAAAACCGGGCCGGAAAAGACAAAAGCCGTTGATTCTTGGAAGAATCAACGGCTTTATATATCTGGTTGCGGGGACAGGATTTGAACCTGCGACCTTCGGGTTATGAGCCCGACGAGCTGCCAGACTGCTCCACCCCGCGTCTGTGCATGTATTATAGGGCAGATCGGCAACTTAGGCAATCTTAATCCCACTATCGTGCGCGATAGTCCTAATTAATTCAGACCGCCAGGCGCATAGCGTCCCGCCCGCCCTATGACGGCGTGGCCGCCGGCCGCCATAAACGGCGCAATCGGTGTAAAGTAAGCACATACACGACCTGAGCTCCCACCCATGAAATTTTGTTCCGAATGCGCCCATCCGGTCGCCCAGGCCATCCCGGCCGGCGACAACCGCCTCCGCTACGTCTGCGGCCACTGCGCGACCATCCACTATGAAAATCCGAAAATGGTGCTGGGCTCGATTCCCGTCTGGGAAGCCGATGGCGTATTGAAAGTGCTGCTGTGCAAGCGCGCCATCGAACCGCGCCTGGGCTTTTGGACGCTGCCGGCCGGCTTCATGGAAAACAACGAGACCACGGCCGAAGCGGCGCTGCGCGAAACGGTCGAGGAAGCGGGCGCGCACATCACGCTGGGGCCGCTGTTCACGCTGCTCAACGTGGCGCGCGTGCACCAGGTCCACATGTTTTACCTGGCCACGCTGACCGACCTCGACTTCGCGCCCGGCGAGGAAAGCCTGGACGTGCGAATGTTCAGCGAAGCGCAAATCCCGTGGGACGAGCTGGCCTTCCCGACGATACGCACGACGCTCGAGCTGTTCTTCGCCGACCGCGCCCGCATGCGCGCCGCCGACGGCAAAGGATATGGCAACGGTGGCTACGGCTTCCACACGCTGGACATCAACCGGCCGATGCGCTCGGACCTTTGAGCCGGCCATGATCCCCTGGCTAGACGCGCACACCCCCTTCCCCGACGTTTCCGAAGCGCTCACCGACGACGCGCCCGGCCTGCTGGCGGCCGGCGCCGACCTGTCGCCGCAGCGCCTGCTGGCGGCTTATCAGCGCGGCATCTTCCCCTGGTTTTCCGAGGGCCAGCCGATACTGTGGTGGAGCACCGATCCGCGCATGGTGCTGATGACGGAGCGCTTCCGCGTCGCCGACAGCCTGAAGAAGACCCTGCGCAAGGTGGCCCGCAGCGCCGCCACCGACGGCCGCTGGCAGGTGCGCTTCGACAGCGCCTTCGAGGCCGTCATGCGGGCCTGCGCCGCGCCGCGCCGGGACGGCCCCGGCACCTGGATTTCGGACGACATCATCGCCGGCTACAGCGGCCTGCACCGGCTCGGCTACGCGCACTCGGCCGAGCTGTGGCTGGACGGCGAACTGGTCGGCGGCGCCTACGGCGTGGCCATAGGCCGCATGTTTTACGGCGAATCGATGTTCGCCCGCGTCACCGACGGCTCCAAGATCGCGCTGGCCTACCTGGTGCATTTTTTGCGCGCCCACGGCGTGGCCATGATCGACTGCCAGCAAGAAACCGCGCACCTGGCCTCGCTGGGCGCGGCGCCGATTTCGCGCGCGCGCTTCATGGCCCATTTGCGCGACAGCATCGCGCTGCCGGCGATCACCGACTGGCGGCCGCAAGCCCCATTCGGCTGAGCCGGCTTAAAAGCAACAACTATTGCACGACCGCGCCGAAAGCCCGACTACGCGCTATGATATGGACAGACCGACTTCGATCCCGATTGTTGCCCCCGTAACGATAGGACGCGCATGACGCATCTCAACGACCTGCCCTTCGCGACGCTACAGTTTTACACGACGGCGCCCTATCCTTGCAGCTATCTCGATGCGCGGCAGGCACGCTCGCAGGTGGCCACGCCATCCCATCTCATCAATGCCGACGTGTATTCCGAGCTGGTCAAGAACGGCTTCCGCCGCAGCGGCATCTTCACCTACCGGCCCTATTGCGACGGCTGCCAGGCTTGCATCCCGGTACGCGTGGTGGCGCAACTGTTCCAGCCCAGCCGCGGCCAGCGCCGCGCGTGGGCCAGGCACGGCACGCTGCGCACGGGCGTGGCCTCGCTGCTGTTTTCGGACGAACACTACGCGCTCTATCTGCGCTACCAGAGCAAGCGCCACGCCGGCGGCGGCATGGACCAGGACAGCCGCGACCAGTACGCGCAATTCCTGCTGCAAAGCCGGGTCAACACGCGGCTGGTCGAATTCCGCGAACCGGACGGCACGCTGCGCATGGTCAGCATCATCGACGTGCTGTCGGACGGGCTGTCGTCGGTCTACACCTTCTTCGACCCCGACGTCGCCGGCGCGTCCTACGGCACCTACAACGTGCTGTGGCAGATCGAGCAGGCGCGCGAACTGAAGCTGTCCTACGTCTACCTCGGCTACTGGATCGCCGACAGTCCGAAGATGTCGTACAAGGTCAACTTCAAGCCGCTGGAAGCGCGCATCAAGGGCCAGTGGAGCGTGCTGGACCCGGCGCCATAAAGCCGGGCGGCGCCAGCAGGACACGGTAAAATACCGCCAACTTATCCTGAGCGCCCCCATGACCGAAAAATTCCTGTACTCCCTGGCCCGTCCGCTGCTGTTCGCGATGGACGCCGAAGCGGCCCACCACTTCACCCTGCCCGCCCTGAAACGCGCCGCCGCGCTGGGTTTGACCCGGCTGCTCACGCCACCGCCGGCCGATCCGCGCACCGTCATGGGCATCACCTTCAAGAACCCGGTCGGCCTGGCCGCCGGCCTCGACAAGGACGGCGCCTACATCGACGCGCTGGCCGACCTCGGCTTCGGCTCGATCGAGGTCGGCACCGTGACGCCGCGGGCCCAGGCCGGCAATCCCAAGCCGCGCATGTTCCGCCTGCCGGGCGCGCACGCCATCATCAACCGCATGGGCTTCAACAACGGCGGCGTCGACGCCTTCGTCGCCAATGTGCAGGCGTCGAAGTTTTACCAGGACAAGCTCGGCGTGCTGGGCTTGAACATCGGCAAGAACGCCGACACGCCGATCGAGCGCGCGGCCGACGATTACCTGCTGTGCCTGGAAAAAGTCTATCCCTACGCCAGTTATGTGACGGTCAATATTTCTTCGCCCAACACCAAGAATTTGCGCCAGCTGCAAGGCGGCTCGGAACTCGACGGCCTGTTGTCGCAGTTGAAATCGGCGCAGGCGCGCCTGGCCGACCGGCACCAGCGCTACGTGCCGCTGGCGCTGAAGATCGCGCCCGACATGGATGGCGAACAAGTCAAGAACATCGCCGACGCGCTGCTGCGCCACAAAATCGACGGCGTGATCGCCACCAACACCACGCTCAGCCGCGCCGCCGTCGACGGCATGCAGCACGGCGCCGAAACGGGCGGCCTGTCCGGCGCGCCGGTGTTCGAGCTGTCCAACACGGTGATCCGCCTGCTCAAGGCCGAGCTGGGCGACGCCCTGCCGATCATCGGCGTGGGCGGCATCATGCGCGGCGCCGACGCCAAGGTCAAGATCGAGGCGGGCGCCCAGCTGGTGCAGTTGTACAGCGGCCTGATCTACGCCGGCCCGTCCCTGGTGCGCGACTGCGCCGACGCGCTGCGCGCCCGCTAACC
>NZ_JANXMI010000175.1 GCF_025354735.1 Rugamonas sp.
GGAATTCGTGGCCCTGTACCAAAAGGACAAGGCCGACGACATCACCCTGCGCAACACCTGGGTCACCGCCGGCGTGCGTCCGGTCTACGCGTTCACGCAGAACTTCAAGCTGCAAGGCGAGCTGGGCTACACCTCGCTCAAGCAAGATTCGACCGGCGACACCGCGCACTTGACCAAGTTCACGATCGCGCCGACCATCGCCATGGGCGAATCGTACTGGTCGCGTCCTGAGTTGCGCTTCTACGTCACCTACGGCAAGTGGAATGGCGCGGCCACTCCCCTGGTCAACGCCAGCAACAACTCCGGCGCCGTCTACGGCAACGGTACCAGCGGCACCTCGGCTGGCCTGCAACTGGAAGCATGGTGGTAATCTGAGCCAGCGCGGCGCTGTCCTGAAAGGGATGGTCGCCGCGCCCGCTACGAAGCCGGCGCAAGCCGGCTTTTTTCATTGTCTACGCCGTTGTCGCCACGCGCGCGCTTGACATGCAAGCGATTGCTTGCCTATACTTCATGCAATGGATTACTTGCATATGACAGCCCATGGCCGAACCTCCCGATGACACCGACTTGCTGTTCAAAGCCCTCGCCGATCCCAGCCGACGCAAGCTGCTCGATTTGCTGCACGCATACGACGGCCGCACGCTCAACGATTTGTGCGTGCACCTGGACATGACGCGGCAAGGCGTGACGCAGCACATCGGCGTGCTGGAGGCGGCCAGCCTGGTGGCCGTCATGTGGCGCGGCCGCGAGAAGCTGCACTTCCTCAATCCGGTGCCGCTGCAGGAAATCCATGAGCGCTGGATCGCCAAGTTCGAACAACCCCGCCTCACAGCGCTGGGCGGCCTGAAACAACGACTGGAGGATAGCAATGAATAAATCGACTTTTGTTTATGTCAGCTACATCCGCACGACGCCGGAAAAGCTGTGGTCGGCGCTGACCGACGCCGAGTTCATGAAGCAGTACTGGTTCGGCATGCACTGCGAAAGCGAGTGGAAGGCGGGATCGCCGTGGAAGATCGTGTCCGGCGACGGCGTGGTCTACGACGCCGGCCACATCGTCGAGGCTACGCCGCCGCGTCGCCTGGTGATACGCTGGCAGCACCAGAACATGCCCGAGCTGAAGGCCGAAGGCGACTCGCTGTGCACCATGGAACTGGAACCGGCCGGCGCGGCCGTCAAACTGTCGATCACGCACAGCATCGAGCGCGAACCGTCGAAGCTGATCGACGCCGTTTCCGGCGGCTGGCCGAAGATCATTTCCAACCTCAAGTCGCTGCTCGAAGGCGGCGCCGTCGTCCTGCCGGCGCCCTATCCCGCCGCCCGGAATAAGGGCAAGCCGCCGCCATCGCGGGGCCGGATCGGCGGACCGCGCGGCCCCGCGTCCGCGTCGGGATGGAAAGCCGGCGCGAACAAAATCCGCTTGACTTTTGAGACGACCGGTCTAATAATAGCGACATGGCTAAACCAAATCTCAGGGAAAATATCGTTGCCGCCGGCCTGAAGGCGATGCACCACAACGGTTACAACGCGACGGGCGTACTCGACATCACCACGGCCGCTGGCGTGCCGAAGGGTTCGTTCTACCACCACTTCGCCAGCAAGGAAGCGCTGGGCGCCGAAGTCGTCGATCTATACGGCTCCAACCCGACCCGCCGCCTGATACTGGCGGACCAGTCGGTCGCGCCGACGGAACGGCTGAAGCAGTATTTCACCGGCTTGAACAATATGTTCATCGACAAGGAATTCGTCCACGGCTGCCTGCTGGGCAACCTCAGCGGTGAACTCGGCGACAGCAGCCCGATGATACGCGACCGCCTCGCGGCCGTGTACGGCGTGTGGTCGACGGCCATCGCCGGCGCCATCCGCGACGGCCAGGCCGACGGCAGCATAGGCGGCAAATTCACGCCGGAAGATTTGTCCATCTTCCTGCTCGACGCCTGGGAAGGCGCGGTCTTGCGGGGCCGGGTTGAAAAGAACCGCCGCGCGCTCGACATCTTCTTGAACGTGGGCCTGGCCACCGCGCTGGCCTGATCCCGACAGCGGCGCAGTAAAAGGAGATCCGTCTCCTTTTATTTTCGCCACGAAAATAACAGACCGGTCTAATTTAAACGAGAACAGACGATGAAACCTGACACCCAGCAAAGCATCACTCCCCTGATCTGGCTGGCGCTCGGCGCCTTCGCCATCGGCACCGAAGGCTTCATGATCGCCGCCCTGCTGCCGCAGATGTCGTCCGACCTGGGCGTGTCGACCGCCGCCGCCGGCCAGCTGGTGACCGTGTTCGCGCTGGCCTACGCCTTCAGCTCGCCCATCCTGACCGCCGTCACCGGCCACCTGAACCGCCGCACGCTGCTGATCTGGGCCATGGCCGCCTTCGCCGCCGCCAACCTGATCGCCTTCCGCGCCGACGGCTACTGGAGCTTGATGGCGGCGCGCGTGCTGCTGGCGTTGGCGGCAAGCGTCTACATTCCGGCCGCCAACGCCCTCGCCGGCACCTTGGCGGCGCCGCAGCGGCGCGGCCGCGCGCTGGCCATCGTCAACGGCGGCACCACCATCGCCATCGCACTCGGCGTGCCGCTGGGCGCCTACATCGGCGCGCACTTCGGCTGGCGCATGACGTTCGCCGGCGTCAGCGCCCTGGCCCTGCTGGCCGTGGCCGGCCTGGTCAACGGCCTCGACCGCTCATCCGGCGCGAATCTGCACGTCGCCACGCTGGCCGAACGGCTGGCCGTGGTGCGCCAGCCGGCCATGCTCAAGGCACTGCTGATGACCACGCTGTGGGCCATGGGTTGCTACACCGTCTACACCTATCTGTCGCCGCTGCTGGCCGCGACGGCCAACATGAACGCCACCGAAATCGGCGCCGCCCTGTTCACCTGGGGCGCGGCGGCGGCCGTCGGCGTGTTCATCGGCGGCCATGTCAACGACAAAAAAGGCGCCCAGTCCGTCATCGCGCCCAGCCTGCTGATCGCGGCGCTGGCCCTGGCGGCGATGTCGGCCGCCGGCCACTGGCTGCTGCCGTCGGCCGCGCTGCTGCCGGTCTGGATCGGCGTGTTCGTCTGGGGTGTGGCGGCCTGGGCCGTACATCCGGCGCAGCAGGCCCGCCTGATCGGCATCGCCGGCGTCCAGGCCGCGCCCATCGCCCTGTCGCTGAACGCCTCCTTCCTCTACCTCGGCTTCTCGCTCGGTGCCGCGCTCGGTTCCTTCACCCTGGTCAAGGGCGCGGTCAGCGACCTGGGCTGGGTTGGCGCCCTGTGCGAAATCGCCGCCCTGCTGGTGGTCTGGGGCGCCGGCCAGCGCACCAGCGCCAGCGCGGTTGTCAGCGCCAGCAAATAAGCCCCCACCCGTTACTCCATTCGATGTTGCTCACCGGAGGCCTGCTCCGGCTATCTATAAAGGAATTATCATGACCACCATTACCGCCCTGCTGCAAACTATCCGCCTCGGCCGCATCGAACTGCCCAACCGCATCATCATGGCGCCGCTGACCCGCATGCGCGCCGGCGACAGCGGCGTGCCGACCGCAATGAACGCCGACTATTATGCGCAGCGCGCCTCGGCCGGCCTGATTATCACCGAGTCGACCCGCATCGGCGCGCTCGGCCACTCCTATCCCGGCATGCCCGGCATCCACACCGAGGCCCAGATCGACGGCTGGAAAAAGGTGACGCGGGCCGTGCACGCACGGGGCGGACGCATCTTCCTCCAGATCGCCCACGGCGGCCGGGTCTCGTACTCC
This sequence comes from Rugamonas sp., assembly GCF_025354735.1. Classification (GTDB taxonomy): domain Bacteria; phylum Pseudomonadota; class Gammaproteobacteria; order Burkholderiales; family Burkholderiaceae_D; genus Rugamonas. The sequence goes on from NZ_JANXMI010000175.1 coordinate 3,740, forward strand.
AGCTACACCAGCGACAACCTGGCGCCGGTGGCGCCGTCGGCCGTGGCGCCGGCCACCGGCATGGCTTTTACCCGCGAATTCGCGCTGACCGCCTTTGAAACGCCGCGCGCGCTGGAAGCGGACGAGATCGGCGCCATCGTCGGCGACTTCCGCCAAGCCGCCCGCAACGCCATGCTGGCCGGCTTCGACGGCGTCGAAATCCACGGCGCCAACGGCTACCTGATCGACCAGTTCCTGCACGACGGCAGCAATCTGCGCACCGACAACTACGGCGGCAGCATCGAAAACCGCAGCCGCTTCCTGCTCGACGTGGTCGACGCCATCGGCGCGGAAATCGGCATCGACCGCACCGCCATCCGCCTGTCGCCGTTCAGCCAGTTCAATGACATGCGCGACAGCGACACCACGGCGCTGTTCGGCCATGTGCTGGCGCAGCTGAGCCAGCGCCCCCTGGCCTATCTGCACCTGGTCGAGGCGCGCGCCGCCGAACTGGGACTGTCGGACGAACTGCGCGCCGGCCTGGACAACAACGTCGCCCTGTTCCGCCAGGCCTTCAGCGGCCCGGTGATTTCGGCCGGCGGCTACACGCGCGACAGCGCCGAGGCGCTGCTGGCCGCCGGCGGCGCCGACGCCGTCGCCTTCGGCCGCAGCTACATCGCCAATCCCGACCTGGTCGAGCGCTTGACCAGCAACGCGCCGCTCAACGCCTACGACCGCGCCACCTTCTACGGCGGCGCCGAGCCAGGCTATCTCGATTACCCGACGCTGGAGCAGCAGCAGAGCCGCGCCGCCTGACGCGCCGGATCGACGCCGCGGTCCGCCGTCATGGCGCCGTGCCTTCGGCGGCCGCCAGCTTGGCCGCCGCGCGGGCGCGCACGGTGGTGACGCTTTCGCGGTTCAAGCCCCAGTTGTCGGTGTCGACTTCATCGATAATGACGAAGGTGGTGGCGGAATTCTTGTTGAGCACGCGCGCCAGCAAATCGGTGACGCCTTCGATCAGTTCCACCTTCTGTTCCGGGGTGACGCCTTCGCGGGTGATGCGGATATTGACATATGGCATGGTAGTAGCTCCGTTAATAGACAATCGAGACCATCGAGACCATCGGCGACACGGCTGTGTTCCGGGTGATCGATTATACTTTCGGCTGCGCCGCCGAGAGGGCGGCCGATTCATTACCGGGCGTTTTTTAAATGCCGTATCGGTACCGCATTTTATGCCTCATCGTTTCCGGAGAATGCCATGCCCGCGACATCGAGCCCGCCGCGCCCGCCTTCGCTGGCGGTGCTGCTGGCGACCAGCTTCGCCTTCATCATCGTCCAGCTCGACGTCACCATCGTCAACGTGGCGCTGCCCAGCATGGGCGCGGAACTGGGCGCCGGCGTCAGCGCCCTGCAGTGGGTGGTCGACGCCTACACGCTGGGCTTCGCCGTGTTCCTGCTGTCGGCCGGCGTGATGGGCGACAAGTTCGGCTCCAAACGCGTGTTCCTGACCGGCTTCGGCCTGTTCACGCTGGCCTCCGTCGCCTGCGCGATGGCGCCGTCGGCGATGGCGCTGAACGCGGCGCGCGCGGTGCAGGGCGTGGGCGCGGCGCTGCTCGTGCCGAGCTCGCTGTCCATCCTCAACGCCGCCTACGCCCACGATAAAAAGCTGCTGGCCAAGGCCATAGGCTGGTGGACGGCGGCCGGCGGCGTGTCGATCGCGGCCGGCCCGGTGATAGGCGGCCTGCTGCTGTCGACGGCGGGCTGGCGCAGCATCTTCTGGGTCAACGTGCCGATCTGCATCGCCGGCTTCGCGCTGACCTGCCGGGTGGTGCCGCGCATGGAGCGCAAGGAGGGCGCAAGGCATTTCGACGTGCCGGGCCAGCTGCTGTCGGTATTGGCGCTGACCGGTTTCATCGGCGCCGTGATCGAGGTGCAGGCGCTGGGCTGGTCCAGCGCGCTGGTGCGGGGCGGCTTCCTGCTCGCCTTCATCGCCGGCGCCGCCTTTTTGCTGGTCGAGCGCCGCGCGCGCGAGCCCATGCTGCCGCTGACGCTGTTCCACAGCCTGCGCTTTTCCGGCGCCGTGCTGCTGGGCGTGCTGCTCAATTTCGCGTATTACGGCATGATCTTCGTGCTCAGTTTTTATCTGCAAAAAGTGCGCGGCCTGTCCGTGATGCAGACCGGGCTGACCTTTTTGCCGCTGACGGGCACTTTCATCTTTTCGAATATCGCCAGCGGACGACTGTCGGCGCGCACCGGACTGCGCACGCCCATGGTGCTGGGCGCCCTGATCGGCTGCGCCGGCTACGCGCTGCTGGGCGCGTTCGGCATCTCGGACCACGCCACCTTCCTCGACATGCTGCCGGGGCTGGCGCTCATACCAGCCGGCATGGGACTGGCCGTGCCAGCGATGACGACGTCGATCCTGACCAGCGTCGAACGGCATCAGGCGGGGACGGCTTCGGCCGTGCTGAACACGGCGCGCCAGGTCGGCGGCGCCACCGGGGTCGCCATCTTCGGCGCCATCGTCGCCGGCGGCAGCGGCAGCGGCGCGGCCATCATGGACGGCGTGCACAGCGTGATGACGATTTCGGCCTTGCTGCTGCTGGCGGCGGCCGCCACCGCTTACTTCAGCCGGGCCGGCGTGGCGCACGCCGCCCGGCCGGCCTGAGCCGGCGATGACGGCGGCGGCCCGGCGCCCCTATTCGCCCAGCAGCGCCAGCGATTCCAGCCAGGCCGCTTGCCACTCCCATAAAACGTCCTGCGTGGCGAAGGCTTTTTTCAGGTGCGACATCGGCACCCGGTGCACATCGTTCAGGCCGAAGGCCAGCGTGACCGGATTCCACAAATAATTGTTCTTGCCGCCGCGCGAATTCTTGCGCACGCGCGCACCGTCGTCGCCGAAGATGCCGACCGCGCCGGCCAGCGCCTGCTCCAGGTTCAGCTTGACGATCGCGCCGAAAGCGGTCAGCACCTCGTCCCTGCTGATGCCTTTCAAACTTTCCGTGGCCGGCGGTGGCGGCGGCGCCACTTCGACCGGCTTGGGATGGAGCACATCGTGCGCCAGCTGCGCGACGTCGCGCCGGAAAAAGCGCAGGTCCGCCAGCGGCCGGCGCAGGCCCGGCGGCTTCAGCGCGATGGCGATGCGCTCGGAGTCGCGCGTAAAACGGATCAGCACGTCGTCGCTGCCGGCCGCCAGCCGCTGAGTGTCCTCGATGAACACCACCGGCGCGGCATAGCCGGTGATGCCCTCGGCGAACAGCTCGGCCAAGTCCGGCGCGTAGTCGAGCCAGACGTAGGGCGTCAAGCCGTGTTCGAGCAGGCGCGCCAGCGTCCACGGCGAGTTCGTTTGCGCGGTTAGCCAGAGGCAGGTTTGTTCGGTGGTGACGCGGTCGGGGAGCGTGGTCGGTGTCATGTCGGCTTGATGGATGGGGTGACGCGTAAAAGTGACGCATAAAAGTGACGCATGATACCGCAGATGCCCGGCCGGACCGTGCGCCGGGAGCACCGGACGGCGGCCGTTCGCTTGAAATATCAGGATGTCGGCACGCTATCCAGACTATACTCATCGCGGGAGGAACACGATTATTTTTAACGATGCCAAATACGATGTGGTGGCGGCTCTGCGCGCTGAAACCCAAGCGCAGCACGACAGGCTCGACAGCCAGCTGCCCATCGCCGGCAGCCATCCCACGTTCGCCGACTACCGGCAGCATCTGCTCGTCCTGCGCGCATGGCTGGGGCCGCTTCAGCAATGGCTGGGCCAGTTCGACGACGGCCCCCAGGACCCGGACTTTTTGCCGCCGACCGCAAGACTGGCCCTGATTGAGGCGGATCTGGCCGATCCCAGCCTGGCGCCGGCGGACCGGCATCCCTACCTGCACGAACATCGGCACCAGCTCCCCTTCGGCGCGCCCGCCAGCGACGCGGCGGCCTACCGTTGGGGCGTCTGCTACGTCATCGACGGCTCGCAATTGGGCGGCACCGTGCTGTACCGGCGGCTGGCGGCCACCTTGAGTCCCCACCCGCTGCGCTACCTGTCGGCCGACAACGTGGCGCCGGGCCCGCGCTGGACCGCCTTCCTCCACGGCCTGCGCGCGGCGGTGCGCGAGCCGGCGGCCATCGCGGCCGCCTGCGACGGCGCGCGCGACGCCTTCGACCGCATCCTGGCCCTGCACGGCCTGGACGCGCGCCTGGACGCCGGGCAAGCCGCATGACGCCGCCGGACACACGGCCGGTCGCCGCCGCCACGTTGGCGACCTGTGCCGACGAGCCGATACACCTGCCCGGCAGCATACAGTCGCACGGCGCCCTGCTGGTGTTCGACCGCGCACAACTACTGACGGCCTGGAGCGGCAACGCGCCCGAGCTGTTGCAGCTGAGCCTGTCGCTCGGGCTGCCGCTGGCCGCCATCGGCCTGGCGCCGGCCGTGCTCGACATCATCGCCAGCTGCGTCAACGACAACGCCGACGGCGAATCGGTGCACACGGCCGTCGAAACCACCATCGCCGCCCACCAGTTCGACTGCATCGTGCACACCTACCTGGGCCGCATCCTGATCGAATACGAGCGCCGCACGGTGGCCTCGGAAACCGTGGCGATGTTCGCCGTCAAGGCGCACGCCGCCATCGAGCGGCTCAAGCGCGAAAAATCCGTCACCGCCCTGCTGCAAATGGCCGCCGAACAAGTGCGCGCGCTGACCGGCTTCGACCGCGTGATGGGCTACCGCTTCCGCCACGACGACAGCGGCGAAGTGGCGGCCGAGGCGCGCCGCGCCGACCTGGCGCCGTTGCTGGGCATGCGCTATCCGCCCGGCGACATCCCGGCCCAGGCGCGCCGCCTGTACATCATCAACACGCTGCGCCTGATCTCCGACGTCAACGAGCCGCCCCAGCCCATGGTCGGCCGCGACGGCGACAGTCCGATCGACATGAGCCATTGCGTGCTGCGCAGCGTCTCGCCCATCCATATCGAATACCTGCAAAACATGGGCGTGGGCGCCTCGATGAGCATTTCCATCGTCATCAACGACAAGTTGTGGGGCATGCTGGCCTGCCACCACCTGGCGCCCAAGCAGGTGCCGTATTCGATCCGCATGGCCACCGAAGTCATGGTGCAGGTGCTGGCCGCGTCGGTGCAGCTGCTGGAGGCGCGCCAGCGCACCCAGCTGATCGAACAGTCGACGGCGCTGCGCTCGCACCTGATGGAAGCCATGCTCAGCGACGACGACATGCTGCAATCGCTGTCCGAACACGCCGCGCCGCTGTGCGCCATGCTGGCGGCCGAGGTGCTGATCGTCAGCCTGCACGACCGCATCCTCATCCATGGCGAGGTCGACCGTTCCTTAGCCACGGCCATCGTCAAGTCGCTGGCCCGGCATGAGGAAGATCTGGTGCTGCGCGACGCGCGCGTCGCCTGGCCGCCGGAACTGGCCGACGGGCTGGGCAAGTGGATAGGCATGCTGGCGATGTGTTTCGACCGCGCCAGCAATGGCTGGATGATCGTGCTGCGCGCCGAGCAGATCGAGGAAGTGCGTTGGGGCGGCAAGCCGGAAAAGATCACCGTGCACGGCCCGCTCGGTCCGCGCCTGACGCCGCGCGGCTCCTTCGAGGAATGGTGCCAGACGGTGATGGGACTGGCCAAGCCCTGGGACCACACCCACGTCATCATCGCCCAGCAGTTGCTGGGGGAAATGCACCGCGCCAGCATTGCGCGCCACGTGGAAACGGAACGCGCGCGCGAGCAATTGTTCGCCATGCTGGGCCACGATTTGCGCGACCCGCTCAACGCCATCAGCATGGCCGCGACGGTGCTGGAACTGGGCGGCGAGCCGAAGGAAATCGGACGCCGCATCCGCCGTTCCAGCTCGCGCATGGGACGGCTGGTCGGGCAAATCCTGGACGTGAGCCGCATCGACCGCGGCATCGGCCTGGGCATGCAGCGCGAGCGCGTCAACCTGAGCGTGGTGCTCGATGACATCGTCGACGAAGCGCGCACCGGCCATCCGGCCACCGACTACCGGCTCGACGCCGCCAGCGGCGTCTTCATCCACGCCGACGCCGACCGCCTGACCCAGGTCATCAGCAATTTGCTCAACAACGCCCGCAGTCACGGCGACCCGGCGCATCCGGTGAGCATAGAGCTGTACCGGCGCCCCCAGCATGCCGTGCTGGTGATAGGCAATGTCGGCACCGCCATCGATGCCGACCTCGTGCCCGCGCTGTACGACCCGTTCAAGCGCGTGTCACTCGACAACGCCCGCAACCGCGGCGGCATGGGACTGGGCCTGCACATCGTGCGCCAGATCGTGCTTGAACATGGCGGCAGCATCACCTACCACTACGACCAGCCGCAGGTGATTTTTACGGTGGTCCTGCCGCTCGATGGCTGAAGCGCCGGACGGACGTGTCGATGCGGGGGCGAGCGGAAAAGCCGGGGCGCACAGCGGTCTGCGAGGAAAGTAGGATGGTCCGCCCGGAGGGAATCGAACCCCCATGATCGCTTTAGAAGAGCGAGGTCCTATCCGTTGAACGACGGGCGGATTTGATGGCGCAAAAAAACGCGCCTAAGTGCTGCGGAAATGAAAAACGGGCTGTCAGTGACAGCCCGTTTTAAAAGTTCTTGGTCGGAGTACAAGGATTCGAACCTTGGACCCCCTGGTCCCAAACCAGGTGCGCTACCGGGCTGCGCCACACTCCGAAGACAAGATAATAACCGCTGCCGCGCGTTCCGTCAATGATGAGGCGGAAACTTTGCGCCATGCAGTACGGCGACCAATCGCCCGCCTCCGATAGAAATTTATGTCGTTACATTTGGCCGCGACGCCACCAGAATTGCTGCTTGTATCGCCGGGAAAGAATGCGCGATGAATGAGCAGCCTGATACCTTAAAGCCCGATCTGATCGAACAGCTGTACGACGCCGCGCTCGATCTCCAGCACGCGTTCCCGTCCCAACTTTATCGCGACGGCGACGCGGCCCTGCGCCGTCATTTGAAGCGCGCCCTGTCGCTGCGCGAGCGCTTGCAGCGCGCCGAACTGATCGCGCATGTCGGCGACGCGGTGCTGACGCACACCCGGAGCGCCGCCCTCGTCGTCGACCGCGATCTGACCGTGCTGCACGCCAGCGCCGATGCCGATGCGCTGCTGCAAAACGGCGCGCCGCTGCGGCGTCATCAGGGACGGCTGATGGCCGACACCAGCGACGGAACGCCGGCACTGGCTGTGCTGGTGGCGCGGGCGATCGACGCCGATGCTCGGCACCAGCAAGCGCCGCCGCTGTGTTTCCACCGCCACCAACAGGCGCCGCTGATGGTGAGCGCCGTGCCGCTGGCGCTGCCGATGCCGGTGCCGAGGCTGTTGTCAGGCATCGCGCTGGCCATCGTCTTCGTGCGCGAGATGGCGGCGGCGGCGCCGCCGGCGCTGGCCTTGCAGCAGCTGTTCGCCCTCACACCGTCGGAGGCGGTGGTGGCGAAAGCGCTGGCCGAGGGCGGTTCGCTGGAGCAGATCGCGCAGTCGCAGCACGTCACGGTCAATACGGTGAAAACACATATGCACCACGTCTACCGCAAGACGGCGACTTCGCGCCAGGGCGAACTGATCGCGCTGATACTGGGCGCCGGCGTCGGCACCGGCGCGGCGGCGGCACCGCGCCAGGAACAAGCGCGGCCGCCTCATCCATTCGGATGAAGCCAAAGCGCGCGCGCCGCCTATACTGACAGATGCGCCCGCAAGCACAGCGGCGCATCGATCTGAAAGGATGGCAGGCCATGAAAAAACTGATCGTACTGATGTTGCTGGCCATGACGTCGAGCGTCGTCCACGCGCAGGACGATGTGATCGTCAATGCGCCGACGCTGCGGCTCGACAGCAATGAGCCCTTGCATCGCGTCAGCAGCGACGACCTGGGGCGCTACCGCGGCGCCTACGAGCTGTCGAACGGCCAGACGCTGATCGTGAGGAGTTGGGGCGCCCGCCTGTACGCGGCGCTGGACGACCAGCCGCAGCATGAACTGGCCGCCACCGGCGACCACGGTTTCGCGGCGCGCGATGGGCAATTGAAGATATATATCGACCTCCACGACGACGGCCGCGCCAGCGGACAGTTGCTGATCGCGACGCCGCCGCGCCAGCTAGCCGACGGCAGCATGAGCGCGCAGGAGCCGCTGGCGCTGACCTTGCGTTGACGCTGAGTTGACGCTGAGTTGCGCCGGGGCTGGGCCGAGCGA
>NZ_JANXMI010000199.1 GCF_025354735.1 Rugamonas sp.
CCTGGTCGAGCGCCGCCTCGGCGTCGCCCCCTTCATCGAGTAATTGTGCTTGTCGTAGTCGGGACATGGTCATTTATTTGATTGATCGAAATGCGCGCTCCAGTCACACGGAAATGCCGGCGCGCGCGTCAGCCGCTGCCGATGGGAAAAACGTCACGGGTCGATGGTGCGGAACAGGCGTGCAAGGCACGCAAGGCAGGCGGAAGCGGCACGATGGCGCCGCGCGGCGGGCAAAAAGACAGGCGGGAAAACCGGTGGCCGGTCGGCGCCAGCGGGCCGGCGGAGGAAGCGCTTTGCGATGCGATCTGGGGATAGGGCACCTATACACCTCCTTATATGCTGAACCATGCCGCGTCGCGCGGGCAAGGCGCCCGGCCGCGGAGGAAAATCAAAATAAAAAGCTGAACCACACTAACACCGTCGTCGCCTCCGGCGCAACGCCCCATAGGGCAGAAGCCGGATCGGGGCAGATGCTGCCACGAAAATTTACTCTAACGATAATATCGTAAAATCAATATCGTCACAGGTGAATTTTACATCTGTAGTTTAGTTGCCGGCGCGGGAAAGGCCGCGTCCGTCCGCGGTCAGCTTGCGACCGGGTCCACCGCCACGGTCGGGCCGGTGTCGGCCAGCCGCCCGGCCAGCCATAGCGCCAGATTGAGCACATAGCGCCGCACCGCGCGCAGCGCCGCCGGCGTCGCCGGCAAGCTGCCGCCGACCTGCTCCGACACGAAATCGGGACAGCCGCTGGCCGGGTCCCAGTTGTAGTCGGCGAAATGGTGGAAGGTCGATTCGGCCAGCGCCGGCCCGTGGGTGGCGCTGCGCTCGAACGCGACGGCCAGGTTGAAGGGCGCGCCGCTGACCTTGCTCACGCCGGTGGCGATCACGCGCGCCGACGCGTCGCCGGGCGGCGCGGCGACGGCGCCCTCGTGCGGGTGGGCGGGCAGGAAGCCGATCGCGCCATCGTCCGCGTCCGGGTCGCGCAGCACGGCGTGCAGCGGGCCGGCCGGCGTGATGACCTGGTAGTCGCCGTTGGCGCCGGAATGGAAATTCGGCCACAGGATGGCCGGCGTGCCACGGTCGTCCGGCGCCGGCGTCGGATGGTCCGGGCTGGCGTTGTGCGAGTGGAACAGATGGGCCGCGCCTATGCCTTCGAGCCGGCAGATCGAGCAGCCCAGGTCCATGTGATCGCGCGTGACCATCAGGCCGCCGCCGCGCCGCCGGAAGCGCTCCAGGCCGGCGACATCGTCCGGGTGCAGGCCGTCGCCGCTGTCGACGGCGAACAGCCACACTTCATCGTAGTCGGAAGCGTCGAGGGTCGACAGGACCGGATCGGGCGCGCCGATGGGGCCGCGGTCGCGCGCGGTGACGCGGAACAGCGGCCGGCCGGCCGACGTCAGCGCCGCGAGATAGTCGCGCAGCAGGCCGAAGCGGCCGATGTGCCAGTCGTTGGCGTCGTACACTATCGTGGTCTGCAACAGGATATGGATAGTCTCACTACTCATCACTGCCCCTGGTCTGGAATGGCCGCACGCGGCGGGAATGAATCGCTAGCATCATCATAGCCTGAAAGTTGCGCAGCACGCCCAGCTTCAACAGAAACCGCCACGGGTCCGGGCGATCATCCTCCTGGCAATTTCCGCAGACGGAATCCAGTTTTTGCTTTCAGCGTACGCCAAAAAAGCTTGCGTGCTCAGCAAGGTGCAAGGTTTCGCCAGCATGGCGCCGTGATGCAGAAACCAATGATCCTCAAATAAAACGACGGGGTTGGCACCCGGCTCCTTCATTTGCAAATCGATGAGCAGGCTTTGTATCGAAAGCTCACCAAGGTTGCGGGGTATTTGATAAGCCGGATCCACCGCCTTCAACGCGGCCAGGTTTACTCCGACCTGGGTAGCAAATATTTGTATGGTCGATGGGTTCTGCTTGTAATAGGCGAGTATCGACCGCGCCTCGGCCGAAGCGTCGGGGCGATGTCCCCGGTCGATCGTCTCGTCTCGAACAACGTCCGTGATGCCAACATTGAAATGCGCAAGAAGCGCGAGCAGGTTACCGGCAGCTAAAGAAAACAAAGGGCCTGCATCCGGTATCAACAGCCGGCTCATGCCGCGGCTGGACGGCGGCGGCCACCGCGCTTTTTGACCGCCTTCGCCGGCTCAAGCAGGCAGTCGTCCAATGCGTCGCGGGCCTCGTTCAGCTGCGTTTTCACGTATGCGTCCGGCAAGCGCGGCAGCGGCAGGCCCTGCTCCGCCAACAGGTGGAGCACATAGCCGGCGTCAGGCAGTTCGAGCCGTCGAGACGCCTCCATGATGGAGAGCTTGCCCATGCTGACGGCCATGAGCAAGCCTGTCGCTGGATCGAGCGCCGGCACACCGGCGGCGGCCTCCTGGCCGAGCGACGCAAACAAAGCGGACACGAGTTTGTTGAGCGAGCCCCCATGTCTGGCGACGTAGGCCTTGGCGTTGGCCAAATCCGCTTCATCGACTTCAAATCCGATTTTCGCCTTGCCCATGAAAGACCTCACTGCCCGATGCACCCAATAATCATGGGGCGTTTTCAAAGTGAAGTCAATCTAGTGCCGTCCTCGCCATGCCCCCGCGCCGCGCGCCACAGAACTATGGCAGCGGCTTGCCGTCCGCGTCGAGCTTGCGCACCTCGCCCAGCTTGAGCTCGCGCACGCTGGCCTCGACCTTGGCCATGTCGCCCACCACCAGCCACACCAGACGCTGCGGCGTGATGACGCGCGCCGCCTCGGCGTTGGCCTGCTCCGGCGTCAGCGCCAGCACGGTGGCCGTGTAGCTGTTGTAATAGTCTTCCGGCAGATGGTATTGCAGGATGGTGGCGTAGGCGCCGGACAACTGGCCGGCCGTCTCGAAGGTGCCGGGCAGGCCCAGCGTGACGTTGGTCTGGGCGTCGTGCAGCTCGTCGGCCGTGATCGGCCTGGCGCCGGCGATGTTGCCGTATTCCTGCACCAGCTGTTCCAGCGCCGGGCCGGTCTTGTCGGTCTGCACGGCCGACGTGCTCAGGTACAAGCGCTGTCCGACCGCCGGTGGCAGGCTGGCGTAGACGCCGTAGGACCAGTGCTTGTCCTCCCGCAGATTCATATTGATGCGCGAACTGAAGGTGCCGCCGAAGATGTTGTTGACCACGGCCAGCGGCAGCGCGTCGGGCGCGTTGCGCGGCGGCGCCAGCTGCACGCCGTAGATCACGCTTTGCAGCGCGCCCGGCTTGTCCATCAGGTAGACGACGGCCCGCTCCGGCGCCGTCACGGTCGCGATGTTTTTCTTCGGCACCTCGCCCGCCTTCCAGCCGCCGAATTCCTTTTCCAGCAGCGGCGTGATGGCCGCCAGCGTGGTGTCGCCGACCACCAGCAGGGTCGCGTTGTTCGGCTTGAACCAGGCCTGGTGGTAGCGCACCAGGTCGTCGCGCGTGATGCGCGCCACGGACGCCTCGGTGCCGGAGCCGCTCAGCGGCAGCGCGTAGGCGTGGCCCTTGCCGTAGAGGAGCTCGGGGATCACGCGCAAGCCCATCGACGTCGGGTTCGATTTTTCGCGGCCGATGGTGGCCAGCTGGTCCTTCTTCAGCCGGTCCAGTTCGTTTTGCGCGTACGCCGGATGCAGCAGCACGTCGGCGTAGATGTCGAGCGCCTGCGGCATCGTCGCCTTGAGCGCGTTGAGCTGCACGAAGGCGCCGTCCAGATTGCTGTACGCGCCGTAGTTGGCGCCCAGCGCCTCGAACTGCTCGCTGATCTTGAGCGCGCCGCGCGTCGGCGTGCCCTCGTCGAGCATGCGCAGCGCCAGGCCGGCGACGCCGGGCAGGTCGGCGGCGTCGGAGGCGTAGCCGCTGTCGACCATCATCAGGAAGTTGACCACCGGCGCCGCGTGGCGCTCGGCCAGCACCACCTTCAGGCCGTTCGACAGCGTCGTTTTCTGCATCGGCGGCAGGCGCAGCGACTCGGGCTGGCCCAGCGCCGGCTCGTGGCTGCGGTCCTGCTTGGCATCCGCCGCCAGCGCGGGCGGATATGGCTGCACCGTCAGCACGTAGTCGCCATCGGAAAGCCACTGCTGCATCGCCTGCTTGATGGCGGCCGGCGTGGCGGCCTTGACCGCCTTCAAATAATCCTTGTAGCAATCGGGATTGCCGGTGAAGGTCATGCACGAGGCCAGCAAGTCGCTCTTGCCGCCGAAACCGCCGACGCGCTCGACGATGCGGGTGTAGCTGGCCAGGATTTCCGTCTTGGCGCTGGCCAGTTCGGCCTCGGTGGGGCCGCTCTTCATCAGCGCGCGCAATTCCTCGTCGCCTTCCCGCTCCAGCCGGTCCAGGTCGGCGCCGGGACGGGCCGTCAGTACGACGGAAAACTGGCCGGCGATTTCGCCGGTGTAGTCGCTGGCCGTGGCGCTCGTGGCCAGCTGGTCCTTGTACACCAGGCGCTTGTAAAAGCGCGACGTCTTGCCGCCGCCCAGCACGTGCGCGGCCAGGTCGAGCAGCGGTTCGGTCGCCGTGTGTTCGCCGGGCACGTTCCACGTCCGGTACAGCCGCGCCTGCGGCACGCGGTCCTGCACCGTGCCGCGATGCGTGCCGCTGCGCTTGGCGACCCAGGCCTGCTGCTTGGCCAGCGGCGGGCCGGGAGGAATGTCGCCGTAATATTTTTCCACCTTGGCGCGCGCCTGCTCGGGCGTGATGTCGCCGGCCAGCACCAGGGTCACGTTGTTGGGGCCGTAGTTGGTCTTGAACCAGTCCTGCACGTCCGTCATCGAGGCCGCGTCCAGGTCCTTCATCGAGCCGATCACGGTCCACGAATACGGGTGGCCGACCGGGTAGGCGTTTTCCGTCAGCAGCTGGCGCGTGACGCCGTAGGGCTGGTTCTCGCCCTGGCGCTTCTCGTTTTGGACGACGCCGCGTTGCAGGTCCAGCTTCTTCTGGTCGAGCACGCCGAGCAGATGGCCCATGCGGTCGCTCTCGGCGAACAGCGCGTAGTCCAGCATCGACGTCGGCACGTTCTCGAAATAATTGGTGCGGTCGTTATTGGTGGTGCCGTTCAGGTCGGTCGCGCCTATGCGCTCCATGGCCGTGATGTAAATGTGGTTGAAGTTATCGCTGCCGCTGAACATCAGGTGCTCGAACAGGTGGGCGAAGCCGGTCTTGCCGGGCGTCTCGTTCTTGGAGCCGACGTGATACCAGGTGTTGACGGCGACCACCGGCGTCTTGTGGTCTTCATGGACCAGCACCGTCAAGCCGTTCTTGAGCACGAACTTGGTGTAGGGGATGTCGGGAATGGCGATGTTCGGTTCGGCGGCGTGGGCCGCGGCGGACGACAACAGGGCCACGGCGGCGGCCAGCACGGTGCGGCGGAAAGACAAAATCATGGGCGATCTCCTGCGATGAAGGACTAGGAAATACCGGCCGGCGCGAGGGCCGGCGCGGTGGCGCTTGAATTATTTATACCGTTTATACGATTTATAGCAATATCGGGCGCCGCTTACTGGCGTTCCTTGGCGCTGGCGTCGCGTGCCGCGCGGAATTCCGCGTCCGCCGACCAGTTCGGCCAGTCGCTGGAATCGGCCAGGTCGCGGCCGACCGCGTACAGCATGCCGAGGTCGTGCGCCATGCCGGCGAAGCTCCACTGCGCGCTCCACTGGTCCGACGGCTGGTGGTAATTGTTCGACACATAGGCCTTCTTGGCCGCGCTGCCGGCCGCCACGCCGCCGTCGAGCCAGTCGTCGCCCGAGCCGAAGGATATGGCCGGCACGCCGCGCTTGGCGAAGGAAAAGTGGTCGGAACGGAAGAAGCGGCCCGCTTCCGGCGTCGGATCGGGCGAGTACGCCAGGTCCCACTGCTTGCCATTGGCCACCAGTCGATCCAGCAGGTCCAGCTTGGCGGTCCCGGAAATGGTGAAATTGTGCGCCACGCCTTCCGGGCTCAGCGCGTCCATATTGATGACGCCGGCCGTCGTCGCCAACGGATACAGCGGCGCGTTGGCATAGTATTCGGAGCCGAGCAAGCCCTTCTCCTCGGCCGTGACGGCCAGGAACAGCACGCTGCGCCGCGGCGCCGGCGCCTTGCCGTAGGCGCGCGCCAGCTCCAGCAGCGCGGCGATGCCGGTGCCGTTGTCTACGGCGCCGTTGTAGATGATCTTGTCGCCCTTGGCGTCCGGCAGGCCGACGCCGAGGTGGTCCCAGTGCGCGCTGTAGATCACGGTTTCATCCGGACGGGCGCCGCCGACCACGCGCGCGACCACGTTTTTCGAGGTGATGACCCGGGCGTCGACCGCGTAGTGGGCCGACAGCGTCACGCCCTTCAGCGGCACCGGCTTGAACTCGCGCGTCTGCGCCAGCGTCTTGAGGGCCTCGAAGTCGAGCCCGGCGCGCCGGAACAGGTCGAGCGCCACGTCGCGCTGTATCCACGCCTCCACCGGCGCGTGCGCCGCGCGCGGCTGCTTCCGGACGATGTCGTACATGACGTTGGTGTTCGAGTTTTTCACCGTGGCCCAGCCGTAGGCGGCCGGCGCCGTCTCGTGGATGATGATGGTGCCGAGCGCGCCGCGCTTGGCCATTTCCTCGTATTTATAGGTCCAGCGGCCGTAGTAAGTCATGGCCTTGCCGCCGAAATCGCCGACGCCGGTTTCAAAGTCGGGATCGTTAATCAGCACCACGGCCAGCTTGCCCTTCAAGTCCATGCCCTTGAAATCGTCCCAGTGACGCTCCGGCGCGCTCACGCCGTAACCGACGAAGACCAGCGGCGCGTTCTTGAAATCGACCAGGCGCGCCCCATTCATGGCGGCGCGCACGGCGATGTCGTCGCCCTGGCGCAGGTTCAGGCGCTCCTTGCCGTCGTTGACGACCAGCGTCAGCGGGCCCTTGATTTCAAAGCGGCCCAGCGGCACATCCTGGGTCCAGCGCCGCGCGCCCTTGACCAGGTCGCCGCCCGGCTGCAAGCCGGCCGCCTTGAACTGCTCGATCAGATAGGCGATGGTCTTGTCTTCGCCCGGCGTGTGCGGCCCGCGCCCCTCGAATTCGTCCGAGGACACGACTTTGACATCCTGCGACAGGCGCTGGGGATCGAACTCGGGGGCGCCGGCCGCGTGGGCGGTGGCGGCGGTGGTGACGGCAAGCAGCGCGACGATGAGCATGGGGTGTTTCAAGACTAACCTCCGTAGTGTCACAAATAAAAAACAGCATCCACCGGCACAGGGAGCGCGCGCATCGGGCCGCGCCTCACTTTCCCGTGTATAAGCTGGACATGTTGACACGAAATAAAGACTCAGACAATCAGCCAGTTTTTACAGAGATAAAAATAATAATTTGATAATTATAATTATCGGATCGACTTGAGCAGACGCAAAACGCTGCGCCCGCAAGTCCCTATAGTTTCCCGACCCGCATGGGCGGCGCAACGAAAGGGCACGGCATGGGACGATTCCGGGCAGTCGATCCGTTGGAGGCGGCGTTCTCGGCGCTGGGCCTCGACACGCAGAGCAACCGCCTGCTGCGCATGGC
>NZ_JANXMI010000240.1 GCF_025354735.1 Rugamonas sp.
CGCGACGTGGCGGCCGGCACCCCGGCCGGATGGTGTAGCATGCGGGACGGCGTTTTGACCGGGCGCGATGCGGCGCCGGGCGGCCGGCAATTCAAGGATAGAGTATGCAAATCAAAATCAACGACAGTCTGCGCAGCTACATCGATCCGCTCACTGAAAGCGAATACGCGGCGCTCGAGCGCAGCATCCTGGTCGAGGGCTGCCGCGACGCCCTGGTGCTGTGGGAAGACGTGCTGGTCGACGGCCACAACCGCTATCAAATCTGCCAGCAGCACGGCATTCCCTTCAAGGTCATCGAGAACGCCAGCTTCCAGAACCTCGACGACGTCAAGCTGTGGATGATCGATAACCACCTGGGCCAGCGCAGCGTGTCGGACTTCCAGCGCGGCGTGCTGGCGCTGCGCAAGAAGGAAATCGTCAGCGAGCGCAACGCCGAACTGGCCGCGCGCATCGCCGCCGAGGACGCGGCCATCGCGCCGCCGCACGCCGACGCGCCGCCGAAACCGGCCGCCATGCCGCTGTCGTCGCGCGAAGACATCGCCCGCGCCGCGCGCCTGAGCAGCAACACCATCAGCCAGATCGAAAAGATCCAGAAGACGGCCGCGCGCGAGCTGGTCGAGGCGGTCCGCTCCGGCACCATCTCGATCAACGCGGCGGCGACGGTGGCGTCGCTGCCGGAGGCCGAGCAGGTGGCGGCGGTCGCCGGCGGCAAGAAGCAGTTGCAGCAGGCGGCCAAGGAAGTGCGCGAACTGCGCGCCGCCTCGCGCACGCCGCGCGAGCCGAAGGAGGGCGCCGAGCCGTCGACGGAAGTCGAGCAGCTGCGCGCCGAAATCGCCGCGCTCAAGGAACGCAACGCCACGCTGAAGGCGGAGAACGCGGCGCTGCATGAGCGCATCTCGCAGCTGATCGACGCGTCGTGAGCTGAGTCGGCCCGGCGGTCGGACGCACACATTTTTTAGTTAACGGAGCTTGTTCATGCTGAGATTGAGTCCCGCGCTGGCCGCGCTGTGCGTCCTTCCTTTGATGGCCACGGCCGCCGCATCGGCGCCGGCGGCCGCCGCGCCGCCGGCCGAAGCGGCGCGCCTGAAAAGCGCGGCGCAGCGCGTCACCATCCTGCGCGACAAATGGGGCATCCCCCACGTCTACGGCAAGAGCGACGCCGACGCCGTCTTCGGCCTGCTGTACGCGCAGGCCGAGGATGACTTCAAGCGCATCGAACTCAATTACATCGACGCCATGGGCCGCCGCGCCGAAGTGGAGGGCGAGTCGCAGCTGTTCCGCGACCTGCGCATGAAGTTGTTCATCAACCCGGACCAGCTCAAGACGCAGTACGCGGCCAGCCCGGCGTGGCTGAAAAAGCTGATGGTGGCCTACGCCGATGGCTTGAACTATTATCTGGCCACGCACCCGCAAGTGCGGCCGCTGCTCATCACGCATTTCGAGCCGTGGATGGCGCTCAGCTTCAGCGAAGGCAGCATCGGCGGCGACATCGAATCGGTCGACTTGAAGCAGCTGGAAAACTTCTACGGCCAGCGCGCGCAGATGATCGCCGAAGCGCCGCACGGCAGCGACCTCGATGTGGAACCGGGCGGCTCGAATGGCTTCGCCATCGCGCCCAGCTTGACCAGGGACGGCCACGCGCTGCTGATGATTAACCCGCACACCTCCTTCTACTTCCGGCCCGAAGTGCAGGTCCACAGCGAAGAAGGCCTGAACGCGTATGGCGCCGTGACGTGGGGCCAGTTCTTCGTCTACCAGGGCTTCAACGACCGCGTGGGCTGGATGCACACCTCCGGCGGCGGCGATGTGATCGACGAATACATCGAAACGGTCAGCGCGAAGGACGGCGGCTACGTCTATCAGTACGACGGCGGGCAGCGCGCGCTCAAGGCGGTGGCCATCGCGCTGCCGTATAAGACGGCGGACGGCATGGCGCAGAAAACCATCACCGTCTATTACAGCCACCACGGTCCCATCGTGCGCGCCGCCGACGGCAAGTGGATCGCCGTGAAGCTGATGAACGAGCCGCTCAAGGCGCTGACGCAATCGTATCTGCGCACCAAGGCCCGCAACTACGCCGCCTTTTACAAGGTGATGGAGCTGCGCACCAACTCGTCGAACAACACTGTCTACGCCGACGCCGACGGCAATATTGCCTACTTCCACGGTAACTTCATTCCGGTGCGCGATCCGAAGTTCGACTTCCGCAAACCGGTCGACGGCAGCACGTCGGCCAGCGAGTGGAAGGGCTTGCACAAGGTCGGCGAGACCATCACGCTGTTCAATCCGCACAACGGCTGGATCGCCAACACCAACAACTGGCCGTTCACGGCGGCCGGCCCGGACAGCCCGCGCCAGCAGGATTATCCGGCGTATATGTCGATGAATCCGGAAAACCCGCGCGGCATCCACGCCGTGCGCGTGCTGACCGGGCAAAAGGATTTCACGCTCGACAGCCTGATCGCGACCGCCTACGACAACCAGTTGCCGGCCTTCGAGCCGCTGCTGCCGAAATTGTTCGCCGACTACGACGCGCTGCCGGCCGGCGACGCGCTCAAGGCGGCGCTGGCCGAGCAGGTCGCGGCGCTGCGCGGCTGGGACATGCGCTACGCGCTGACGTCGGCGCCGACGTCGCTGGCGATCTTCTGGGCCCAGGACATGGCCGAGACGCTGGGGCCGGCCGCCACGGCCAAAGACATGCTGGTGCTCGATTACATGGCGAGCGTGGCCAAGCCGGCCGAACGGTTGATGTCGCTGCGGCGGGCCTCGGACAAGCTGGCGCGCGACTTTGGCACGTGGCGCACGCCGTGGGGCGACATCAACCGCTTCCAGCGCTTGACCGGCGACGTGGTCCAGCCGTTTGATGACGGCAAGCCGAGTATTCCGGTGGCGTTCGCGTCGTCGAACTGGGGTTCGCTGGCGGCGTTCGGCATGTCGAGCAAGAGCAAGACCAAGCGCATCTACGGCGAGCGCGGGAACAGCTTCGTGGCGGCGGTGGAGTTCGGGCCGAAGGTGAGGGCCAGGAGCATACTGGCCGGCGGCGAAAGCGGCGACCCGGCCTCGCCGCACTTCGACGACCAGGCCGCGATGTATGCGCGCGGCGAATTCAAGGACGTGTTGTTCTACAAGGAGGACGTGGAGAACAACCTCGAACGCCAATACCATCCCGGCGAATAAGCGGAGGTATGGCGCATGCTGATCGAAGTCTAGATCGCGGCGAGCGCGTTGCGCAAATCCTGGCGCAGGTCGTCGATATGCTCGATGCCGACCGACAGCCGTATCAAGCCGTCGCCGATGCCCAGCTTGGCGCGCTGCGGCGCCGGGATGCTGGCGTGCGTCATCAGCGCCGGATGCTCGATCAGGCTTTCCACCCCGCCCAGGCTCTCGGCCAGCGCGAACACTTCGCAGCGTTCCAGAAAGCGCCGCGCGCCGGCCAGATCGGTCTTCAAATCAATCGAGATGATGCCGCCGTATCCATCCATCTGCCGCTGCGCCAGCGCGTGCTGCGGGTGCGATTCCAGCCCCGGATAATAAACCTTGCGCACCAGCGGCCCGCGTTCCAGCCACCGCGCCAGTTCCAACGCGCTGGCGCAGTGGCGCTCCATGCGGATCGCCAGCGTCTTCACGCCGCGCAGCGCGAGGAAGCTGTCGAACGGGCCGGCGATGGCGCCGACGGAGTTCTGCAGGAACGCCAGCTGTTCGCGCCACGCGCTTTGCCGCTCCTCGCCGCCGACGATGGCGATGCCGCCGATGATGTCGGAGTGGCCGTTCAGATATTTGGTGGTTGAGTGGACCACGATGTCGAAGCCGTGTTCGAGCGGGCGTTGCACCAGCGGGCTGGCGAAGGTGTTGTCGGCGATGGCGATGATGCCGCGCTCGCGGCAGATGCGCGAGATCGCCTGCAGATCGGCCAGCTTGAGCATGGGATTGGTCGGCGTTTCGACCCACACCATGCGCGTTTCGGGCCGGATCGCGGCCAGCAGGTTTTCCGGATCGGTCAAGTCGACGTAGGTGAAGTCGTGGCCGGCGCTGCGGCGGCGCACGCGCTCGAACAGGCGGTAGGTGCCGCCGTACATATCGTCGCCGGCGATGATGTGCGAGCCGGCGTCGGCCAGTTCCAGCACCGTCGAAATGGCGGCCAGGCCGGAGGCGAAGGCGAAGCCCTGCGCGCCGCCTTCGAGGTCGGCCACGCAGCGCTCCAGCGCCCAGCGCGTCGGGTTGTGCGAGCGGCCGTAGTCGAGGCCCTTGTGGACGCCGGGACTGTCCTGCACGAAGGTCGAGGTGGCGTAGATGGGCGGCATGATGGCGCCGGTCGACGGGTCGGGCGCTTGGCCGGCGTGGATCACGCGGGTGGCCAGGTGGGCTTTGTTTTTGCTGTCGGTCGATGAGCTCAAGATAGTGTCCTGCGTAAGTGGTTGAGGAGGTCGAAGCGGGTGACGAGGCCGTAGAAGGTGGCGTCGTCGGCGATGACGGCGGTCAGGCCCCGGTCCAGGGTGGCGCGCAGGGCGGACAGCCCGGCCGACGGCGCCAGCGTTTCCAGCCGCGCCGTCATGGTGGCGCCGACCAGGCTGGCGAATCCGCCCGGTTCGCCGGTTGATGCGCCGCCCGATGCGCGGCCAAATTCGCCGCCCACCGTCAGCAGCAGATCGGATTCGTCGATGATGCCGACCAGGCGGGGGCCGTCGAGCACCGGCAGCTGGGCCAGGTCGGTGGCGCGCATGCGGTTGAAGGCCGTCAGCAGGGTGTCGGACGGCGCCACGCTGACGACGTCGCCGGCGTCGAAGCGGCGCCCGATCAGGTCGCGCAGGTCGCCGCTGGCGGCGCGCTTGAGCAAGCCCTGGTCGTGCATCCAGCCGTCGTTGTAGACCTTGGACAGGTAGCGGGTGCCGGTGTCGCAGACGAAGGTGACGACCCGCTGCGGCGTGGTCTGGGCGCGGCAGTATTTGAGGGCGGCGGCCAGCAGCGTGCCGGTCGACGAGCCGCCGAGGATGCCTTCGGCGCGCAGCAGGGCGCGCGCGCTGTCGAAGCTTTCCTGGTCGCTGATGGTGTAGGCGCTGCGCACGCCCGTCATGTCGGCGATGGCGGGAATGAAATCCTCGCCTATGCCTTCGACGGCCCACGAGCCGCTGGTGTCGCTCACGCGGCCGGTGGCGACGTAGTCGGCCAGGATGGAGCCCTGCGGGTCGGCCAGCACGAATTCCAGCTTGGGCTGGACCCGGCGGAAATAGCGCGTCAGCCCGGTCAGCGTGCCGGCGGAGCCGACGCCGACGACGATGGCGTCGACCGCCTGCTCCATCTGGCGCCAGATTTCCGGGCCGGTGGTCGTTTCGTGGGCCAGCGGGTTGGCCGGATTGTTGAACTGGTCGGCGAAGAAGGCGCCGGGGACCTCGGCGGCGAGGCGGGCCGCGTAATCCTGGTAATACTCGGGATGGCCCTTGCCGACGTCGGAGCGGGTGCTGCGCACTTCGGCGCCCAGCGCCTTCAGGTGCAGCACTTTTTCGGTCGACATTTTATCCGGCACGACCAGCAGCACGCGGTAGCCCTTCAGGCGGCCCACCAGCGCCAGGCCGAGGCCGGTGTTGCCGGCGGTCGCCTCGACGATGGTGCCGCCGGGCTTCAGGCGGCCGTCCGCTTCGGCCGCTTCGATGATGGACAGGCCGATGCGGTCCTTGATGGAGCCGCCGGGGTTTTGCGATTCGAGCTTGAGGAATAAACGGCAGGGGCCGGTGTCGAGCTGGGTGACTTCGACCAGCGGCGTGTTGCCGATCAGGCCGAACAGGGCGGGCGTTGCGGGGTTGGGCATACATGCTCCTGGCTGCAAAAAACGGCGCCGGCCGATTGTGTCGGCGCCGCCGTCGGTGAAAAGGTGCCGATCTTAGGCCGCTCCGTTCACGCTGGGAAGGAAGGTTTTCGCGCTAGCTTATGCGCTGCCAGTATGCGCCGATTCGCCGCGCCGTGCGCACGCGCGCGGCGAAATCGGCCGCGCGCGGCGCGCGCCGTTTTATAATCGCGCTCTCGAACCTATACATCGCATTGGACGTCGCAGTGGCAAAACTTTATTTCCGATATTCCGCTATGAACGCAGGCAAATCCACCGCCATGCTGCAAGTGGCGCACAACTACGAGGAGCAGGGCCAGGCCGTGCGCCTGTACTCGGCCGCCATCGACAACCGCTTCGGCGTCGGCCTGGTGACGTCGCGCCTGGGGCCGCAGCGCGAGGTGGACGTGTTCGACGCCGGCACCGATTTCCTGGCGACGATCCCGAAGGTGGCCTGCGTGCTGATCGACGAGGCCCAGTTCCTCAGCACGGCGCAAGTGCAGCAGCTGCACCAGCTGGCGCAAGTCAAGGGCGTGCCGGTGATCTGCTACGGCCTGCGCACCGACTTTCGCGGCGACCCGTTTCCCGGCTCGGCCTATCTGCTGGCGCTGGCCGACGATATTGAGGAACTCAAGAACATCTGCTCCTGCGGCAAAAAGGCGACGATGAATATCCGCGTCGACCAGGACGGCAAACGCGTCAAGGAGGGCGAGCAGGTGAGCATAGGCGGCAACGAGAGTTATCGCCAGGCTTGCGGCCGCTGCTTCTACTCGGCCTGACGGCGATGGCGCCGATACCGCGGGCGGTGGCGATCGGGTGGCGGCGGACTTCGCCGCCCGGGCGCGGTCCGTGGCGGCGCCGGTGAGCAGCTGCGCGCCGCTGCTGCCGCTGCTGCTGTGCCGGCACAGCGAGGTGCTGCTGTATCTGGCGCCGTCGCTGCTGCTGGCGCTGGTGATCCGCGCGCTGTCGGCGCGCCACCCCTTCTTTTTCCTGTTCACGCTGGCCGGCACCATCTGCCACGAGCTGGCGCATTTCTGCGTCGGCTGGCTGACGGGCGCGCAGCCGGCCTCGTTCAGCGTGGTGCCGCGCCGCGTCGGCGGCGGCTGGGAACTGGGGTCGGTGCGCTTGACGCGGGTGCGCTGGTATAACGCCGCGCCGGCCGCGCTGGCGCCGTTTTTGGTGGTGCTGCTGCCGTTTCTGGTGGCGGCCTGGCGCACGCGCGGCGGCGTGCATGCCGAGTGGATAGACGTGCCGCTGGCGTTCGCCATCGCGCCGCAGTTCCTGGCCTGCTGGCCGTCGTCGGTGGACTGGAAAATCGCGCTGCGCTCGTGGCCGGCCGTGGTGCTGGCCGGCGCCTTGTGGTGGGCGCTGGTGCGCAGCGGCTGGGTGTAAGCGGGATCGCGGAGACTGTCCGCCGCGATCCGCTAGGCGCGCCGCGCTTATTTGCCCGGCTGGAAGCGGCTCAGGTTGGCGCGCACGTACTCGCCCACCGTCATCGGCTTGCGGCCCGTCAGCGTTTCGACCAGGTCGTTGCTGCCGGCGAAGCCGCCGTGCTGGAAGTCGTTATACACGGCCAGGATGTGCTGCACGAAGTGCTGCGGCAAACCGAGCTGGGTCAGGCGCCCGCCGAAGGCGGCCAGCGATTCGGCCTCGTAACGGATGGTGCGGCCCAGCACGGCGCCGACGGCGGCGGCCAGTTCCTCGTAGTTCATCTCCTCGGCGCCCACCAAAGTGTAGCGCTTGCCGGCGTGCGGCGACGGATCGAGCAGCACGTTGGCGATGACGCGGCCCTGATCTTCGGCCGAGATCGGCGCGTGGCGGCCTTCGCCGGCCGGCATCTTCAGCAAGTCGTGGTTGGCGATCAGCGGCAGCTGGAACTGGTAGGTCAGCCATTCCATGAACAGTGTCGGGCGCAGGTGCGTGACCGGCACGCCGGCCCAGTCGAACACGCGCTCGCCGTACCAGTGGGCGCGCGAGGCGTCGCTGACGGCTTCGGCGCGGGCCGAAATCTGCGACATATTGACGATGGAGCGCACGCCGGCGCCCATGGCGGCCTCGGCGAAGTAGGCGCTGGCGTCGACCAGCTGGCCCTGCATGATGGGGTAGACGAAGTAGGCGCCGGTGACGCCGATGACGGCGCGGCGCACGGCGACGTTGTCGAGCAGATCGCCGAAGACCACCTCGACGCCCTTGGCGCGCAGCGCGCCGGCGCGGTCGTCGTCCTGGTGGGCGAGGGCGCGCACGCTGGCGCCGCGGGCCAGCAGTTGGTCGACGGCGTGGCCGCCGGTGGCGCCGGTCGCGCCGGTAATCAGGTACAGATCCTTGTTCATATAAGCTCCAGTTTTAGTGTATGGAAAATAAGCCGCAGCAAAAGCAGGTCGGGTTTGCCCTGTCTTTTTAGCGGTTTTGAATTGACTAAAAATAGATTACATCAATACTCTAAGCGACGCAAGGATTTTTTCGGTGCTTGTGATTTGGGCCCAGCAGGGGGGGGCTGGCAGCAATTTTATTTAACTTAGAGTACAATTCAAATCTAAATAAAGTGCCATTTGGAAATATCCTGATATGAAAAAATCTGTCGCAGAAACCGCCGCCACCCGAAAGCGGATCATCTCCACGGCTTACAAATTATTTTTGAGCCGGGGCCTGGCCGCGACCGGGGTCAGCGACATCATGAACGCGGCCGGCATGACGGCCGGCGCCTTTTATCGCCATTTCGAGACCAAGGAACAGTTGATTGCGGAGGGGAACGTGGCCGCTTTCGAGCAGCTGGCGGCGATGTTCAAAAGCGCCATCGCGGGCAAGCCGGCGCGGGCCGCGCTCAACGCGCTGGTGCGGATTTATCTGCGCCAGGCGGAGCAGGCCGAGCCGGCGTTCCTGTGCCCGCTGGGCAATGTGGGCAGCGAGCTGCGCCATGCCGACGCGCAGGGCAGGGACGCCGCCAACGCCGGTTATGCGCGCCTGGTCGGCGCGGTGGAATTGCATGTGGAAAAATTGAAGGTGGCCGGACACCGGCAGATCGCCGAATCCATCGTCTCGACCATGGTCGGCGCGGTCACGCTGTCGCAGGCGGTGGGCGACCGCAGCGCCGGCGCGGCCATTTTGAACAGCGCGGAAAAAACCATCGCGCTGCTGCTGGACCTGGCGCCCCGGGCCGCCATCCAGGCGCCGGCCTGAGGGCGGCCATGGGCGGCGCGGCCCGCCGCCGCCCCCGTCTGTGCCTAGGCGGCGACGTTGAAGATGCGCACCACCTGCGCCAGCTCGGCCGCCTGCGCCTGCAAGGCCGCGGCGGCGCTGGCCGCCTGCTCGACCAGGGCGGCGTTCTGCTGCGTGACCTGGTCCATCTGGGCGATGGCGTCGTGGACCTGGGCGATGCCGGCGCGCTGCTCCTCGCTGGCGTGGGTGATGTCGCCCATGATGCCGGTCACGCGGGCCACGCTGTCGACCACCTCGGCCATGGTGGCCCCGGCCAGCGCCACCTGCTCGCTGCCGTTCTCCACTTTTTCGACCGAATCGCTGATCAAGGCCTTGATTTCCCTGGCCGCCGCCGCCGAACGCTGCGCCAGGTTGCGCACCTCGGTGGCGACGACGGCGAAGCCGCGTCCCTGTTCGCCGGCGCGGGCCGCTTCCACGGCCGCGTTCAGGGCCAGGATATTGGTCTGGAAGGCGATGCCGTCGATGACGGAAATGATGTCGACGATTTTCTTCGACGACTGGTGGATGGAATCCATCGTCGCGACCACGCGCGCCACTTCGGCGCCGCCCTTGGCCGCGATGCCGGAGGCGTCCTGCGCCAGCGTGTTGGCCTGGCGCGCGTTGTCGGCGTTTTGCTTGACGGCGCCGCTGAGCTGCTCCATGGCCGCGGCCGTCTCCTCCAGGTTCGAGGCCTGCTGCTCGGTGCGCGAGGACAGGTCCAGGTTGCCGGCGGCGATTTCGCCGGACGCCGTGGCGATCTGTTCGGCGCCGCGCCGCACCCGGCCGACCACGCCGCACAGGCTGCCGCTGATGCCGTTCATGGCGGCCAGCATGCGGCCGATTTCATCTTCGTTGTCTATGTTCAGCTTGACGGTCAGGTCGCCCTGGGCGATCTGGCCGGCGGCCCGTTCGGCCAGCGCCAGCGGGCGCGTCACCTGGCGCCGCACCATCAGCCACAGCAGCGCGCTGAACACGGCCAGCGCGATCACGCCCAGCAAGGCGTAGCGGTTGCGCAGCTGGCGCGCCTCCTGCGTGATTTCGTCGGTGTAGGTGCCGCCGACGACGACCCAGTTCCAGTCCTTGAACCAGGCGTAGACCATCATTTTTTCGCGCGCGCCGTCGCCGGCGTGGTCGGCCCACGGGTAGCGGATGGCGCCGTCCTTGTGCTCCAGCATCTCCTTGATGAAGCCGTGGCCGTCGTGGTCGACGGCGTCGAGCATGTTCTTGCCTTCGAGCGTGGGGTGGACGATCATGCTGCCGAAGTTCTTGCCCGGCGCCGCGTTGAGCACGTAGATGTAACCGGTCTGGCCGATCTTGATGCGCTTGATCTGCTCCTTGAGCATGGCCAGGTTTTTCGTGATGTCGAGGCCGGTGAACAGCACGCCGATCACATTGCCGCCGCCATCCTTGATGGGGTCGTACCGCGTGATGTACTGCTTGCCGAACAGCGTGGCCAGGCCGACGTAGCGCTGGCCGGCGCGCAGCAGCGCGTAGCTCGGGTGGGCGTGGTCGAGCACGGTGCCGATGGCGCGCTCGCCGTTTTCCTTTTTCAGCGAGGTCGTCACGCGGATGAATTCCTCGCCGCTGGCGGCGAACACGGTGGCGACGGCGCCCGTTTCGGCGGTGAAGCGGTCGGGCAGGGTGAAGTCCATATTCAGCGTTTTGTCGCCGCTTTTGAGCGACGGCGTGGCCTTGCCGGCGACGTCGACGGTGACGGCCGGGTCCAGCGTGAAGGCGCCGTCGAACTCGCCCGCGAACAGGTGGGCGAAGCTGGCCGCGTCGTTCATCATCGCGTGGTTGAAGGTTTCCAGCGTGTTGCCGACGCCGCCGAGCGCGCTCGACACGTTCGCTTCGGCGCGCTCTTCCAGCATGGCCGACGTCGACAGGTTGATCAGCACGATCAGGACGGCCAGGATGGTGCCGATCAGGGCCACGGTGAAGGCCGTGATCTTGGCGCCGACACCCCAGCTGCGAGGATGGAATAATGAGGTTTGCATGGATCTCTTTGGACAGTAGTGGTACGGCTGTTGGGTACGGCGATGGTGCTGATGCTGGGGCTGATGCTGGTGCTGGTGCAACGAGGTGCTGCCGGGTGCTCGCGCCGGACGGGCCGGGGGCGATGCGGAACTGCTGAGACCGAAGTCCGAGGGCTGGGGACGGCGGAAATAAGACCGTGATGATACCACATTGCCATCGGGAAACAACAACTTTTTTCAGTGGAATCTCATTGAAAACAATGACTTGCGACTAATATTGCGGCGCTATCGAGCGGAATTCGGGGCCGGCGCACGGCAGCGCCCCTTTCAGCCCCGCTTAAGCCTGCGCTGGGAAACTAGCTTTTGCCCCGCTGTGCGGGCGACGCTATCCTGTAGAATAAGCCGAAGCCGTTTTTCAGCACCCTTTTTCACTCTTTGCCACCCCCCTACGCGGGCGGCGGCGGGCCTCGTTTGCGCTCCGCCGCCGCCGGCAACTCGACAATTTACGTTCGGAGTAAGCTGATGAAGAAACATATGCTGTTGTTTGCACTGGTCTTGTCCGCATCCCTGCCGGTCGGCGCCGCGCTGCCGGAAAAGGCTGGCGACACCCAGCTGAAGCCCTTGCCGCAGCAGACCCAGGCCGCGCTGTGGGCCTCGCGCGTGCTGTCGCGCTACCACTACAAGGCGACGCCGCTCGACGACGCCATGTCCGAGAAAATCTTCGACCGCTACTTCAAGTCGCTCGACGGCGAAAAGCTGTTCTTCGTGCAGTCCGACCTCGACCAGTACGCCGGCGCCCGCACCCAGCTTGACGACGCGATCCAGAATGAAAACCTGACGCTGCCGTTCGCCATCTACAACAGCTACCAGCAGCGCTTCACCGAGCGCATGAACTATGCGCGCGAACTGCTCAAGACCAAACTCGATTTCGCCGTCGACGAAAGCTACCAGTACGACCGCGAAAAAGCCGAGTGGCCCAAGACCGAGGCCGACGCCCGCGAGCTGTGGCGCAAGCGCGTCAAGAACGACTGGCTGCGCCTGAAGCTGGCCGGCAAGGACGACAAGTCCATCCGCGAGACGCTCGACAAGCGCTACGAAAACTACATCACCCGCGCCCGCAAGCTCAATAATGAAGACGTGTTTTCGATCTTCATGAACGCCTACGCCATGTCGATCGAGCCGCATACCAACTACCTCGGCCCGCGTGAATCGGAAAGCTTCGACATCGCCATGCGCCTGTCGCTCGAGGGCATAGGCTGCGTGCTGCAAACGCGCGACGAATACACGGTGGTGCGCGAAGTGGTGCCCGGCAGCCCGGCCGGCATGTCCGGCAAGATCAAGGTCGGCGACCGCTTCCTGGCCGTCGGCCAGGGCGAGAGCGGGCCGCTGGTCGACGTCATGGGCTGGCGCATCGACGACGTCGTCGAGAAAATTCGCGGCGCCAAGGATTCCACCGTGCGCCTCGACATCCTGCCGGCCGACGCCGGCCCGGACGGCAAGCATATGCTGGTGTCGCTGGTGCGCAAGAAAATCAGCATGGAAGAACAGTCGGCCAAGAAGAGCATACTGGAAGTCAAGGACGGCCTGAGCAAGCGCCGCATCGGCGTCATCTCGCTGCCGACCTTCTACCAGGACTTCGAGGCCAAGCGCCGCGGCGACCATGAATTCAAGAGCGCCACGCGCGACGTGGCCCGTTTGCTCGGCGAGCTCAAGAAGGACAAGGTCGACAATGTCCTGATCGACCTGCGCAACAACGGCGGCGGCTCGCTCAACGAGGCCGTCGAGCTGACCGGCCTGTTCATCGACAAGGGCCCGGTGGTGCAGCAGCGCAACGCGGAAGGCAAGATCGAAGTCGAAAGCGACACCAATCCCGGCCTGGCCTGGGATGGACCGGTCGGCGTGCTGATTAACCGCGGTTCGGCGTCGGCATCGGAAATCTTCGCCGCCGCGATCCAGGATTACGGCCGCGGCCTCATCATCGGCGAACCGAGCTTCGGCAAGGGCACGGTGCAGACGCTCATCAGCCTGGACCGCTTCGCCACCAGCGACAAGGTCAAGCTGGGCGAACTGAAGATGACGATCGCCCAGTTCTTCCGCATCAACGGCGGCACCACGCAGCTGCGCGGCGTCACGCCCGACGTCAAGCTGCCGACCATGTCCGACGCCGACACCTTCGGCGAATCGAGCTACGACAACGCGCTGCCCTGGACCTCGATCAAGCCGGCCGTCTACATCCCGGCCGGCGACCTGAAGGAAATCGTGCCGCTGCTCGACAAGAAGCACGACGCCCGCGTGGCCAAGGACAAGGACTTCCAGTATCTGCTGGAAGACATCGCCCAGGTCAAGAAGCAGCGCAAGGACAACCTGATTTCCCTCAACGAGACGGCGCGCCGCAAGGAACGCGACACCCAGGAAGCCCGCGCCAAGCTGCGCGAGGCGCGCCTGACGAGCACCGTCGTCAACGAGGATGATCCGGTGCTGGTGCCCGATCCGAAGGATGCGCTGAACAAGGCGATCTCGGCCAAGCCGGCCACCACCAAGGCCAAGATCGCCGCCGTCAAGGGCGCGATCCGCACCGACGACGGCTTGCAGGCCGACGAGCGTTCGCTGACCGCCGAGCTGGACGCGGAAAAAGCGGCCAAGAACGCCAAGGACGTGCTGCTCAACGAAGCGGTCCACGTGCTGGCCGACGAAGTGACGCTGCTGAAAACGGATACGCGGCTCGCTTCGCGCGTGCTGCCCTACGCGGCGGAAGTGCCGGCCGGTAAATAAGTCGCCGTTGCCGTGATGGAAAAGCCCTTGTAAATCAAGGGCTTTTTCTTTTTTGCCGCAATTTTCGCGAGGGCGTTTTGATCTGTATCAATGGTTATACGTTTTAGCTATTTGCCTCATCACAATTATAAATTGGAAAGATATGGCGCAATGCAGCATCATTCACCTGTCTCCTCTATCTCCCCCAAGGAAATAGATTCAGCCCGCTCCCGCAGCGGGCTTTTTTTTTGCCCGCGCGGCGCAGTCGCAGCAGGGGCGGCCCCGGTCTTGACCCCGTTTGAGTTTGCATGGCCTACCCGTTTGCCGCACTGCAAGATATCAGACGGCGCAGCCGGCCTGCGCCCCCATCCATCTTGTCATCCTGAAAAGGTTTTTTCGACACGAAAGTACCCATCGGCAAGCAATATTTACCAGGCGGACCCCGCGCTGCCGTGTTTACACCCGAGAAAAATTCCACAATCGCCGTTGTGTTCTGATGTACAATTATTTGAACGATCGTGCTTTTTTAGCCGGCGAAGAATAGGGAGACAGCATGGACTTGAACTATACGGCCGCTGAGACGGCGTTCCGCGACACGGTGCGCGCCTTTCTGGAGGCCAACCTGCCGCCGGACCTGCAGAAAAAAGTGCGCAACCACCTGCGCCTGCAAAAAAGCGATTACGTGCGCTGGCACCAGATCGTCGCGCGCCATGGCTGGGTGGCGCCGGCCTGGCCGGTCGAGTTCGGCGGCCCGGGCTGGAGCGCCACCGAGCGCCACATCTGGGAAGAGGAGTGCGCCCGCGCCGGCACGCCGCCCATCCTGCCTTTCGGCGTCAACATGGTGGCGCCGGTCATCATGGCCTTCGGCAATGACGCGCAAAAAGCCCATTACCTGCCGCGCATCCTCAGCTGCGAAGACTGGTGGTGCCAGGGTTACTCGGAACCGGGCGCCGGCTCCGACCTGGCGTCGCTGAAGACGACGGCCGAGCGCGTCGGCGACCACTATGTCGTCAACGGCCAAAAGACCTGGACCACGCTGGCCCAGCACGCCGACATGATCTTTTGCCTGGTGCGCACCGACGGCACGGTGCGCAAGCAGGAGGGCATTTCCTTCCTCCTCATCGACATGAAGACGCCGGGCATCACCGTGCGCCCCATCATCATGCTCGACGAAGACCATGAAGTGAACGAAGTGTTCTTCGACGACGTCAAGGTGCCGGTCGAGAACTTGATCGGCAAGGAAAACCAGGGCTGGACCTACGCCAAATATCTGCTGGGCCACGAGCGCACCGGCATCGCCGCCGTCGGCCGCTCCAAGCGCGAGCTGCTGTTCCTGAAACGGATAGCGACCCAGCAGCAAAAACGGGGCAAACCCATGCTGGCCGACCCGCTGTTCGCGGCCCGTGTCGCCACGGTGGAAATCGAGCTGATGGCGCTGGAGGCGACGGTGCTGCGCGTCATCACGCAAGCGTCGCACGGGCCGGGGCCGGAGGCGTCGATGCTCAAGGTGCGCGGCTCGGAAATCCAGCAGCAGCTGACCGAGCTGATGGTCGAGGCCCTGGGGCCGAACGCGCTGCCCTTCGACACCGACTATCTGGAAGGCCGGGCCGACCACGCCGCCACCGGCGACGACGCGGCCGCGCCGCTGGCCGGCTACTACTTCAATTTCCGCAAGACGTCGATCTACGGCGGCTCGAACGAAATTCAGAAAAACATCATCACCCAGATGATCCTGGGTCTGTGAGGAGACGGCATGGACTTTACGTTGACGGAAGAGCAGCAGCAGTTCGGCGAGGCGCTGCGGCGCTGGATCGCCAAGGATTATAGCTTCGACGCGCGGCGCCGCATCATCCACTCGGCCAGCGGCGTGTCCGACCTGGCCTGGGATACGCTGGTCGAGCTGGGCATGACGGCGCTGCCGGTGCCGCAGGCCCAGGGCGGCTTCGACGGCAGCGCCGTCGACCTGATGGTGGTGATGCAGGAACTCGGCCGCGGCCTGGTGGTCGAACCCTATTGGGCCACCGTGCTCGGCGCCCAGTTCCTGAAACTGGCCGGCGGCAAGGAGGCGCTGCTGGCGCGGCTCGCCAACGGCCAGCTGAAACTGGCGTGCGCGCTGACGGAAAAACATGCGCGCTACGATTTGAACGACGTCACCACGATCGCCAGCGTCAACGGCGAAGGCTATCTGATCGACGGCAGCAAGACCGTCGTCGTCCACGGCGGCCAGGCCGGCGCCTTCGTGGTGTCGGCGCGCAGCAGCGGCGCCCAGCGCGACTGCAACGGCATCTCGCTGTTCGTCGTGCCGGCCGACGCCGACGGCGTCACCGTGCGCGACTACCGCACCATCGACGGCCAGCGCGCCGCCACCGTCACCTTCGCCAACGTCGCGCTGCCGCCGGTGGCGCTGCTGAGCCGCCTGGGCGCCGGCTGGGACATCCTCGACGCCGCCGCCGACTACGGCGCCACGCTGCTGTGCGCGGAAGCGGTCGGCGCCATGGACGCCATCTTCGCCGCCACGCTCGACTACGTGAAGACGCGCCAGCAGTTCGGCGCGCCCATCGGCCGCTTCCAGGCCTTGCAGCACCGCATGGCCGACATGTACATCCACATCGAACAGGCGCGTTCGATGGCGATGCTGGCGGCGGTGAAGGTGGCGTCCGAGTCGGTCGAGGAGCGGCGCCGCACGGTGTCGGCGGCCAAGGCGCGGGTCGGCCAGGCGGCCCGCTTCGTCGGCCAGCAGGCGGTGCAGCTGCACGGCGGCATGGGCGTGACCGACGAACTGCCGGCGGCCCACCACTTCAAGCGCCTGACGATGATAGACCTGACGCTGGGCGACGTCGACTACCACCTGGAGCGCTTCATCGCCCAGCCGGGCTTCCAGCACGCCGCGTGAGCGTTTGAAAGGATAGGGCATGGCCATCGATTGGTACTTCGAGGATTTTTACGCCGGGCAGGAAATCGCGCTCGGCACGCGCGCGGTGACGGAGCAGGAAATCATCGCCTTCGCCCGCCAGTTCGACCCGCAGCCCTTCCACGTCGACCATGACGCGGCGGCGGCGTCGATCTTCGGCGGCGTCATCGCCAGCGGCTGGCACACCTGCGCCATGATGATGCGGCTGGTGGTCGACAATCTGCTGAGCGCGTCGTCCAGCATGGGATCGCCGGGGCTCGACAGCGTGCGCTGGCTCAAGCCGGTGCGCGCCGGCGACACGCTGACGGTGGTCTACGTGACCAAGGAAGTGCGGCCGTCGGCGTCCAAGCCCGATCGCGGCGTGGTGGTGTCGGTGTGGCGGGCCAGCAACCAGCATGGCGAGGTGGTCGCCACCGTCGAAGGCATGGGGATGTTCGGGCGGCGGCCGGCGGCGCCGTCAGCTCCGTTTCAATCCTCGGCGCTCATGCAGTAGCGGTCGCGGCCGGTCTGCTTGGCGCGGTACAGCAAGCCGTCGGCCGTGCGTATCAGGGCGCTGGCGTCGCTGTACTCGCCGGGCGTGACGCTGGCGATGCCGATGCTGACGCTGACCCGTGGCGCCGTCGGCGACGACGCGTGCGCGATGGCGCACTTGCGCACCTCGTCGATGATGCGGCGGGCGATCACTTCGGCGCCGTCCAGCCCCTCTTGCGGCAGCAATAAAATAAACTCCTCGCCGCCGTAGCGCGCCAGCATGTCTTGCGGGCGCGAGGCGCAGCGCTTCATCGCGCCGGCCACTTGCTGCAAACACAGGTCGCCGGCCTGGTGGCCGTAGCTGTCGTTGTAGAGCTTGAAATGGTCGATGTCTATCATCAGCAGCGACAGCGGCATGCCGATGCGGGCGCAGCGCCGCCATTCGGCGTCTAGCGTGTCGTTGAAGCTGCGCCGGTTCGACACCCCCGTCAGCGCGTCCGTCAGTGTCAGCTCGCGCATGGCGTCGGCCTGGCGCTTGACGGTCAGCTGGGTGCGCACGCGGGCGCGCACCACGGCCACGTTGAAGGGCTTGCTGATGAAGTCGACCGCGCCGGCCTCCAGCGCCCGGGTCTCGTCTTCCGGCTGGCTCAGCGCGGTCACGAAGATGACCGGGATGTCGCGCAGCGCCGGCGCGGCCCGCAGCGCCGCGCACACGGCGTAGCCATCCATGCCGGGCATGACGGCGTCGAGCAGCATCAGGTCGGGCGTTTGTTGCAGGGCGATGTCGAGCGCCTTCTCGCCGCTCAGCGCGAACAGCACCTCGTGCTCGTCGCGCAGGGCCTGGTGCAGAATCTGAATGTTTTCCATCGCATCGTCGACGATGAGGATGCGACCATTCTTGGCCAGGTCGGTCCAGCTCATGCCAATTCCTTTCGCTTCATCAATTCGGTGAGCAGTTGCCCGGCGGTGGAGAAGTTCAGCGTTTCCACCGCCTCGGCCAGCGCCGGCACGGCCTCGCGCTCGATCATGTCGAGGCTGGCGCGCA
Source organism: Rugamonas sp. (assembly GCF_025354735.1). Taxonomy (GTDB): domain Bacteria; phylum Pseudomonadota; class Gammaproteobacteria; order Burkholderiales; family Burkholderiaceae_D; genus Rugamonas. The sequence continues at coordinate 18,168 of NZ_JANXMI010000240.1, forward strand.
GCGACTGGAAGTGGGTCAGTGCCTTCAGATTGTTATTTTGAAGCAAACCTTGCAGTTCCGCCAGTCTTTGCGCCAAATCGGCCCCGTCGATGCTGGCGGGGGCGTCGGGCGTGGCCGCGGCTGGTGTTGGCGGCGCCAGGCCGCGCGCGCCGGCGCACACTTCGGCCAGGGCCTGGTCGAGCGCGGCCAGCAGGCCGGGAAATCCGGCCGAACGGCCCGCTTGCAGCGCCGCCTCGGCCTGGCCGGCCAGTTGCGCGACGGCGACGGCGCCCAGGTTGGCGGCCACGCCGCGCAGCCGGTGCAGCACCTGGGCGGCCGGCTGGCGCCGGTCCTGGTGCAGCAGCGCGCGCACCTCGGCGACGGCGCCGCCCTGCGAATTTTCAAAGCGCCGCAAGAGGCTGGCGAAGGCGTCGTAATTGCCGCCGAAGCGTTGCAGGGCGGCGGCCAGGTCGATGCCGGGCGGGGCTTGCGGCGCCGCCGATGCCGGGGCCGACGCCGGCGCCGACCCGTCCGGCGCCGGCATGGCCACCAGGCGCGTGATGGCGGCGATCAGCTCGTCGACTTCGATGGGCTTGGCGACGTGGCCGTCCATGCCGGCGGCGGCCGCGCGCTGGCGGTCTTCGTCCATCACATTGGCCGTCATGGCGATCACCGGCAGCGTGCGCAAGCCCATGGCGCGCAGCGCCAGCGTGGCGTCGTAGCCGTTCATGACGGGCATTTGCACGTCCATCAGCACCACGTCGAACTGGGCGGCGCGCTGGCGCAGCAGGTCGACGGCCAGCAGGCCGTTGACCGCCACCTCGACCCGCGCGCCGGCGTGCTGCAAGATGTATTTGGCCACTTCCTGGTTGATGTCGTTGTCCTCGACCAGCAGCACGCGCACGCCGGCCAAGGACGAAAGATCGAGCAGCGCGCGCAGCGCGGCCCGGCTCGATTGCGGCGCGCGCG
>NZ_JANXMI010000076.1 GCF_025354735.1 Rugamonas sp.
ACAATTGACCCCTTATACGCAGCATTAGCACCCATTTTTCAGGAAACGTCGCCTGCGCGGCCGTTTTTCACTAGCCGCTTGCCGGCAATATTGATTATTAAAGGTTCACATGAGTCTCCAATGCGGCATCGTCGGCCTGCCCAACGTCGGCAAGTCCACCCTCTTCAACGCCCTGACCAAGGCCGGCATCCCGGCTGAAAACTATCCCTTCTGCACCATCGAGCCCAACGTCGGCGTGGTCGAAGTGCCGGATCCGCGCATGGACGCGCTGGCCCTCATCGTCAAGCCGGAACGCATGGTCAACGCCATCGTCGAATTCGTCGACATCGCCGGCCTGGTGGCGGGCGCGTCGCAGGGCGAGGGCCTGGGCAACCAGTTCCTGTCGCACATCCGCGAAACCGACGCCATCGTCAACGTCGTGCGCTGCTTCGTGGATGACAACGTGATCCACGTGGCCGGCAAGGTCAGCCCGCTGGACGATATCGAAGTGATCCAGACCGAGCTGGCGCTGGCCGACATGGGCACCGTCGAAAAAGCCATCCACCGCGAACACAAGAAGGCCCGCTCCGGCGACAAGGATGCCGCCAAGCTGGTCGCCATCCTCGAACGCATGATGCCGCACCTGAACGATGCCAAGCCAGTGCGCGCCATGGGCCTGGACGCCGACGAACTGTTGCTGATCAAGCCGCTGTGCCTGATTACGGCCAAGCCGGCCATGTACGTCGCCAACGTGTCCGACACCGGCTTCAAGGACAACCCGCTGCTGGACCAGCTGGCCGCCTACGCCAAGTCGCAGAACGCGCCCATGGTCGCCATCTGCGCCGCCATCGAAGCGGAAATCGCCGACCTCGACGACGCCGACAAGGGCGCCTTCCTGGCCGACATGGGCATGGAAGAGCCCGGCCTGGACCGTCTGATCCGCGCCGCCTACAACCTGCTCGGCCTGCAGACTTATTTCACGGCCGGCGTCAAGGAAGTGCGCGCCTGGACCATCCACGTCGGCGACACGGCGCCGCAAGCGGCCGGCGTGATCCACACCGACTTCGAGCGCGGCTTCATCCGCGCCCAGACCATCGCCTACGACGACTTCGTCCAGTACAAGGGCGAGGGCGGCGCCAAGGAAGCGGGCAAGATGCGCGCCGAGGGCAAGGAATACGTCGTCAAAGACGGCGACGTGCTGAACTTCCTGTTCAACGTCTAAACGCGAAGCATCGAATCACCGCATTTCACCTTACCTCAGAAATGCCACTAAGCCCCGTAGATACGGGGCTTTTTCATGTCTGGTCGTCTCACTCAATGTCTTTGCATCTCATCTAAAACCGGGTACGATGCCGGGTATGACATCGGAAGCGTCTCAAAATTTACCGGGTACGCTTCTTCATAGGGGAAACCATGCTGAACGACCGAGAGTGCAAGAACGCCAAGCGCCAGGAAAAGCCGTATAAGCTGCCCGACGGGAACGGCCTGTATCTGGAAGTCAAGCCGAACGGAGTAAAAGCCTGGCGCTATCGTTTCGAGCTGCGCCAGGACGGCGTGGCCAAGGAAAGTGTGTTCGCCATCGGCACCTATGCATCGCCGCCGGCGGCCGAGTCTGCCGAGCAGGCGGCGGCCAGGCGCGCCGGCGGCGTGTTCACGCTGGCCGAAGCCAGAGACGAGCGTACGAAGGCGCGCGCGCTGGTCAAGCAGGGCCTGAACCCGGCGCACAACCGGCAGTTGGACCGCATCAAGCGGGAGCAGGCCAATGCGACCACGTTTGAAGCAGTCGCCAAGGAATGGCTGGCGCTGAAAGACTGGGAGGACGTCACCAAGGCGCGGCGCTTGGACATGCTGACCCGCGTGGTATTTCCCAAAATCGGCGCGCTGCCTGTCGCTGGGGTGACGTCGGCGCATGTGCTGGACGTGCTGACCACCTCAGCGAAGGCGAACGGGCCGACCGTGGCCGCAGAAGCGCAGCGCACCATGTCCGGCGTGTTCGAGTTGGCGATATCGACCTTGCGCGCCACGGCCGACCCGGTGCACCCGGTCCGCAAGGCGCTGCCGGCGAACAAGACGCAGCACAAGCGCGCCCTGACGACGAACGAGATTGGCGCCTTGCTGCGCGCCGTCGACGGGCACGGCGGGCGGCATGAAACGCTCACCGCGTTCCGGTTGATGTGGTGGACGCTGTGCCGGCCCAGCGAGGCAGCCGAGGCGCGCTGGGATGAGTTCGACCTGGAGGCGGCCATCTGGCGCATACCGGCCGAGCGGATGAAAAAGCGCGAAGCCCACGCCATCCCGCTGCCGGCGCAGGCCGTTATCGCGCTGCGGGCGCTCCAGGCCATCACTGGCCGCTATGCCCACGTCTTCCCTGGGCGCGACAACAGGGAAGGGCCGATGGCGGTAGCCTCGTTCCGGCAAATGCTCTATGCGCTGGACTGGGCTGGCAAATATAGCCCCCATGCCACCAGGACCACCGGCAGCACTAGGTTGAACGAGCTGGGATATCGTTCGGACTGGATTGAGCGTCAGCTGGCGCACGCCGAGCCGAACTCTGTACGGCGCACTTACAATCACGCGGATTATCTGGCTGACCGCGCGAAGATGATGGCTGCGTGGGCGAATTTGCTGGATGCCTGGACTGCTGGCGCCGACGTTGTGCCGCTGCGCGCTGGAGCCGCCTAATCGTGGTCCATCCAATAATCGACATTTGAAAGTTAATATGGAAAAAATGGTTTGGCACTATGCTCCTTGGGCTTATCTCCCGGCAATGGTGGAATCTGGTGAGTTGAAAACCAGTAATGCTGGTGTTCCCGACGAAGTGCCTATGCTCTGGTTTTCCGCCAATCAAAGCTGGGAGCCTACAGCCACGAAAATGGTTGGCAATAGTCGCGGCACGGCTTTAATAAAGCTGACGTTTGACGAGCAGGTGGAAAAGTTTGGGTGCGTCAGGTTCGGGCTACTGGCAGATGACAGTCGATTGCTTGAGTGGAAAAACGCATGTGTAGCCGCAGGAACTGCCCCGAAAAAGAAAAGGGCGATGGAGCAAGTAGGTCGTCGCCAAGGCGCCAACCCTGCACATTGGTATGCAGTCACTGACAATATTCCCCTTGATGGACTGCTTTTTCAAGTGTTCGCCAATAACGGGTGGTGCAATATCGACTGGCAAGGGCAGGGGATAGAGGCTATGGCGGAAAAATGGACCGAAGCACGAGGCAGGGTTATTCAGAACAACCCTACGGCTGCCTGACCGCATTAGGCACGATTTACGCCACACCCTAGACTTAGCGGTCGAACGCCGGCTCCTTCACCGGCCGGGTGTGGCACCTATTCATGAAGGCGACACCTGAAGGGGTGCCAATGACTGAAGATGATTCCAGTACCGCCCGGCCGGAGCCGGCATGGTGCCATCCTACCCGAGCAAAAGACATGCTACATGGTACCGCGCTGTTTGTGCGTGACATGCTGGTGCATGACCGCAGTGCACTCTATAGTACCTATGGCATTCGGTCCGAAGAGGCTGCTCAGTCCTTGCGCTACGTCGAGCTGGCGGAGTTGAGGGTATGGGGTATTGACGAGATGCAGGAAGCCGTAGCGGCTGTGCCGAATCAATCCTCAAGCGATGATGCTTTGCGCCGCCGTATCGTTATGGCGATGCGGGCCGAGGAAGTTGCTGACTTCATTCACCCTGGCGACGCGGTGCTGCTGTTGGAGCGCTCAGGCTTGATGCTTTCACATGAACTCCGAGATGCGGTCGTGTTCATGAGCGCCGGTTCGTATGTTCCTAGCGATGATTTCTCTGACGACGACGAGAATCGTTTGCGTCGCTTGCTGGGACGGCTCGCTATAACTCCGGAACCATTCGAAGTGAAAGCCGATGAAGCTGGCACGCCAGCGCCAGCAATTGGCCCCGCAGAAATCTCAACCGCTGGCCAGCAAGGCGAAAAGATGAAGAAGTCCGCATTGATATCAAAATACAGAAATGTATGGCCCAGCGTAGAGGCTGATATCAACAATGCATCCCGGACGGAACTCAAAAGCGCGAGCCGGGGCAAGGGGTATTACGATGTCGCCATCGCACTTAAGTGGGCGAAGCAGGAAGGAAAAATAAGCGAGAGGGCATCTGTTGGCTTGCCGACTAATTCAATACTCGACAGCCCGACATCAGTCAAACATACGACGAGTTGACGGAAGTATGTAAAAAGTATGTAATTTCTCTGCAAAAAATATGTAGATTTTGTGGAGTCAACAATGCGGTATGAAATAGGGGCCTTCTCAATCAAGTAGGAGGCCCAAGTGCCCGTCCCGCAGACCTTCCCCCCACTGGAAACAGTCACCAGCCCAACCGTAGGCAATGCTGCAGCCGCTTACTACCTCAACCGCAGCAAACAAACGATGCGCCTGTGGGCCTGCAATGGCGGACCCATCAGCCCGCTGCGCATCAATCGCCGCCTTGCCTGGCCGACTGCCGAAATCCGCCGCCTGACCGGGATGGGTGTTTAATGAGCGCCGCCGTGAATCTGGCAGAGCGCCCAGCCGTGGGCTTCATACGCCAATCCGACTTGGTGCCGGCCATGGTCCCGTTCTCAGCCGCTACTCTGTGGCGCAAAGTGAAGTCGGGTGAGTTCCCGCAGCCGGTGAAGTTGTCAGCGCGTGTGACGGCATGGCGCCTTGAGGATGTCCATGCGTGGATGCAGTCGCGGACGTCGGCGGGAGGTGCTTGATGGAGCCGCTACACAAGCCCCAAAAACGAAGAGGGCCCGGCCGCCGCCAAGCAGAACCGGACCTCTTCCCAAAAGCTGAACCTGCCGAGCATTCTACATCACCTGCTCAATTTTCGGGCACTGACAACGCGCGCCACTTGCGCGTACTCCAATCGCTGATGACTCGCCCGCGCAAGCGCGAGGAAATCGACCACATCGCCGGCGCCAGCAACGGCCCCGACCTGATTGCCGAACTGCGCCGCCGTGGCCTGCGCGCTGCATGCCACCGTACGCCTGGCATCGACCGCGACGGCAACCCGGTTCGCTTCGGCGTGTACGCGCTGGACGATGCCGACCGCCGTGCCATCAACGCGTGGCTGCGGCTGCGCGCCCTGAAGGCCGGCCAATGAGCGCGCCCTTGGTCAACGCCGCTGTACGCGCCTGTATCACCCTGAGCAGCGCGATTGAATCAGCCAACGAGGCGAGATCCGGAGGACACGACCTCGCCCTGGAGATAGTCAGCGAACTTCAATCGGACTTGTTAGAGGCATACAACCTGCTAACCAATCAGCTCTCTATTGAGCTGGATCTCGATGCGCGCCAACTGGTTCGCGACCTGATTGTCGCTGACGTGGAATCGTCTCGCGCAATTATCTTCGCCCAGACAGGCCTCCGTCTCCCGCTCGGGAAAAAGGCATAACGTGGGCGCCACCAGCAGCCGCAAGAAAGGCGACTCAGGCCGCGACGGCGGCGGTTTTGTGGCTCTGCCATGGTCTGTTCTTGATTGCCCCGCCTACGCCACCCTGTCGCATCCTGCGCGCAGTCTGCTGATGGAGTTCGCGCGCCAACTCGGCAAGGACAACAATGGCCGCCTGTTGGCGTCCAGCGCGTACTTGTCGAAACGTGGATGGAAATCGGACGACGTAATTGACCGCGCAAAGAAAGACCTTTTGGCGAAGGGATTTGTTTTCCAAACCGTACAAGGCCAGCGCCCCAACAAGGCATCTTGGTTTGCCGTGACATGGCACGCTCTCGTGCCAAGCCCGGCATACGACCCGGGCGTGAGGGTGGCATTCGAACGCGGCGCCTACCGAAAATGTGAGTCGGGAAAAATTAACGCCCTTACTCCGTCTAACGGAGTAGGCAGGGTTCCTGTAGCTCCGTCTGACGGAGCAAAGACCATGCCGCCTACTCCGTCTGACGGAGCTATCCGGGGCATTTTGGGGTGCCTCTCTACTCCGTCAGACGGAGACCTTCTAGATTTGCCATCTGCTGTTGAAGTTTTGGAGGCAGCAGGATGCAATTGAGTGTCGACAGCCGCAGCATAGAGCAATGCCAAGACGACGAACAGCGCCAGCCACCACCGATCCCACAAACATCACCGCCCGGACACCGGGAAGAAAGAACGATATGACCAAGAAATCGCCCAACGTAATGCTCCAGACGGCCGCCATCGCGCTGCACGGCGCGCCTGCGATGCTCACACCTCAGGCAAGGCAGATTGCCGCGCACCTTGTCGACGGCGTGCTTAGCGCCGCCGCTGCCGGTGGCTACAAACAGGCCGACATCCTCGGCACGCTGCTGGCGCGCTGCACGATGTCGCGCCGCGTCACCAGGATGGCGCGCGAGGCATGCGAGGCGGCCGGCACTGCTTCGCTGAAGGAGGTCTTCGGCAGGTTGGGTCTGGCCGGCGTGACGGCTTGGCCAGCGTAGGAAATCGGCGCCAACCAGCGCCAGCAGTACAAACCGACCGGGCGGAACCCGGGATCTGAAACGAAAGGCGACACCTATGAAGATCAAGACCACCCCTGACGGCAAGCATGCCATCCTGAAAAACGGCGTGCCCGTGTACGTCATGGACAACGGCACCGAGCGCGAAATCGACGGCGCCGCCGCCTGGAGGCTGGCGCTGAGCAAGCATTTCGAGACATCGCCGGTGATGGCCGGCCTGAAGCTGCCGGCCGATGTGGCGGCATCTTTCTTCGGCGACGCGTTCCGCATCGAGGCTGGCAAGCTGGTGGCGGTCGACAAGCACGGCATCCAGATGTACTCGCCTACGCGCCACGGCGAGGCCGCCAACTTCGATGAGGCATTCGCCCAACTGGTCGACCGCTACGAGAGTAAGAGCATCATTCAGCGCGAGCCCGGCGCAGGCGGTGCGCCAGGTGCAGCACCGGCTGCCGGCCAGCAGCCAGCCGGCGCCACGGTCAGCCGCGCCGCATTCGACGCGATGCCGCAGGATACCCGCGTACGGTTCCTCGGCGGCGGCGGCCGGATCAGCGACAGCGCCACAGGCGCGGCCCCAGCGGCTCCCCCACCAACCCCAACCGGCAAGACCGTTACCCGTGCGGCTTTCGATGTAATGGGAACTCAGGAGCGCGGCGCGCACTTCAAGGCCGGCGGCAAGGTCGTGGACTAAGCGAAATCGGGCCGCTGAGCGGCTTTTGCCGCTCCGCTGGTCCAACCACGCCAGGCAGGTGCTACGCGCGTCGCTGCGACCCGCTCCGCGCCTCCCAACCACATTGCCACTCACCAGCAGAGGAAATCATGGGTACATTCGCATTACAAATCGCGGCATGGGTCGCGAAAACGAAGGAGGACACTGACCAGGTGGTCCGCCGCGTGCTGCAGGAGGTAGGCGACGAACTGATCCTGCGCTCTCCGGTCGGCGACAAGGAAAAATGGGCCGAGAACATCGAGCGGAAGGAGCGCGGCCTACCGGCGCTGCCACCCGGCTACGTCGGTGGCCGGTTCAAGGGCAACTGGCAGCTGGGCGTTGACGAGCCCGTCACCGACACGCTGCCCGACATCGACCCCAGCGGCGCAGCGTCGAAGGCGCGCATGATGGCCGCCATCCCGCCGCAGGCTGCCGGCAGGCACTACTTCATCACGAACAACCTGCCATATGCGCAGCGCTTGGAGGACGGCTGGTCGAAGCAGGCGCCCAGCGGCATGGTGGCGCTGACGGTGGTGCGGTACCAGGCCATCGTCGACGGTATCGTGGCGAGCCTGAAATGAGCAATGACCGCGAACTAATTCACGCCGCGCTCATGTGGCATGCCGCTCATGCGCGCCGCCTGGCCATCGGCGCCGAGAAGCGCCGTCTGGACAAGCTGCTCAAGACCGAGGGGTTGTCTATATTTTCGCCGGCTTACACCCAGCAAGGCAACGCCGCGCGCCAGTTGACCGAGCTCAAGCGCAAGGAGCTGGCCGCACTGCGTGCGCTCGCAAAGGCCTGTGCCAAGCAACGTGGCCGCCTGGACGTGGCCGACATCATCGATGTGGGCGGCGCCATGGTGCTGCTGGCGGACGCAAAATGAGCGCTGGCTAGATGTACACAGCTTGACAAAACTTGACAATGGAGAGCCATGAGAGGCCTGCCCACAGCCGTAAGAATGCATATCCTGACTGAGCTCGCGTGCTTTGCGACGCCTACGCAGGTGGTCGAGTCCGTCAAAGCCGTGTTTGCCATCGAAGTCAGTCGCCAGTGTGTGGAAGCGCACCACCCGGAGCGGCGTGCCGGCGCCAAGCTGAACCCAGCTTTGTGCGTGCTGTTCTACGAAGCCCGGGCGAAGTTGCTGGCCGAACTGGACGACATCGGCCTTGCCAGTCGAGCCGGCCGTCTTCGTGCGCTTGACCGGATGGCTGGCAAGGCCGAGCGAATGGGAAACCTCGCCCTGGCCGTGCAGCTCATACAGCAGGCCGCGCGCGAGGTCGGCGGAATGTATGAGAAACGCCAGCGTCTTGAGCGGGTGGACAGCATTGCGGATTGAAATTTAACGCTCGAAAGGGCAGAGGAAAAAATGAGCAAGACCAATGACGGCACCAAAAATAAAGCGCCAGCGGTAGTCGACAGAAACGCGCTTCATATCGACCTGGAGCCGGGCGAGAACCCGGACGCGGCCGAGGTAAAGGCGCGCCTGCACCCTGTCGTGAGCGCTACTGCCACGATGCGCGCCTTTGATACATCGCTTGCAAACACCTCCCTTGGTGCGATGGTGGACGAATTGGCCCGCCATGTGAACGACTCCAAAGCTGGCAATTTGAACCGCCCGGAGGCTATGTTGCTGACACAAGCCCACACGCTCGACGTGATTTTCAATGCCCTGGCGCAGCGAGCAGGCGTGAATATCGGCAACAACAAGGACGCGGCCGAGACATACCT
>NZ_JANXMI010000250.1 GCF_025354735.1 Rugamonas sp.
CCGATCTCATGAACGTGCGCTTCTTCACTACCACCGCCGCCGACGGCACGCCGGTCTGGTGGTTCGGCGGCGGCATGGACCTGACGCCCTACTACGGCTACGCCGACGACGCGCGCCATTTCCACCAGAGCTGCCGCGACGCGGTCGCGCCGTTCGGCGCCGATCTGCACCCGCGCTTCAAGCAGTGGTGCGACGACTATTTTTACCTGAAACACCGCAAGGAGGCGCGCGGCGTCGGCGGTATTTTCTTCGACGATTACAACGCCGCCGGTTTCGAGCAAAGCTTCGCCATGATGCGCGGCGTCGGCGACGCCTTCCTCACCGCCTACCTGCCCGTGCTGGCGCGCCGCAAGGACAGCGCCTACGGCGAGCGCGAACGCGATTTCCAGGCTTACCGGCGCGGCCGCTACGTCGAGTTCAATCTGCTGTTCGACCGCGGCACCCTGTTTGGCCTGCAATCGGGCGCCGGCCGCACCGAGGCGATCCTGATGTCGATGCCGCCCATCGTCAAATGGCGCTACGACTGGCAGCCGCAAGACGGCACGCCGGAGGCGGCGCTCTACACCGACTTCCTGCCCCATCGCGACTGGCTGGCGACGTGACGCCATGCGTCGCGCTGCTGGGCGGCAGTTACGATCCGGTGCACCACGGTCATGTCGCGCTGGGCGCTTTTTTCGCGCAGCAGCTCCACGTCGACGAACTGCGCGTGATCCCGGCCGGGCTGCCGTGGCAAAAGTCGTCCTTGCAGGCGACGCCGCGCCAGCGCGCCGAGATGCTGCAACTGGCCTTCGCCGGCCAGCCCTTCCGCATCGCCATCGACGGGCAGGAAATCGAACGCAGCGAACTTGGCATGCCGACCTACACCGTCGACACGCTGCGCCAGATCCGCGCCGAAGTGGGCGCCGCCGCCTCGCTGGTGTTCCTGATGGGCGCCGACCAGTTGCAGCGGCTCGACACCTGGCACGACTGGCACGAACTTTTTAATTACGCGCATTTTTGCGTGGCGGCCCGTCCCGGCTTCGCCATCGACCACGCCGGCCTGCCGCCGGCGGTCGCCGCAGAATTCACGCGCAGGCTGTCCAGCCTGGAACAAATCCGCAGCACGCCGCACGGTCTGACTTATCTGGCACAAGACTTCGCGGTGGATATCTCCGCCACCCAAATACGTGCGGCATTACAACGGGGCGATAAGGCAAACTCGCTTATCTCCCCGCTAGTGCTAGACTATATTGAACAACATAATCTATACAAAAGCTAAATGGACATCAAAAAATTACAAACCCTCGTCGTCGACGCCCTTGAAGATATCAAGGGTCAGGACATCGCCCTGTTCGACACCATGCACCTCACCAGCCTGTTCGACCGCATCGCGATCGTCTCCGGCACCTCCAACCGCCAGACCAAGGCCCTCGCCGCTTCCGTGCGCGACAAAGTCAAGGCCGCCGGCGGCGAAGTCTATGGCATGGAAGGCGAGGACACCGGCGAGTGGGTGCTGGTCGACCTGGGCGACATGATCGTCCACATCATGCAGGCGCCGATCCGCGCCTACTACCGCCTCGAAGAACTGTGGGGCGACAAGCCGGTCAAGCTGGGCGCGGCCAAGCGCGCGCCGAAAGAGGACGAACCGAAGAAGATCAGCAGCCACATGGCCGCCGGTAAAACCGCGGTCGACGCCAAGCCAGTGATCGAGAAGAAAACGCCGGTCAAGAAAGCCGCCGCCAAGCCGGCCGCCGCGACCAAGAAACCGGCCGCGAAAAAAGTCGCCGCGCCGGTCGGCAAGGTCGTCAAGGTCGCCTCGACCAAGAGCGCCACCGCCGCCGCCACCGCGCTCAAGGCCCTGCCGCCGAAACGCAAGGTCGCCGTGAAAAAAACCGACGCCGAAGCGCCGGCCAAGACCGTCATCAAGCGCATCAAAAAAGTCGAAGAGTAAGCGTCCATGCAGCTTATCATCGCTGCCGTCGGACACAAGATGCCGGCATGGATAGAGGCGGGCTTCGCCGAATACGCGAAGCGCATGCCGCCGGAACTGAGGATCGTGCTCAAGGAAATCAAGCCGGTCGACCGTTCCGGCAGCAAGACCGCCGCCACCGCGATGGCGCTCGAACGCGAGCGCATCGAGGCGGCGCTGCCGAAATCGGTGCGCATCATCGCGCTCGATGAACGCGGCAAGGACTTGACCTCGGTCGGCCTGTCGCAGCAGCTCGAAACGTGGCAGCAGGATGGCCGCGACACGGCTTTTTTGATCGGCGGCGCCGACGGCCTCGATCCCGAATTGAAGGCGCGGGCCGAAGGCCTGATCCGCATTTCCAGCATGACGCTGCCGCACGGGATGGTGCGCGTGCTGCTGGCCGAGCAGCTTTACCGGGCCTGGTCGATCACCCAGAACCACCCCTATCATCGCGTTTGATATCATCGTCTCAATAGACTCAGAACAGCCTCCAGTTAGCCTCCGATGAAACCGGTCGACAAAACCATTTATCTCGCTTCCAAAAGCCCGCGCCGGCGCGAACTGCTGCGTCAGATCGGCATCGATTTCGAATTGCTGCTGCTGCGCAGCGACGGCCCGCGCGGCGCCGACGTCACCGAGAACGTCATCGCCGGCGAGGCGCCCGTCGATTACGTGGCCCGCGTGGCCAGGGAAAAAGCGGCCTTCGCCTGGAGCCTGGTGCAGCGCCGCCATTTGAGGCCGCGCACCGTGCTGAGCGCCGACACCACCGTCACCATCGACGGCGCCATCCTCGGCAAGCCGGCCAACTACCAGCAGGCGGTCGACATGCTCAAGCAGCTGTCCGGCCGCACCCACCAGGTGCTGACGGCCATCGCCGTCCACCACGCCGACTTCAACGGCCAGATCACGCAGAGCTCGGACGTGCGCTTCGGCGTGCTGTCGGACGCCGCCATCGCCGCCTACTGCCACACCCAGGAACCCTACGACAAGGCCGGCGGCTACGGCATCCAGGGTTCGGCCGCGCTGTTCGTCGAGCACATCGAAGGCAGCCATTCCGGCATCATGGGCCTGCCCCTGTTTGAAACCGCACAATTACTCCGCCAGGCGGGTTTGCCGTTACCCTGAGCGCGTGTATGATCGTCCTTCGCCGCCACCGCATCACGCACATAAGAACAGGCCAAGAAGAGACATGAACGAAGACATCCTGATTAACATCACGCCGCAGGAAACCCGCGTCGCCCTGATAGTGCAAGGCGCCGTGCAGGAGCTGCACATCGAGCGCACGCTCACGCGCGGCCTGGCCGGCAACGTCTACTCCGGCAAGGTGGTGCGGGTGCTGCCGGGGATGCAGTCGGCCTTCATCGACATCGGCCTCGAACGCGCGGCCTTTTTGCACGTGGCCGACATCTGGGAGGCGCGGCCGCACGACGGCAGCGGCAGCTCGACGGCGGCGCCGACGCCGATCGAAAAAATCCTGTTCGACGGCCAGGTGCTGACGGTGCAGGTCATCAAGGACCCCATCGGCACCAAGGGCGCGCGCCTGTCGACGCAGATTTCCATCGCCGGCCGCATGCTGGTCTACCTGCCGCAGGACTCGCACATCGGCATCTCGCAGAAAATCGAAAAGGAAGCCGAGCGCGAAGCGCTGCGCACGCGTTTGCAAAGCCTGCTGCCGGCCGATGAAAAAGGCGGTTACATCGTGCGCACCCAGGCCGAGGACGCGTCGGACTCGGACATCGGCGCCGACGTCGATTATCTGCGCAAGACCTGGGGCGCGATCTGCCATGGCGCGCGCACCCGGCCGGCCACCACGCTGCTGCACCAGGACCTGAGCCTGGCCCAGCGCGTGCTGCGCGACTTCGTGCACGACGAGACGGCGACCATCCAGGTCGACTCGCGGGAAAACCATCTGGCGCTGTCGGCGTTCGCGCAGACCTACACGCCGAGCGTGCTGCCACGCCTGCAGCACTACACGGGCGAACGGCCGCTGTTCGACTTGTACGGCGTCGAAGAGGAAATCCTGCGCGCGCTGGGCCGGCGCGTGGACCTCAAATCGGGCGGTTACCTGATCGTCGACCAGACCGAGGCCATGACCACCATCGACGTCAACACCGGCGGCTTCGTCGGCGGGCGCAATTTCGCCGACACCATCTTCAAGACCAATCTGGAGGCGGCGCACGCGATCGCGCGCCAGCTGCGGCTGCGCAACCTGGGCGGCATCATCATCCTCGACTTCATCGACATGGACAACGCCGAGCACCGCAACGCCGTGCTGCTAGAGCTGAAGAAGACCTTGTCGCGCGACCGCACCAAGGTGTCGGTGTCGAATTTCTCGGCGCTGGGACTGGTGGAGATGACGCGCAAGCGCACCCGCGAATCGCTGGCGCATATTTTGTGCGAACCGTGTCCGGCCTGCGCCGGCAAGGGCCAGGTCAAGACCTCGCGCACCATCTGCTACGAAATCCTGCGCGAGCTGCTGCGCGAGGCGAAGCAGTTCAACCCGCGCGAGTTCCGCATACTGGCGTCGCAGGAGGTGGTCGACATGTTCCTCGAAGAAGAGTCGCAGCACCTGGCGATGCTGGGCGATTTCATCGGCAAGAAGATTTCGCTGCAAGTGGAGACGGCGTATCATCAGGAACAATACGACGTCATTTTAATGTGAGTTATTTTCCGAAAGGCGACGCTGTCATGGTCCAAGCTACAAACGCGTGCTTCCTGCTGTTGGCCGGCATCTGCCTGGCGTCCTGCGTGCGGGCCGCGCCCGATACGGCAGCCGAATCGCGCGCGCCGCGGCCGGCCGCCGCGCCGCCGCAGCGCGCCGCCATCGCGCCCTGCC
>NZ_JANXMI010000280.1 GCF_025354735.1 Rugamonas sp.
CGCGCCAGTATTTCGTCGAGGGCGTCGAAAAGCCAGCATCGCAAACTGAACCCTCAAAGTCGGCTTTCAACTTTAAGGGTTTTTTGTCGTTTGTCGCTATACCGGAGTTTAATTTACCGGTAGAAAAAGCATCTCGCTTCCAAAGTCAATAACCGCCTGATTTGCCAGCATAAATTCAGCACCGATGGTGGCGTCCGTACTGACGCTCCCGGCGGCTGGGCGCTTCTCGGCTTTGTAGGCATATGCGTCAAAAATATGGGGTTGAACACGGACCGTGTGTTGTCCATCCAGCGTAAATCCCACTTGTTTTTTGCTCAAAAATACCTCGCCCAATGTGCCACTAGGTCCGCCGAACTGATCGATCACCGGGCCCAATTGAACCTTGGCACGCTTGGCAAACTCAGTGTCCAAAACCGTCTCGGAGACTGTGCTGATGCCGATATGCGCAGAGACGCCATTAATCAATCCGTCAATGGCATATTGCCCCAGCGCGGCATCCCACATCATCTTATGACCTGCATATCCATGGCTGAATAGCTTGCTATCTTCAGCGGCCGTATCTTCCATCGTCGCGGGTGTGGCCAGGCGAGCATTGTTATAGTCGACAATGACGTGTCGATCGCGCAACCATTGAACGCCAAGCATGCCGTGCATTTCGCCTAAATGTTTCGTTTTCTTAAAGACCGGCATTTTTGACAAAATTCATACATTTGAGGCTGATCCCCACAATTTTTCGCAATTGCAAACCAATCTCTTCCTCAATCGCGCATCACGGAAAATCAAAGCCTACAACAAGGCGGTCAGCTCGCAAAATCAGCCTATGCATGTGTGGGACAGTCTGAGCCATCCGGACGGGAATCGCGGCGGCGTCGGCATGGTGCACGAGCAATTCCATTTGCCTACGTCGACCATCGACGCCGTCATGCTCGATTCATTTCTGCCTTTAAGCAACGCCAACCTGGTGATAAAAATCGATGTGGAAGGACATGAGCAGCACGTTCTCGCTGGAATCGAAGACACCGTCAAGAACAACCGCATACTTATGCAAATCGAAGTATACGAGCTACAACAAGCGGTCGTTTTCCCTATGCTTGAAAAAATGGGCTTGCGGCGCATTCATCAAATCGATCACGATTTCTACTACACCAATATCGCCGCCGATATTCTTGGCCGTTAACATGGTGCGATGCTATCGAAGGCCGGTGGTTTGAGCCGCGCCGCCGCCAGACAGGGCCCGCTAGCGTCGTTTCCGCCCGGCTGACGGGCTGCGCCTCCGTACTCTGGGCACGGAATTGGCGGATAATGTCGGATTCGACGTTTGCCGCCGGCCGCCCATCCCATGTCCAAGAAGCCCCCCACGACCGCCGCCTGTCCCTGCGGCGGCCCCACGCTGGCCGCCTGCTGCGGCCCCTATATCGCCGGCGCCGCCATCGCGCCCACGGCCGAAACGCTGATGCGCTCGCGCTACAGCGCCTACACGCTGCGCGACGAAGCCTATCTGCGCGCGACCTGGCACGTCAGCACGCGGCCCGCCGAGCCCATCGTCAACAGCGAGGAAAAATTGCATTGGCTGGGACTTGAGGTAAAATCTGCTTTACGTTTACGTCAACGTAAAGCAGAAGCGCCCGATCCGGTCGCCGATCGGACTGAAGACACGGTCGAATTCGTCGCCCGTTTCAAAGTCCACGGCCGCGCCGAGCGCCTGCACGAAGTGAGCCGCTTCGTGCGCGAAAACAGCGACGGCGCGCTGCGCTGGTTTTACGTCGACGGCCACTTTCCAGAATAGCAGCACGCGCAGACACCACGGCGCGTGATAACAACAGGGACAGCCATGCCGCACATCGAAAGCAAACTCAATCCGCGCAGCGACGACTTCAAGGCCAACGCCGCCGCCATGCAGGCCATCGTCGACGACTTGCGCGACAAGGTCGCCCACATCGCCCTCGGCGGCGGCGCAGCGGCGGCGGCCAGGCACGTCGGGCGCGGCAAGCTGCTGCCGCGCGACCGCGTGCAGATGCTGCTCGATCCCGGCACGCCCTTCCTCGAACTGTCGCAGATGGCCGCCTACGGCATGTACCAGGACGCCGGCGGCGCCGATTCCGCGCCGTCGGCCGGCATCATCACCGGCATCGGCCGCGTCTCCGGCCAGGAATGCGTCATCTTCTGCAACGACGCCACCGTCAAGGGCGGCACCTACTATCCGATCACGGTGAAAAAACACCTGCGCGCGCAGGAAATCGCCGACCAGAATAATCTGCCCTGCATCTACCTGGTCGATTCCGGTGGCGCCAACCTGCCGAACCAGGACGACGTCTTCCCCGACCGCGACCACTTCGGCCGCATCTTCTACAACCAGGCCAACCTGTCGGCCAAGGGCATACCGCAGATCGCCGTCGTGATGGGATCGTGCACCGCCGGCGGCGCCTACGTGCCGGCGATGAGCGACGAATCGATCATCGTGAAAGAGCAGGGCACGATTTTCCTCGGCGGCCCGCCGCTGGTGAAAGCGGCCACCGGCGAAGTCGTCACGGCCGAAGACCTGGGCGGCGGCGACGTCCACACCCGCCTGTCCGGCGTGGCCGACCACCTGGCGCAGAACGATTTGCACGCGCTGTCGCTGGCGCGCACCATCGTCTCGAATCTGAACCGCGCCAAGCCACAGCAGGGCGCGTTGCGCGAGACCGTGGAACCGAAGTACGCGGCCGCAGAATTGTACGGCGTGATTCCGGTCGATACCCGCAAGCCCTTCGACGTGCGCGAAGTGATCGCGCGCGTGGTCGACGGCAGCGACTTCGATGAATTCAAGGCGCGCTACGGCACCACGCTGATCTGCGGCTTCGCCCACATCTTCGGCATGAAGGTCGGCATCATCGCCAACAACGGCATCTTGTTTTCCGAGTCGGCGCTCAAGGGCGCGCACTTCATCGAACTGTGCGCGCAACGCAAAATCCCGCTGGTGTTCCTGCAAAATATCACCGGCTTCATGGTCGGCCGCAAATACGAAAACGAAGGCATCGCCCGCAACGGCGCCAAGATGGTCACCGCCGTCGCCACGGCCGCCGTGCCGAAGTTCACCGTCATCATCGGCGGCAGCTTCGGCGCCGGCAACTACGGCATGTGCGGCCGCGCGTTCTCGCCGCGCTTCCTGTGGATGTGGCCCAACGCGCGCATCTCGGTGATGGGCGGCGACCAGGCCGCGAGCGTGCTGGCGACCGTCAAGCGCGACGGCATCGAAGGCAAGGGCGGCGCGTGGACGGCCGAGGAAGAAGCGGCGTTCAAGCAGCCGATCAAGGACCAGTACGAACATCAGGGCCACCCCTACTACGCCACTGCGCGCCTGTGGGACGACGGCGTCATCGACCCGGCCGACACCCGCATGGTGCTGGGCCTGGGCCTGTCGGCCGCGATGAACGCGGAAATCGCCGACACCAAATTCGGCCTGTTCCGCATGTGATGGAGACGACGATGATTTATCAGACCCTGGACGTTTCCATCGCCGGCGTGCTGGCCACCGTCACCCTCAATCGCCCCGACGTGCGCAACGCGTTCAACGAAATCACGATTTCGGAACTCGCCCTGGCCTTCGATGAACTGGGCCGCAATGAACTGGTGCGCGCCATCGTGCTGGCCGCGAACGGCCCGGCCTTTTGCGCCGGCGCCGATTTGAACTGGATGAAAAAAATGGCGGCCTACACGCACGCCGAAAACCAGGCCGACGCGCTGCAACTGGCGCAGATGCTGCGCACCATCTACCTGTGTCCCAAGCCCGTGGTGGCCAGGGTGCAGGGCGATTGCTACGCCGGCGGCATGGGCCTGGTGGCCGCGTGCGACATCATCGTCGCGGCCGAGGAGGCCAATTTCTGCCTGAGCGAAGTGAAACTGGGACTGATCCCGGCCACCATTTCGCCCTACGTCATCAAGGCCATGGGCGAGAACGCGGCGCGCCGATACTGCCTCACCGCCGAACGCTTCGGCGCGCGCGAAGCGCACCGCATCGGCTTCGCGCATGAAGTGGTGGCGGCCGACGCGCTCGACGCCAAGGTCGCGGAAATCGTCAAGGCACTGACCAACAACAGCCCCCACGCCGTGCAGCAAGCCAAAGTACTGGTGCGCGACGTCGCCGGGCAAACCGTCAACGATGCGCTGCTGGCCGACACCGCCGAACGCATCGCCCATATCCGCGCTTCCGAACAGGGCCGCGAAGGTGTGCAGTCCTTCCTGGAGAAGCGCAAGCCGAACTGGCTGATTTAGCCGGTGCGGATTGAAGAAGCTGGAGTAGTTTTGGAATTGAAACCACAAAGTGATTGGGTCAGCCGCAGCCTGCGCAGCGTATGGCATCCGTGTACCCAGATGCAGCACCACGAGACCGTGCCGCTGATCCCCGTCAGCCACGGCAAGGGCGCGTGGCTGTACGACCACGATGGCCGCCGCTATCTCGACGCCATCAGCTCCTGGTGGGTCAACCTGTTCGGCCACGCCAACCCGCGCATCAACGC
>NZ_JANXMI010000296.1 GCF_025354735.1 Rugamonas sp.
CGTGGTCCATCTCGACCGGGCCGGACAGGTTGATGGTCTTGCCGATGTAGGCTTCCGGGCTCTTCAGGATGGCGGCGATGGCGCGGCCCTGGTCGGCGGCGGCGATGGGCGAGTGGCGGCCTTTGCCGACCGGCATGCGCAGCACGCCCTGTTGCAGGTAGGGCAGCTGCCAAGGATAGCCCAGCCATTCCAGGAAATAAGTCGGACGCAGGTGGACCACGTTCAGGCCCGACCAGTTGAACACTTCTTCATTGAGGAAGGTGTCGCGGCAGGAATCGCTGGTCGAATGGCGGTTGGCCGAACGCTGCGACAGGTTGACGACGGCCTGGACATTGTTTTCCTTGGCCGCCTGGGCGAAGTTGACGGTGGCGGCGAGCAGGCCCGGCGTGACCGGATAGACGAAGTAAGCGGCATCGACGCCCTGCATCGCGGCCGACAGCGAGTTCAGGTCTTGCAGGTCGCCGACGACGACTTCGGCGCCCTGGGCGGCCAGCGCGTCGGAGCGGGCGTCGATGGTGCGGACCATGGCGCGCACTTGCAGGCCCAGGGCGATCGATGCTTGAACTGCGGCGCGGCCGGTGTCGCCAGTGGCGCCAGTGATGAGAACTTTGCGGGTCATGATTTTTTCCTTTAAGTGATGGAGTGGTCCGGACGGTGCCGGGTTCAGGTTTTGCTGCGATATTTAGAGTTCATCTAACCTCTATTTATAGATTACACATGAACTCCAAAATCCGCAAGGAGATTTTTGAGAAAAATCATCACCGATGACAGGGCGTGCGGCCGGCGTGGGCGGCGCGTGGAAGATGCGAGGGGACAGACCAGGAGGGGGAGCGGCGGCGGGCGGTGGGCGGCCCGGTGCGGCAACGCCGTGCGGGGATTCGGCAGCGTTGGCAATGCAGCGAAAATCATGGGAACGGCGGCGGGACGGGATCGTCGCGGCGGCTGGCCGGGCGTAAATGGCGGCGCGCTGGCGCGCGCATCGACTCTGCGGCTTAGAAATACACGGTCGCGGTGATGGTCGATTTATAGTTATCCGGCGCCGGCGTCAGCTGGGCCGGCACCTGACCGTAGACGGTGAGTGTTTGCGCCGCGCCGCTGCCGGTGCCGCTCTGCGTATCCGTGCCCTGCGTATTGCCCCAGTTGTTGGCGCCCAGGGTCTGGAACAGATTGAACTGGACCACGCCGAGGTTGCCGCCGGTGCCGCTCATATAGCGCGTGGCGATGGTCGAACCGGTGCCGGAACCGGCGTTCAAGCCCACGTTGTACAGCGTGGTGTTGGTGCAGGTGACCGACAGCGTGGTGGTGGCCGCGACCGCGACGGCCAGCACGCCCTGCGAGGTGCCGAAGCTGAGCGGCGCGGCGGCGATGGTGCAGTCGGCGATGATTTTCATCGTCACGTCGAAGGTGGTGGTCTTGCTGCCATTGGAGTAGACGGCGGCGTCGGTGATGGAGGGCACCAGCGTGATGAGGGCGGCGGCGAGGGCGAGGTGGGGGAAGCGAATGGTCAGCATGGTTAAACTCCTTAGTCGTTAGTGGTTTTTATTGAGGGGTTATCGAGCTGCCGCGAAGCAATTATTGCCCCTGCCCAACACTTGCTCCCATTATTGTCGATCTAAAAAAGCCGTGCTTTTGCTGTAGGCGATGGCGGTTTTGCTGGCTGAGAAACCTATTAAAAAAAATCAAAAGATAGGCATATTTTGCAACAACACTTGTTTCTAAATGACAATTTCACTGCCGCAAGCGGCGAAATGTCGCCGCCCGGCAAGCTTCCCTTCGATGAATATTGAACGTCGCCGGATCGCTACTTATGGTACTTTGACGGTTCACAACTGGGAGGCAAACATGCATTTAGTCGAACGGCGCTCACGCCCCAACCGCGCGATGGCCACCATCGTCAATGCCGCGCTCGATATCCTCGCCACGCGCGGCCTCGAATCGGCCGCCGCTTTTCTGGAAGACGCCAAGGTGCCGCTGCCGGTGATCGCGCGCGTGCTGTCCGAACCGGAGCGCCGTCGCGCCGCCGACCAGCACTGAGCGCGCCGACGCCGGCGTCGCCTGCATCGGGCCGGCGCACTCCATAGCGATTTGCAATCAACGGCGACGTCAAAGCCTGCTATATTCATGACGTGGCCGTGCTCCGTGCACGCCGCCGGCAGGTGCGCCCCATCCTCGCGCACATCAAGCACGACCGCTGTCCGTCCCGCACCGCATCCCCGTGACCTTCGCCGTTGCCGCGACCGCATAGAAAGCATGCGCGCGGCCCGTTTCGCAGGGTCTGCCGATATGCACACTAGAAATAACAACCGCTTGGCGAACATCGTCGAGCAAGGCATCATCATCGATACGCTCAGCGGCGCCGTCGACGCCTGGAACTTTTTGGCGGCGCACGCGGTGCCGGAATTGACCATCGTGCGCGTGCTGCTGAAATCGGCGCAACGGCGCCCGTCCGACAATGCCTTCAGCCAGGGCCTCGGCCATGGCCTTGGCCTTGGCCAAACAGCGCCCCACGGCGCGCCCCATGCCAGCGCCGGACACGAGGCGCCCAGACCGGGACCGGACAGCGCTCACTCGTGATGCATCGCCCCGCCCCGCCTGACGTTCATCGCGTCGCCGCCCTCGGCGGGCGTGGCCGGCAGATTCGGCGCGACCGGCGCCGGCGGCAACTCCCCGGTCCACTCGTGGGCCACCGTGCCGGCCGGATGCCGATACCAGCCCGGATCGCGGTAATCGTCGCGCGCCAGTCCCTCGCGCACCTTGACCACGGTGAACATGCCGCCCATGTCGATGCGGCCGAACGGGCCCTGCCCTGACATCATCGGCAGCGTGTTTTCCGGCAGCGGCATCTGCATGCCGTCCATGGCGCCGCCCTTGTCGCCCATCACCATATATCCCGGCACCAGACGGTTGATGCGCTGCGCCACGCCGCTGTGATCGACGCCTATCATCGTCGGCACCGCGTGGCCCATGGCGTTCATGGTGTGGTGCGACTTGTGGCAGTGGAAGGACCAGTCGCCCGGCGCGTCGGCCACGAACTCGATGGCGCGCATCTGGCCGACGGCGATGTCGGTCGTCACCTCCGGCCAGCGCGCCGACGGCGGCACCCAGCCGCCATCGGTGCCCGTCACTTCGAAGCGGTGGCCGTGCAAATGAATCGGGTGGTTGGTCATGGTCAGGTTGCCGACGCGGATGCGCACGCGGTCGTCCTTGCGCACCACCATGGGGTCGATGCCGGGGAAGGCGCGGCTGTTGAAGGTCCACAGATTAAAGTCCGTCATCGTATTGACCTTCGGCGTGTAGCTGCCGGGATCGATGTCGTAGGCGTTGAGCAGGAAGACGAAATCGCGGTCGACCGCGTGCTGCGACGGCACGGCCGGGTGCGTGATCCAGAAGCCCATCATGCCCATCGCCATCTGCGCCATCTCGTCGGCGTGCGGGTGATACATATAGGTACCCGCGTTCCTGGCGACGAATTCGTAGACGAAGGTCTTGCCCGGCGCGATGCCCGGCTGCGTCAGTCCGGTCACGCCGTCCATGCCGTTGGGCAGGCGCTGGCCGTGCCAGTGTACGCTGGTGTGCTCGGGCAGCTTGTTGGTGACGAAGATGCGCACCCGGTCGCCCTCCACCACTTCAATGGTCGGCCCCGGACTCTGGCCGTTGTAGCCCCACAGATGGGCGCTCATGCCGGGCGCGATTTCGCGCAGCACCGGCTCGGCCACGAGGTGGAATTCCTTGACGTTGTCCTTCATGCGCCACGGCAGCGTCCAGCCGTTGAGCGTGACGACGGGGTGGTAGGGCCGGCCGTTGAGCGGCGCCAGCGGCGCCATGGTCGCGGCCGACGCTTGCAGCGGCGCCTCGGGCAGCGATGCCGCCGCCGCGCGGCTGACGATGCCGGCGCCGACCAGCGCGGCGCCGCTCAAGAACGATCGGCGGCTGTTGAGGGGATCACTCATTTGACTTGCTCCATGGTTTCAGGCGTGGCGGCGGCGGTGGACAGGCGTCCGCCCAGCGCCGCTTCCAGATTGGTTTGCGCGATCCAGTATTGCTTGAGCGCGACGATGTAGGCGTTGACGGCGCCGGCCTGCTCGCGGGCGTCGGCCAGCAGCTCGAAGGCGCTGAGCAGCATGCCGTTGTAGCGCAGCAGCGTCTCGTCGGAAATCTGCTTGCGCAGCGGCAGCACCGCGTCGCGGTAGTGGCGCGCCAGCTCCCAGGAGGCGCGATAGTCGGCGTGGGCGGCGCGCGCTTCGCTGCGGGCCGTGGTCGCCGTGTCGGCCAGCCGGTTGAGCGACTGCATGTACACCGCCTCGGCCCGCGCGACCCGCGCCGTGCCCCAGTCGAACAGCGGCAGCTCCAGCGTCAGCTCGTAACCGCGCGCGCCCGGCGCGCCGGCCGCGCTGTTGCTGACGGCACCCAGGTCGAGCACGTTGATGAAGCGCGAGGTGTGCGTCAGCCCCAGCGCGGCGGCCGTCTGGCGCGTGGCCAAAGTCGCGGCTTCGACGTCGAGGCGCTCGCGCAGGGCGCGCTGCTCGACTTCCTTGAGCTCGACCGGCGCGGCCGGCAAATCGAGCAGGCGCCCGGGCAGCGTGTAGCTGTCAGCGCCAGCGGCGCCGCCGCCGTCCAGGCCCATCAGGCGCGTCAGCTGCTCGCGGGTGGCGGCGGCTTGGCGGCCGGCGCGGATGACGTCGGCCGTCGCCTGCGCGGAAAACGCTTGCTCGCGCGCCAGATCGAGCGCGCTCCAGTTGCCGGCCGCCCGCATGCGCCCGGCCAGTTCCGCGCCGGCCTGGGCCGACGCCTCGACCTCGCCGGCGTAATCGACGCCCTGCGCCGCCGCCACCGCCTCGTAGTAGGCGCGGCGCGTGTCAAAGGCCAGCGCCAGCATGGCGTCGCTCACTTGCAGCCGGGTTTGCGCGTAGCGCTGGGCTTCGAGCCGGGACGCCATCGGCAGCGTCAGCGCGTCGGCCAGGTTGAAGGTGAGCGTGCGCTCGATGCCGACCGCGCCGCCGCCCTGCACGCGCTTGAAATCGAGCGCCGGATTGTGCAGCCGCCCGGCCTGCGCCAGATCGGCCTGGGCGATGCCGAGCGACCAGTAGGTCGCCTGCAGGCGGCGGTTGTTCAGCAGCGCGATCTGCACCGCGCCGTCGGCGCTCAAGGGCTGGGCCAGCATCTGCCTGACGACGGCGGCCAGGGCGCGGGCGTCGTCATCGTTGCGCAGCACGCGCGCGTCGAGGCCGAGCCGGGCGCGGCTGGCCTGACCGATGGCGTCGAAGCCGGCGTCGGGCGACGGCGAGGCGCAGCCGGCCAGCAGCCATGCCAGCGGCAGCGCGCACGCCGCCGCGAATTTTATGGAACTACTCATGTCACGGACCTCTTTGCGCGCGGGCGCGCATCAACAACGGCACATCGCAATGTGCATGAATTATGGGAGTGGTGGACCCGCTGCTGCGGGCCGGCAAGCGGCGCCGGATCAGGCGCGCGCGGCTTGGGGAGGACGTTCGGGGTGGGCCAGGTCGACGGCGGGAAGCGCGTCGGTGTAGAGCGCGATCGGGACGGACCGGCCGCCCAGCGCCGGCGGCGCCACGGTGGCGCCGGACGGAACCAGCGCCGCGCCGACGCAACAGGCGGCGCAATCGGCGCATTTGCCGTGGTCGCGGCCGTGGTCGTGTTCGCGGCCATCGCTGTGGTGCGCGGCGCCGTGGGCGGCATGGCCGCCGGTCGCGCCGCGATGGGCGGCGGCCAACATCGCCGCATGATCGTGGACCCCGGCCATCGGTGCCGCCATTGTCATCGCCGCGTCGGGCGCGGATGGCGCGGACGACGCGCACGCCATCATCGTCGCCGAGGCGTAGCCCTGAACAGGCATAGCCAGCAACATCAGCCAGACGACAAGGGATCGCAGCAGCGGAATCATGGCCGCCATGCTATCACAACGGCCGGCGACACCCGTCAGGCCAGCCGCACCAGGGGATTGGCGATGATGTTGTCGATCTGCCGCACCGCTTCTTCGCAGGCGGCGGCGATCGCGTCTTCTTCCGTGTCGCGGATGAACTGCATGGTCGCGCCCTCGAACACTTCGACGCCGTCGGCGTTGGCGCGCTCGATATCGCAGCTGGCGCTCCAGGCCTGGTCGCTGGTCGGGGCCGCGAACGGGACGATGTCCCAACCCTTGTAATGCATTTTCGATGCCGCATTCATGATGTCTTCCTCCGTCAGTTGGCCGCGACCATCGCGGCCGGTTGCCGATTTCAATCTTCGCCAGCCCCAGGCCGCAAGCCGCAATCGCGTGACTGCGACACACTAGCATGAAGCGCTACCGCCCACGCGCACGTATGCGCGCGGGCAAGTCCTACTTTACTCCGTCGGCACCGCCGAGCGCCCTATCGTCTGCTCCATGTTCGCCAGATACCAGGCCATGGACGCCATCACCGCCACGTGGCGCTTCAGGTTGACGGGGTCGACCTTGTCGAGGGTGTCGGCCGGCGTGTGGTGGTAATTGAAGTAGGCGTGGTTGTCGACCTGCGGCGCGAACACCGGCACGCCGGCGCTTTCGAGCAGGCTCAGGTCGGCCTCGCCCACTTCGTCGCGGCGCGTTAACACGCCCGCGCCCACCGGCGCCAGCGCCGCCTGCAAGGGTGCGAAGTATTTGACGACGCCGGGGGCCACGCTGGACATCACGCCCCACGGCCGGCCGCCGCCGCTATCGCTCTCGATGCCGGCGAACTGCTTGTCAAGCGCATCCTTGTTGGCCGCGAAGTAAGCCTTGCCGCCACGGGTGCCGTTTTCCTCGTTCATCCAGGCGATCATGCGGATGGTGCGGCGCGGGTGCAGATTGAGTTTTTTCAGCGTCTCGATGGCGCCCATCGCGCCGGCCACGCCGGTGCCGTCGTCGTTGGCGCCGGTGGCCAGGTCCCAGGAATCGAGGTGGCCGGAAACGATGACGATTTCGTCGGCCTTGTCCGTGCCCGGCAGGTCGGCGATGACGTTGTAGCTGTCGGCGTCGGGCAGGATCTGCGGCGTCAGCGTCAGATGCATGGAAAGCGGGCCGCGCGCGGACAGGCGCGCCACCAGCATCGCGTCTTCGGCGGTGACGGCGCCGGCCGGGATGCGGGCGCCGTCGACCAGGCCGGTCTGGCCGGTGTGCGGCAGGCGGAAGTCGGCGCCGCCGACCGAGCGCACCAGGGCGGCGGCCGCGCCCATGGCGGCGGCCGTCTTGGGACCGTTGAAGCGCAGGCTGGAGCCGCGCCCGTAAGCCTGGCCGGCCATGCCGCGGTCGGCCATTTCCTGGTCGAAGGCGGCGTCGAACAGCACGATGGCGCCCGGCACCTCGGCCGCGTGCGCTTTCAAATCGTCCACGTCATGCACCACCAGCACGCGCGCGGTCAGGCCGGCGGCCGGGGTGGCGCCGGAGCCGCCCAGCGCCGTCAGCACGACGCGCTGCGTGATGCCGGCGGGACGGCCGGCGTAGTCGACCAGCTCGGCCGTCTCCGCGCCGCGCACCCAGTGCGGCACCTTGACCGGCTGCAGCGTGACGGTCGCGCCCAGCTTGCGCATCGCCGCCGCCACCTGCTCGACCGCCGCCGCCGCGCCGGCCGAACCGGACAGGCGCGGGCCCACCAGGTCGGTCAGGTCGGACAGGCGCTCGTAGGCCCAGTCGCTGCGCATGGCGCTGTCGCGGATCTGGGCCAGCGTGGCCGGGTCGTTGGGCGCGGCCAGCGCGCCGGCGCTGACCATGCAGCCGAGCAGCACGCTCAACACGGGCTGGCGCCGCAGCGCGTTCTTGAAAACAAAGTTCATGCAGGTCCTGTACATAAGATTAAAGGGCGACCCAAACGATAGCGCAGTTACTCATTTTTGGCAGCAACTTTTGTTGGTTGCTTTGTATCGGCTGGTAACTGTAATGACCTGCATTTGAAACGGGCCCGACCAGCATTCCAGCCGATTCTCGGCCAGGAATAACTGCAACTGAAGGCCCCTTCAAACAAGCATTAGCTGCAAATGAAGCTGCATTGATCCGTGTCCTCGAAGACGCGCTCGCAGCCGCTTACAACGCATCGCGCTGCAAGTGCAGGTTCTGGTGGTCTGAGGAATGCCGGCGCGATTATCGCACCCGATTAATTCCGGCGCGCTTGACTTCTTGCGCTAGATTGTTATACTCCATCTAGAACGATCAGATCGCATACGAGTAATAATTAACCAACATTAGGAAATGGACTACAACCATGACCAACAAAGCATCCAGACCTGCTAGGCCGGGAGACCAGGCGCTCGCGGACTTTCTGTGCTTCGCCATTTATTCGGCCAATCTCACCTTCGGCAAAGCTTACAAGCCTATCTTGGAGCAGCTGGGGCTCACTTACACCCAGTACATCACCGTCATCGCGCTCTGGGAGGAAGAGAACCAGACTGTGAGCGGCTTGGGCGAGAAGCTGTTCCTGGAGTCGAACACGCTCACGCCCATCCTGAAGAAACTTGAAAGCATGGGCTATGTACACCGCCAGCGCGACATTGAGGACGAGCGCCAGGTGCGGGTACGACTGACCGAAGAAGGGCGGCGCCTGCGAGAAAAAGCCTTCGGCATGGGCCTGTTCGATGCCTGCGGATTGACGCAAGGAGAGTTTGCAACCACTCGTGAATCCATTGTCACGCTACGTAACAACCTATTCAAGTCGATACAAAAATAGCCAGAACTGCGGCATTTTCGCCGTCCTGTCCTAGTGGGGAAATTGTCAACAAGCCGTGGCATAAAAGCGCGTCTTTTCCTGCCATGCGGCGTTGCACATCCTCGCGATAGCTCGCTCTCGCTGCGGTTTGCGCCTGGCCTGGCGCAAAAATTCATCACGTTTATGGTCCACTCCCATTGCCAAGTGACCCACTAGTGCCGCGAACATTGAACGATTTTTGAAGCTATGAGGATTCAACCATGAGCAAAATTCAAACAATCCTGGCCACAGGCAAGACCCTCACGACCGCAAGCGCCGCCGGCGGCATTTCGCGCACCGCGGCAGCGAATGTCATGACTACCAATCCATCCAAGTACTATCCGATAGGCTGCGGGTTTCACGACCTGCTTGAGACGCACGCGACTGCGCGCGAGCTGGCGCAGATACGCTTTCGCGATGGAGAGGGCGCGGTACAGCTTCGCAGCGCGGTCATTATCGATGTGTTCGCCCGAGAAGGCGCTGAGTACCTCGCAATGAGCACGGGCGAGACGTTGCGCCTCGATCAACTCATTGAAGTCGACGACGCCAAGTTGGCCGATTACTGAATCGCCGCTAACGCGACCGACTTCCAGGCAACGGGGGCGAGTCTCCAACACTCGAGGCAAGGATGGTTGCGCGATGCCAGTGGTGGGCGCCAATCTCGTCATGACTAATTCCTTGGCCCCACCGCACGGCTGGGGGGTCGTATAAAGCACACCTGCATTCATCACGTCGAGGATGCCATGGATTGCCTCGTCGCCGCCGCTCCCCAAGGTGGCGGCGCCGAGGATCTTTCGAATCTCCGATCGGCGCCGCGCCGTGCGAGGTGGGCGCATAGGCGCTGGCGACCAGCGTCCTGGTCGGCATGCAGCCGGTGTTCACGCAAGTTCCCTCGAACAGCTTGCGCTCGACGAGCGCGACGGCCATTCCGGCATCGGTCAACCGGCCTGCAAGAGATGGACCGACCTGCCCGGCGCCTATGATGATTGCGTCAAAGTCAGGAATCATGGATGTCCTCCCGTTCTCAGGCGTCCACATAGCATAGGCCGGTCCAAGACCTTGGCTGATCACAACCATCGCGACGGCGAGATTTCGACCACCGCGATGGCGACAGCGATCGTCAGGACCGCCAGCTCACAACGGCAGATCCTTGCCCCCCTGCTCTCGGACTATGTACTCGGCGTACCAGTCCGGCCAGTTCTCATCGTGCGTGCCCCCGGTCCGCTTCTCGTGCTCGCCGTGCGCGGCCGCCGCCCGCCGTAGCGCGGCCGCGAGTTCCGCCGGCGAGATGAATGTCGTGGCGCCTGCGTTCACCCGTCCGGGCGCTCGATGCGTGAGCTCCTGAAACAGCCAGCCATTGCCGTCCGGATCGCTGAACGAGGCGTACGAGCGGTAGCTGCCACGCTCGGGATCCGGACCGCTAATCCGGATCCGCCCGAACAGGTAGGGCTCGTCCCTGCCCACATACACGCTGCCGGCATGGTGGAATATCTCGCTAATCTCGACGCCGCGACCGAGCAGCTCGTTGCGGGCGGCCTCAATGTCGGAGACGATCAGGTACAGCCCCTGTGCCGAGCCAGGTGTTGCCGCGGTGACGTTCTTGCCGAAGATGACCGAGCACACGGAGCCAGGCGGCGTGAACTGGATCACGCGAAAGTCGTCGGCGGAGGCGAAATCGGCGTCGAGCCGCCAACCCAATTCGCCGTAAAAGCGTTTGGCGCGATCGACGTCCGAAACCGGGATGACGACGACCTCGAACTTCATATTCACGCTCTGCGCGTTCGGGGGCTCGACTGCGGGTTCGCTGCCTTCCAGAGTGCTGCCCATGTGAACCTCCGATTGTTTGGGCCGCAGCGCGGCGGTAGGGTGTGCGTCGACTGCGGTCAACACAAGTGCGTTCTCGGCGATGGTGCCGGGCGCGCTCATGTTGATGTCCAGCTTGGCTTCGGGGTGGGGCAAAATGCCGCCAGGCTCGGTCGAGATGGTGTGGGTTTTTCCGGTGGACAATAGTTTTTGAATCTTGCTCATGAATGACTCCGTAAAAGTGGGAAATTAACTATTTACATCGCATTCGCCTAAATCGCATGCGATACCAATCGTATTAGGCGAGGAACCAGGGCATGTCAAACGGCTTTTTTTGTGGTGGCCGGTGGATACATCCTCGTGCGTTCATGATGCCGAACTGGCCGCCGCCAGCGACGTCACACGGCTAGATTGCCAATGCAACGAGTTTAGGCATTACACAGGTCGAGGTGTTCCGAGACGATGAAACCGCGCAGCGTTATCATGGTTTCATTAGCGCTTGCGCCGCCGCATAGCTCTTTGCGTCGCTCATGCGGCCGCGTATGGGCGGGTCGAGCGAAAGGTAGTGGTTGCGGACCAGAACCTGCCCATCGGCGATGACGGGCAGGTTGACCGACTCGAGCCGGAAATTGCCGTCTTCCACTTCCCCAGCCGGCCGCGAAGCCAGCACAATACGTTGATAGCTTCCCTTTGCTTCTCCTCCGGCGGCGGACTCGCACGACCGGGCCTGTCAGGTCCTCGTCGACGCCGAACTGCCCAGAGGCGCCTCGGCAGCCATCTTTTCTTATCCTGGCGCAGCGAACATGCGCGCACTCCGCTTCGACGCGTTGTTAACTCGAAACGAGGATTTCCGCGAATATTTGCAGGTGGCACAGGCATCCCAGCGACCGGGGTCAAAACCGGTGGCATTGTGTGGCATCTTCGTTCCGGGTTTTCCGCATGCTGTCATCGGAAAACCTGGGTTTTCGTTCAAGCGCCATGATAGCAATCCAGCCGCCGCTCAGCGCTGTAGCGGAGCCAGATAGATGCCCGGCTCATCCGACAGGCCGCGCTTGACCTTGCGCGTGATGTCGTCGGCCAGCACTTCCTTGGCGCCCGCTTGCACGCCGTCGAGGATCTGGGCCGCCACGTCTTGCGGGCTGACCTTGGCGGCGTCGATGTCCTTCGTCAGGTCGGTGTCAATGAAGCCGACGTGCACGCCGACCAGCTGCGTGCCCTGGGCGCTCAAGTCGTTGCGCAGGCCGTTGGTCAGGCTCCAGGCGGCCGCCTTCGACATGGCGTACGGACCCATCAGGCCGGAGTTGGTCCAGCTGGCGATCGACAGCACGTTGACGATGGCGCCACCGCCGTTCTTGCCGAGCACGGGCGCGAAGGCCTTGGCCGAGCGCAGCGGGCCGTACACATTGGCTTCGAAGATTTCCCGCGTCACCTCGATGCTGTCGTCGGCCAGGAAGCCGACCGGCCTGGCGATGCCGGCGTTGTTGATCAGCAGCGTCGTGTCCCCGCACTGTGCGGCCGCCGCCGCGATGTCGTCCGGGTTCGTGACGTCGAACTTGACCGGAATGATGCCGGGCAGAGCCATGCTGTTGACGTCGCGCACGCCGGCGTAAATCTTGGCGGCCCCGCGCGCCTGCAATTGCTTGACCAATTCCAGGCCGAGGCCGCGATTGGCGCCGGTGACGAAGGCGACTGAGTTCTTGATGTCCATGTTGCGTACTTTCAATCTGTAATGTGGTCAAAAAATCTAATTTAATATTAGTACATGTCGGCCGACAGCGCTTTCGGCGCGGCCACCTTGCGCATCAACGACACCATCGTCGTAGTGTGTTCCGATACATTGATGTATTCAGCCGTTATGTGTCACGCATGCGCATCAGCACATGCGTGACACATCACCTAAAACATCAAGCAGTAACGGCCTTCAAGACAACGTCGATATTGCCGCGCGTTGACTTGGAATACGGGCACATCTGGTCGACGGCATGCAGGAGATCGTCGGCGACTTTCTGGTCGATGCCCGGCGCGAGCAGGGTGATGCGGGCCTGGAGGAAGAACTCGCTGCCGGTGATGCCCATATCGACTTCGACGCCGACGGCCGTTTCGGGCGGCAGCACCAGTTTCTTCGACTTGGCCACCACGCCCGTGATGGCCATGAGGCAGCCCGACCATGCGCCGGCGAACATTTTTTCCGCCGTAGGGTGGGCGTCAACGGCGTTCAGCGTGAGTGCGTCTGCGGCGCCGGTGCCGGGTGCGCTCATATTGATGTTCAGCTTGGCTTCGGGGCTGCGCGCAATGCCGCCCGGCACAGCCGAGGTGGTGTGGGTTTTGCCGGTGGAGAATACGTTTTGAATCTTGCTCATGAATGACTCCTTGCGAGTGGGGAATTGATTTTCAAATCTTATGCGATGTCATCTCATGCGATATATAATATAAAACATTAAGCCGTAACGGCCTGCACGAGAACGTCGATATTGCCCCGTGTTGCCTTCGAATACGGGCAAATCTGGTCGGCGCCATGGGCGAGCGCGTCGGCCACTTTCTGGTCGATACCGGGCACGATCAGCTTGATGCGGGCTTGCAGGAACAGATCATTGCCCGTGTTGCCCATATCGACTTCGATGTCGACGGCAGTATCGGGCGGCAGCGTCACTTTCTGCTCCTTGGCCACCAGGTTGACGGCGGCGATGTAGCAAGCGGACCAGGCGCCGGCGAACATTTTTTCCGCCGTCGGGTGCAGAGTGACTGCCGTCACGGCGAGTGGCTGCGCGGCGCCGTTGCCAACCGAAGTCATGTTGAAGTTCAGATTTGCGTCGTGGCTGTGCAAAATGCCGCCAGGCTCGGTCGAGGTGGTGTGGGTTTTTCCGGTGGACAATACTTTTTGAATCTTGCTCATGAATGACTCCGTGTAAGTGGGAATTAACTATTTACATCGCATTCGTTTATATCGTATGCGATTGATAGCATATTAGGTGACGAGCCAAGGCATGTCAAGCGGTTTTTTGTGGTGGCCTGTGGATCCATCCTGGGGTTGCAAGAGCGTGTTCACGAGTCTGGCGGAGACGGTGAGAGTTTCCACCATTTCTATAAGTCATTGATAATGCTAGCTTTACCCTATCGCGGTGTAGTTCTGGGGTAGCACATCTGGGGCAACAGCAAAAGGGCCAAAACGATAATTCCAAGCATGCCGCGCAGCGCCGCGCGCGGATTGATTCGGCCCCGCCCATGCATTACCATGACGGTTCCGATTCCGACCGAAAGCCGCCATGCTCAAGGGTTCCCTGTGCTCCGTCCGCCACGTGCTGACGGCCGATCTGAGCGCCTTCATCGCGCTGGTCAACGACCTGCCCTCGCGCGGCGCGTATTTTTCCACGCAGTTCAAGTCGCCCGAAACGATGCGCAAGGAATTCATGCTCAACGGCTTCGTCACCGAGGACAGCGAACTGTTCGTCATCGAAGACAGCCGCCACCACGTGATCGGCGTCATCAGCCACTTCAAGAGCCGCACCCCGGTCTCGCGCGAAATCGGCTACCGCCTGTTCGACCCATCCCTGGCCGGCCGTGGCTACACCACCGAGGCGACCCGGCTGCTGGTCGACTATCTGTTCCAGACCCAGCAATATCACCGGCTCGAACTGCTGACGGCGCCGGACAACGCGGCGTCCGTGCGCATCGCGCAAAAATGCGGCTTCAGCGCGGAAGGCGTGCTGCGCCAGGCTTTTTTCCTGCACGGGCGCTATTGCGACGTCGCGCTCTACAGCCTGCTGCGCCCGGAATGGGAGCGCCGCAGGGCTTGACGGCAGTTGTTACCAAGCTGTTACAGCGGCGCTCGAGTGTAAGCAGGTGTATAAGACGTGGAGATTATTCCTGGGGAAGATATAGTGAAGTCATACAACGGCTTCACGGATCATCCCGATCGTGGCCGGTGCAAGGGGAACAAGCCATGTTGAACAAAACTTTGTTGGGTGTTGTGACATTGGCCGCTGCAGCGATCTCTTCGACGGCAATGGCTGATGACCGCGGTTTGAATACCGCAGCGGGTGCAGTCGTTGGTGCGGCCATCGGCTCGCACAACGGCCGCAACGGCGCGCTGGTCGGCGGACTGGTCGGCGCGGCCATCGGTAACAGCATCAGCACCGGCGATCGCTACTACGGCGGCCGCGAGCGCGTGTATGTGTCCGGTCCCGACTACTATGCGCCGGCGCCGGTCTACTACGCTCCGCCGCCACGCTACTACGCGCCGCCGGTCGTGTATGTTGAACCGGGCCGTGGCTACTACCGCCACGAGTACCGCGATGCGCGCTACTACGGCGGCCACTACGACCACTACGATCATTACGATCACTACCGCCGCTAATCCAGCGCGGTAAAAGCAAAGCCCGGTTCGCCATCGAACCGGGCTTTTTTTTCGTGGCCGATCAGCGTGCCACGATCAGCCGCAAGCCCAGGCCGACGAACACGGTGCCGGCCACGCGGTCCAGCCACATGCCGGCGCCCGGGTGGCCGTTGATCCACTTGCCGACCGCGCCGGAAAAATAGCCGAGCAGCCCGAACAGCACGCAGGCCTGGGCCGTGAAGACCAGCCCCAGCTGCGCGGTCTGCCAGCTGACCGCGCCGCGCGCCGGCAGCACGAACTGCGGCAGGAACGACAGGAAGAACAGCACCACCTTGGGATTGATCGCATTGGCGAACCAGCCCTTGGCGAACAGCCGCGCCAGCGACTCTTGGACGGCCGCGCCGCCATCGACGCGGGCGCCGCCCCGGCTGCGCAGCGCGCCCACGCCCAGCCAGATCAGATACAGGCCCCCAGCGACCTTCAGCGCCGAAAACGCCAGCGGCGACGCCTTGATGAGCGCGCTCACGCCCAGCGTCGCCAGCACCGTGTGGCTCAAGCAGCCCAGCGCGCAGCCGAGGCCGAACACCATGCCCTGGCGCCGCCCGCGCGACATGCCCACGCCCAGCACCATCAAATTGTCCGGCCCCGGCGAGGCGGTGATGAGCACGGCGGCCGCGAGGAAACCGAAGCATTGTTCTGGTGTGATGAGCATCATGGACCCGCAAAAAAGGAATCCGCCATCATACTCGCGCCGGCGCGCCACGGCCAGATCGCCGCCGCGTGCGCCGGGACGAGGAAAATCGGCCCGGCGCGACTTTTCCGGCGCGTTGTCGATTAAAATACATCATTGCAAAATTACAATAGCAGCGCCGCCACCGTGTGCCGGTCAGCAATCGCGACATGATATTGACGCATTCGATATTCTCCAGCTGTGATGCGGCGCCGCGGCGCGGCGGGCGGCCGCCGTCATGGTCGCCGTCCTTATTGCTGTTGCTGATATGGGCGCTGTTGGCGCTGGCGCCGCCGCTGATGGCCGCGCCGCTGCCGCTGGACGGCGCACAGCGCGTCGACCTGGGCCGCAACGCCGTGCTGTACCGGTCCGGCGGCGAAGTCTTACCGGCCGACGCCGCCGCCCTGCCCGGATTGCTGGCGCAGCTGACGCCGGCGGCCAGGGTCGACCTGCTGGGCGGCGGCTACTGGCTGTACGCCGAGCTGCGCAACGACACCCGGCTGGCCGCCTGGGTCATCGCCCCCACCGACACGCTGATCGACCAGGTCGACATCGCGGTCTACAGTCCCGACGGCGAGGTCCGCCGGCTCCAGACCGGCTACCGCCAGCCCCACGAATACATGCTGCACTACGGCAAGGACATCACCCTCCAGCCCGGCGTGAACTACCAGCTGCTGATCCACTTTTCCAGTCCCTACTATGCGCACCAGCCGGTGTTCGCCCTCATTCCGCAAGCGCAATACCGGCGCCTGGTGGCGCGTGAAAACGTCCTCGTCATCGGCTCCATCGGCGCGCTGGCGGCGCTGGCGCTGTTCAATTTCTTCATTTATTCCTACACGCGCGACCGCTCCTCGCTGTACTACGCGCTGTACGTGCTGTGCTACGCCGTGGCCTGGGGCATCAGCTTCGGGCTGGCCGCCGACCTGGCCGACTGGCACGAGCTGCACTGGCATTACGTGCCCTTCTTCCTGCTGCCGGTGTTCAGTACCCTGTTCTACACCAACTTCCTGCGCCTGAGCACGCACGCGCCGCGCCTGTACGCGCTGTCGCGCATCAACCTGGTGCTGCCGCTGGTGCTGCTGCCGAGCTGCTTCTTCCTCCTCGGCTACGCCCACACGCTGGCCACCATCGCCATCGCGCTGTGGATGCCGCTGGCCCTGCTCAGCGGCATCGTCGTCTGGAGGGGCGGCTACCAGCCGGCGCGCTACTTCGTGCTCGGCTTTTGCGCGCTGATGCTGCCCGGCTTCGTGATCTTGCCGGCCAACGTGGGCCTGATCCCGGCGCTGGTCGACAATTCACAACTGCTCACGCTGCTCGGCGGCACGCTAGACGGCATCTTGCTGGCCTTCGCCCTGGCCGACCGGATCCGCCTGCTGCGCGACCACCTCGAACAGCGGGTCCAGGAACGCACCGTCGAGCTGACCCAGGCCAAGGAACACGCCGAGGTCGTCAGCCGCCACCGCATCGATTTCCTGTCGGCCATGAGCCACGACATCCGCACCCCGCTGGCCGGCGTCATCGGCATGCTCAAGTTCGCGCTGCGCGACCAGGCCATCGGCAGCCGCACCGGCGAGTATTTGCGCATCGGCCTGCAAAACAGTGAAGCGCTGCTGGCCATCCTCAACGACATCCTCGATTTTTCCAAGATCGACGCCGGCCGCCTGCTGATCGAGAGCGTGGACTTCGACCTGGTGGCGCTGATCGACGACGCAGTCGGCATCCTGCAAGCCCAGGCCGACGCCAAGAGCCTGCTGCTGCGCTACGAACTGGCGCTGGACTTGCCGCGCTATGTGCGGGGCGACCCGACGCGGCTGCGGCAAATCCTGCTCAAACTGCTCGGCAACGCCATCAAGTTCACCGACCGCGGCGAAGTCAAGCTCGCCGCCACGGCCGCGCCGGGCGGCGGCGGCGGCGTCGCCATCCGCTTCGACGTCAGCGACACCGGCCCCGGCATCGCGGCCGCCACGCTGCCGCGCCTGTTCCAGAAATTCGAGCAGGCCGACCATTCGACGACGCGGCGCTACGGCGGCACCGGCCTGGGCCTGGCAATCTGCAAGGAACTGGTCGAGCTGATGGGTGGCGCCATCGGCGCCGAAAGCCGCATCGGCGTCGGCTCCGTGTTCAGCGTGACGCTGCCGCTGGCGCTGGGCGCGGCGCCGGCGCCGGACGCGCTGGCCGCGCCGCGCCGGGACCGGCACCGCTACCGCCTGCGCGTGCTGTGCGCCGAGGACGTGCGCACCAACCAGATCATCGTCGGCACGCTGATCGAAAACATGGGCCACGATATCCACATCGTCGAAAACGGCTTGCAGGCGCTGCACGCGCTGTCGACCGCCGCCTACGACCTGGTTCTGATGGACGGCCGCATGCCGATGATGGACGGCGAACAGGCCGCGCGCCTGATCCGCAACGGCGGCAACGAAGACTACCGCGTGCTCGACCCGGCCATCCCCATCATCGCGCTGACGGCCAACGCCAGCGACCACGACCGCGCGCGCTACCTGGCCGGCGGCATGGACGGCTTCCTCAGCAAGCCGGTCGACGAACGCAAGCTGTACGACCAGATCGAAAAGACCATCGCCCAGCACCTCAGCCGCGGCCACCCGCTGCGCCCGGCCGACGCGCACGCCGATGCCGACGAAACCGCGCTGTCCGCGCAGTTCGGCGTCGCCGCGCCGCTGCCGGCCAGCGGCCGCCCGCCCCAGACGCCGTCGGCGATCCACATCATGCCGCTGGCCGGGCTGTCGCACAAACACATGCAGCGCATCACCCTCGCCTTCCTCGACGAGGCGCCGCGCCGGCTGGCACTGGCGCGCGACGCCGTCCAGGCCGGCAATCCGGGCGCCGCCTCGGCCGCCTTCCACGCGCTCAAGGGCAGCGCCGGCTACCTCAGCTCCTCGCGGCTGCACACGCTGTGCCACGAAATGGAAGCGCTGTCGGCGGCCGGCGACCTCGACGTCGTCATCGCCGGCCTGCCCGAAGTGGCCGCCGCGCTGGACCAGGCCTGCGCCGACCTGCGCGCCGTCGCCGCCGGCGCCCCGGCCGACGACGCGCTGGCCGAGCTGAGATAGCCGCGCCCCGTGCTATGCTGGTGGCCGCCACGGTGGCGCCACGCCACCGTGCCGTCAACAAATCAAGCCTATCGAGTCAGCGGCGCCTCGCGCATCCGGGGCAGGAGTCCATCATGAGCAAACGTATTCCAGCAGTGCTGATGGCGCTGCTTCTGTTCAACAACGGCGCCTACGCGGCCGGCTGCCTGAAAGGCGCGGCCGTCGGCGGCGTCGCCGGCCACGTGGCCGGACACCATGCCGTCGTCGGCGCCGTCGGCGGCTGCCTGGTGGGGCGCCACCTGGCCAAAAAAGACGCCGAACAAAAGAAAGCGGCCGCCGACGCCGCCGCCCAGGCGAAAAAAGCGCCGCCCGCTCCGGCTCCGGTCCCCAGCCGCTAAGCCGCTGAGCGACCAACCGCCAAACCCCACGGCAACATTTTTCAATACAGCAAGTCCGCCAGCCCCCGACGCGCTCCCAAGTGTATTCCGATGGGGGTAGGAAAATTCCTATTCTCACCAAAAGCGTTGCGTTTCGGCTGGTTGGTCTTGATGAGACCACTTTGCTAGGAGACACTATCGATACACAACCTTGAGTGGTCCAGGCACCGCTGAACTGGGGGACGAATTGGTACTTCTATCAAAAATCGACGGCCAGCTGCGCAAGTGGTGTTGGTGGCAGGGGCGCTGCCGACGCCGCGACGTGCTGGCCGCGCAGAAAATCAATGTCGGCATCGTCTTCCACAATATGCTCAGCGCCGAGGAAGCGAACCACTACATGGCCAAAAACGGCATCCCCGAGGCGGTCGCCACGCGCGTGCTGGACCACGCCCGGCACCGCCGCAAGAACGATGTGCATCCGCGCCTGGTCGACCAGCCGCACGGCGACAACGGCGGCTGACGGCGGCCTTGCCTGCCGCCCGGCCGCCCCCATCTGAGTGGGCATGACCAGACCACCTGCCGCCGATCCGCTCTGGCGCGACTTCGATCCCGCCGTCGCCGCCTGGTTCCGCGCCACCTTCCCGGCCGCGACCGAGGCGCAGCGGCGCGCCTGGCCGCTGATCCAGAGCGGCCGCACGACGCTGGTGGCCGCGCCGACCGGCTCCGGCAAGACGCTGACCGCCTTCCTCGCCGCCATCGACGCGCTGGTGCGCGACAGCGCCGGCGCGCCGCTGCCCGATGAAACGCGGGTGCTCTACATCTCGCCGCTCAAGGCCCTGTCCAACGACATCCGCCTGAACCTGGAAGCGCCGCTCGACGGCATCAGCCGCCAACTGGCCGCCATGGGCCGGCCCGACCACGGCATCCGCAGCGCCGTGCGCACCGGCGACACCACCACGGCCGAACGCAACGCCATGCGCCAGCGCGCGCCGCACATCCTCGTCACCACGCCCGAATCGCTGTACGTGCTGCTCGGCTCCGACAGCGGCCGCGCCATGCTGGCGACGGTGCGCACCGTCATCGTCGACGAAATCCACGCCGTCGCCGCCAGCAAGCGTGGCAGCCACCTGGCCCTGAGTCTGGAGCGCCTGTCCACGCTGTGCGCGCGGCCGCCGCTGCGGGTCGGCCTGTCGGCCACGCAGAAACCCATATCGGCCATGGCGCGCTTCCTGGCCGGCAGCGCCGATGGCGGCGGCGGGGAAAATGCGTGCGCCATCGTCGATGTCGGCCACGTGCGCGCGCGCGACCTGGCGCTGGAACTGCCGCCGGTGCCGCTCGAAGCCATCATGCCCAATGAAGTGTGGGAGCGCGTCTAC
Source organism: Rugamonas sp. (assembly GCF_025354735.1). Lineage (GTDB taxonomy): Bacteria > Pseudomonadota > Gammaproteobacteria > Burkholderiales > Burkholderiaceae_D > Rugamonas. The sequence goes on from NZ_JANXMI010000296.1 coordinate 20,363, forward strand.
GACCGCATGGCGGAACTGGCGGTCCAGCACCGCACCACGCTGGTCTTCGTCAACACGCGGCGCATGGCCGAACGCGCCGCCCGCCACCTGGCCGAGCGCCTCGGCGCGGACGCCGTCGCCGCCCACCACGGCAGCCTGGCCAAGGAATACCGGCTCGCCGCCGAACAGCGCCTCAAGCGCGGCGAACTGCGCGTGCTCGTCGCCACCGCCTCGCTGGAACTGGGCATCGACATCGGCGACGTCGACCTGGTCTGCCAGGTCGGCTCGCCGCGCAATATCGCCGCCCTGCTGCAACGGGTCGGCCGCTCCGGCCACCAGGTCGGCGGCCTGCCCAAGGGACGGCTGTTCCCGACCTCGCGCGACGACTTGATCGAATGCGCCGCGCTGCTCGACTGCGTGCGCCGCGACGAACTCGACGCCCTGCGCATCCCGGCCGCGCCGCTCGACGTGCTGGCGCAGCAGATCGTCGCCGAAGTGGCGGCCCGCGAATGGGGCGAGGACGCGCTGTTCGACCTGCTGCGCCGGGCCGAACCCTACGCGGCGCTCGAACGGACGCAGTACGACGCCGTGCTGCGCATGCTCGCCGACGGCTACGCCACGCGCCTCGGCGTGCGCGGCGCCTACCTGCACCGCGACACGGTGGCCGGCACGCTGCGCGGCCGGCGCGGCGGCAAGCTGACCGCCGTCACCTCCGGCGGCACCATCCCCGACAACGCCGACTACGCCGTGCTGCTCGAGCCGCAGGGACTGGCCATCGGCACCGTGCACGAGGACTTCGCCGTCGAAAGCCTGGCCGGCGACATTTTCCAGCTCGGGAACGCGTCCTACCGCATCCTGCGCGTCGAAGCGGGCAAGGTGCGCGTCGACGACGCCCACGGCGCCGCGCCGACCATCCCGTTCTGGCTGGGCGAAGCGCCGGGCCGCAGCGACGAATTGTCGGCCGGCGTGGCGCGGCTGCGCGGCGAGATCGACCGCCTGCTGGCGGCCGACGGCGCCGACGAAGTTAATGACGGGGATGACGATGCCACCGGCGCCCCGGTCCACGGCGGCGCGGCGGCGATCGAGCGCGCGATAGCCTGGCTGGTGTCGCAGGTCGGCCTGGACGAGGAAGCGGCGCGCCAGATCGTCGACTACCTGGCGCGGGCGCGGGCCGCGCTCGGCGCGCTGCCGACGCAGGACTGCCTGGTGATGGAACGCTTCTTCGACGAATCGGGCGGCACCCAGCTGGTGATCCACTCGCCGTTCGGCAGCCGCATCAACCGCGCCTGGGGACTGGCGCTGCGCAAGCGCTTCTGCCGCACCTTCAACTTCGAGCTGCAGGGCGCCGCCACCGAAGACGCGATCATCCTGTCGCTGTCGACCAGCCACAGTTTTCCGCTCGACGAAGTGTGGCGCTACCTGCGCCCGGCCAGCGCCGAACACCTGCTGATCCAGGCGCTGCTCGACGCGCCGCTGTTCAACGTCCGCTGGCGCTGGATCGCCACCACCGCGCTGGCCCTGCCGCGCTACGCCGGCGGCCGCAAGGTCGCGCCGCAGATCCAGCGCATGAAAAGCGACGACCTGCTCGCCGCCGTCTTCCCCGACCAGGCGGCGTGCCTGGAAAACATCGTCGGCGAACGCGAAGTGCCGCGCCACCCGCTGGTCGACCAGGCCATCGACGACTGCCTGCACGAAGCGATGGACAGCGAAGGCTGGCTCGCGCTGCTGCGCCGCATCGAGAACGGCGGCATACGGCTGCTGGCGCGCGACCTGCCCGCGCCGTCGGCGCTGGCGGCCGAGGTGCTCACCTCGAATCCCTACACCTTCCTCGACGACGCCCCCATCGAGGAGCGCCGCACGCAGGCGGTCATCAACCGGCGCTGGAGCGATCCCGCGTCGACCGACGACCTGGGCGCGCTCGACGCCGGCGCCATCGCCAGCGTCGCCGAGGAAGCCTGGCCGCAGGTGCGCAACGGCGACGAGATGCACGAGGCGCTGGTGTCGCTGGCCTGCGTCACGTCCGACGAAGCGGCGGCCCACGAAGGCTGGCCGGCGTGGCTGGCCGCGCTGGCCGCCGGCGGCCGCGCCACGCGGCTGCGCGGCACCGGCGCCGGCGCCGATTTCTGGGTCGCGCTGGAACGCCACGCCTGCGTGCGGGCCGCCTACCCGCAAGCCGTCGCCACGCCCGCGCTGACGATCCCCGAACGCTGCCACGACCACGGCAACGGCAGCGGCGACGAGGACTGGACGCGCGACGCCGCGCTGGTTGAAATCGTGCGCGCGCGCCTGACCGGCTTCGGCCCGCAGCCGCTGGCCGTCATCGCCGCCACGCTGGGCCTGAGCGCCAGCACCACCACCATCGCGCTGACCCAGCTCGAAAGCGAAGGCTATGTCATGCGCGGCCGCTTCACGCCCGGCGTCGCGGCCGAGGAATGGTGCGAACGCCACCTGCTCGCCCGCATCCACCGCTACACCATCAAACGGCTGCGGCGCGAAATCGAACCGGTCGAACGCCAGGACTTCATGCGCTTCCTGTTCGACTGGCAGCACCTGTCGCCGGACACGCAACTCGAAGGCCGCGACGCGCTGCCGCAGATCCTGGCGCAGCTCGAAGGCTACGAAGCGGCCGCCGGCGCGTGGGAAAGCGACCTGCTGGCGCTGCGGCTGGACGACTATTCGACGCTGTGGCTGGACGAATTATGCCGCGCCGGGAAGCTGGTCTGGACCCGCATCGGCGCGCCGCCGTCGGCCGCCGGCGGTCCGGTGCGCGGCACGCCCATCGTGCTGCTGCCGCGACGCCAGCTGGGCCAGTGGCGCGCGCTGCCCGCCGCCGCCGGACAAATCGAGATCTCCGCGCGCGCCATGCGTGTGCTCGAAGCGCTGCGGCGCGACGGCGCCCTCTTCTTCGACGAACTGCAACACGAGGCACATCTGCTGCCGGTGGAACTGGAAAACGCGCTCGGCGAACTGGTGGCGACAGGCCTGGTCAACGCCGACAGCTTCGCCGGCCTGCGCGCCATGCTGCTGCCGGCGGCCAAGCGCGCCGGCAAGGACAAGCGGCGGCGCCACGGCGGCGCGCCGTCGATGGAGGAAGCCGGCCGCTGGGCGTTGATACGGCGCGCCGACGGCGACAACGTCGTCGCCAAAGTCATTGAGTACACAAGTATCGCCGATGCCGGAAAGGGTGGCGACGATGGCGGCGGCGAGGTTCAAGACCCGGCGGCGCGCGCCATCAAGCCCGCCGCGCCGCCGGCGGCCGTGCGCAAGCCGCGCACCGATCCCGAAACGCTGGAACACATCGCCATGACGCTGCTGCGCCGCTACGGTGTGATGTTCTGGCGCCTGCTCGAACGCGAAGCGGCGTGGCTGCCATCGTGGCGCGAACTGCTGCCGGTCTACCACCGGCTCGAAGCGCGCGGCGACATCCGTGGCGGCCGTTTCGTCGCCGGCCTGTCGGGCGAACAGTTCGCGCTGCCCGAAGCGATCCCGCTGCTGCGCGAGGTGCGGCGCCGCGCCCACGACGGCAGCTTCGTCTGCGTCTCCGGCATCGACCCGCTGAACCTGAGCGGCACCCTGCTCCCCGGCGACAAAGTCCCGGCGCTGGCCGGCAACCGCCTGCTGTACCGCGACGGCGCGCCCGTCGCCACCATCGTCGCCGGAAAAATCAACTACCTGCCGCCGCCCGAAATGCAGGATGGAGCGGATGCACCAGACCGCGAGACGATGCGCGGTCATCTGGTCGGCCGCCGATAGCCAGGCGCGCGGCGGCGTGTCAAATCGCCAGGCCGACGCTGCGGCCCGGCACTATAGCCCTATAATCGCCGCATGAAAAAAACTACCGTCTATACCGTTTTCAAGGCGCTCGCCTCCCTGCTTTTGCTGCTGATGACGGCGTGGGGCGGCTTCGCGCTGTGGTATCACGTGGCCGGCGGCGCGGCGGTGCGGGAAGAAGTCGTGCTGTTGTGGGCCGCCCTCGGCATCGCCACGCTGGCGCTGTGGTGGCGCCGGCGCAGCGCGCGCGTGCTGCTGCCATGGCTGACGGCGATGGCGATTATGATGGCCTGGTGGAGCATGATCGCGCCGGGCTCGAACTTGATCTGGTCCGACGATGTCGCCCGCGAGATCAACAGCCGCGTCGACGGCAGCGTCGTCACGCTCGACAACGTGCGCAACTTCGACTGGCGCAGCGACACCGACTACACGCCGCGCTGGGAAACCCGCAGCTACGACCTGGACCAGCTGCGCGCCATCGACGTCGCGATGTCGTACTGGATGGGACCAGCGGTGGCGCACACGCTGGTGTCGTTCGCCTTTGCCGACGGCCGCCACCTGACCTTCTCGATCGAGATCCGCAAGCAGCGCGGCGAAAGCTTCTCCGCCGTCGCCGGCTTCTTCAAGCACTTCCAGATGGTGCTGGTCGCCGCCGACGAACGCGACATCCTGCGCGTGCGCACCAACGCGCGCGGCGAGGACATGTATCTGTACCGCGTGAAAATGCCGGCGGCCGACATGCGCTCGCTGTTCCTGTCCTACCTGGGCGAGGCGGACCAGCTGAAGCGCCAACCGCGCTACTACAACACGCTGACGGCCAACTGCACCACCGTCGTCTTCGAGATGGTGCGCCGCATCGATCCCGGCCTGCCGCTGGACTGGCGTTTGCTGGCGTCGGGCTATCTGGACCGCTACCTGTACGACATCGGCGCGCTGGCCGGCAGCGGTGACTTCGCCGCCCGCAAACAGGCCGCCCACATCACGGCGCGCGCCATCGCCGCCGGCACGGCCGACGATTTTTCAGAGCGCATCCGGCGCTGACCTTACAGCGATTTACCCGTGATATTCAACACCGCGAACATGGTTTCGCCGGCATCGTTCGAGCCGACATCCCACTCCCGGTCGACGACGCGGAACCTGACCGGATTATCTTCTATCATCCACGTCACCTTGTCGCCCAGCGCCGGCGCCGGCAAGCCGGCCGGCCACTGCGCGACCGGCATGGCGTCGACTTCGACCATGGTCAGGTAATTCACTTTATCTTGTTCCACGACTTTTCCTTACTGATTGCGGCTGAGGGAGCGACATGGTACAGCAGATCGCCGCCGCGTTCATGCACCCCAGCGCGGCGGCGAATATAAACGATTTATACTGTATCGCCCCGCGCCGGAGACGCGCGATGTCCACGTGGACCGGCGTGCACCGTACAACAAAGGAATCAACATGAAGATCACGCCCTGGCAGCCGCCATCGGATCAACCGGCCATCGCCGACCTGCAAGGCCGGCTGGCCGCCACGCGCTGGAGCGACGAAGTGGCCGCCGACTGGACCTACGGCACGGCGCAGCAGCCCTTGCGCGAACTGGTCGCGCACTGGCAATCGGGCTACGACTGGGCCGGGGCCGATGCGCGGCTGCGCGCCCTGCCCCACTTTCGCGCCGAAATCGACGGCTTCGGCATCCACTTCCTGCACTTCAAGGGACGCGGCCCCTCGCCAAGGGCGCTGCTGCTGATGAACGGCTGGCCATCGAGCTTCGTCGAATACGGCAAGCTCGCCGCCATGCTGGCCGATCCCGCAGGCCACGGCGGCACCGAGGACGACGCCTTCGACGTCGTCATCCCCGCCCTTCCCGGCTTCGGCTACTCGGACCGGCCGACCCGCCCCAATCAGGTCGACGCGGTCGACCTGTTCCACCGCCTGATGACCGAGGGCCTGGGCTACCCGACCTTCATCGCGTCGGGCACTGACATCGGCGCCGGCGTCGCCACGCGCATGGCGCTGAAATATCCGGCGTCGCTGCTCGCCATCCACATCTCCGCGCTGACCGATCCGCCGCTGACGGCCGCGTCGGCGCCGCTCAACGACGCCGAACGCGCCTATCAGCAGCGGGTGCAGAAGTGGCGCGACGACGACGGCGCCTACCAGCACCTGCAATCGACCCGGCCGCAAACGCCGGCCTACGCGCTCAACGACTCGCCGGTCGGCCTCGCGAGCTGGATACTCGAAAAATTCAAGCTGTGGAGCGACGCCGGCCCGAATCTGTTCGACGCCTTCCCCATGGATATGTTGATCGACAATCTGAATCTGTACTGGTCCACGCAAACCATCGCCTCGTCGATGCGCTACTACTACGAAGCGCGCCACTTCCGCGCACCGCTCCAGCCGGGCCAGCGCGTCACCGTGCCAACGGCGATCACCATGTGGCCGCACGACTTGGTGGTCGGCCCGAGGGACTGGGCGGAGCGGTTTTACAATGTGCGCCAGTACAGCGTGCAGCCGCACGGCGGCCATTTCCCCGCGTGGGAAAGGCCGGATTTATATGCGCAGGAACTGCGAAAACTCGCGGCCTCGCTGTGAGTCGAGGTGTGCGATTGCGTGCGACCGCGCACCAGCGCTACTGCGCCGGCTCGCGGCCGTAGAGCATATCGTTATTGTCGAACAGCTCGACGGCCCAGTCGACGAACACCCGCAGCGTCGGCGACAGGTGGCGGTTGTGCGGGTAGACGGCCGATATCGGCATCGACAGCGGCTTATGCTGCGGCAGCACTTCCACCAGCGCGCCGCTGCGCAGGTGCGGCGCGGCCATGAACAGCGGCGCCTGCACCAGCCCCAGTCCGCGCAGGCAGCCCGACATGTAAACAGCGGTGTCGTTGACGGCGATCTTGCCGCGCATTTTGACGACCACCGTGCGGCCATCGACGATGAAAGTCATGTCCATGATGCGGCCGGTGCGGCCCCAGAAATAATTGACGGCCGTGTGATGCTGCAAATCGTCGGTCGTTTGCGGCACGCCGCAGCGCTCCAGGTAGGCCGGACTAGCCACCGTCACCATTAGGTGCTCGCCCAGGCGCCGCGCCACCAGCGTCGAATCCTGTAGCTCGCCGATGCGGATCACGCAGTCCACGCTTTCCTGTATCAGGTCGACCGGCTTGTCGCTCATGCCCACCATCAGTTCGATTTCGGGATAGCGTTCCTGGAACTCGAACAACGCCGGCATCAGCAGCTCGCGCCCCAGCAGCGCCGGAAAATCGAGCCGCAGCTTGCCGCGCGGCTGGCGCGTGTTGACGTGGAAGGAGCTTTCCACGGCGTCGATATCGCCGAGGATGCGCACGCAATGTTCGTAATAGGCGGCGCCGTCGGCGGTCAGGCTGAGGCGCCGCGTGGTCCTTTGCAGCAGCCGGATGTCGAGGTGCGCTTCGAGCTGCTGGATGATGGTGGTGGCCGACGCTTTGGGGATCGCCAGCATGTCGGCGGCGCGTGAAAAACTGCCCACTTCGGCCACGCGGGTAAATACTTTCATTGCTTGCAGGCGGTCCATTGCAGTCCTTTGCTGGATTTGATGCGCGTTGACACTGAACGGGCTTTAAAAATAATTTTTGTAGAAATATCATCATTTAGGTGCTATCGCCATCATTAATGGCCTTTATCACCCTATGAATGACATCAATCGATAGCGATTATTCGCATTATACGAATTGTATATCGCTTTCCATCATCTTTATCTTGCGCACCGCAACACCTATTCTGTGCTCCATTGCAACTAAATGGACGAGCGTACACCGTTCGGCAAGATATGCCCACCGCACTTGAACATGACCTCGGCGTCGCGGAGGAAAGGATAGAAGGCTACGCGCAGAGTATCGCCTTGCGCAGCTATCGGCCGCTGGTCCAGCGCCGCGCGATGCCGCTGGTGCTGTACTTTCACGGCGGCCGCTTCAACGGCGGTTCGCTGGCCGACGCCGCGATTCCCGCCGCCGCCATCGCCCACGCCGCCGGCGCCTGGGTGGTGGCGGTCGGCTATTCGCTGGCGCCGGCCTTCCCCTTCCCGGCCGCGCTGGAAGACGGCTACCGCGCTTTGCAATGGGCCGTCAGCCACGCCGCCGCCCACGGCGCGGACGCCAGCCGCATCGGCCTGGCCGGCCACGACGCCGGCGGCAACCTGGCCACCTGCATCGCGGCGATGGCGCGCGACCGGCGCGAGGTGCGCATATCGGCGCAGGCGCTGATCGCGCCGCTGCTCGACCCCAGCCTCACGCACCAGGTAAACAGCGGCGCGCACTACGACAGCACCATCGCCGATGCGCTCGACATGAGCGCCTACGCCAGCTGCTACCGCGCCTACCTGCCCAACCCCATGCAGCGCCTGCACCCGTACGCGGCGCCGCTCGATTCGCGCCGCCTGGCCGGGCTGCCGCCGACGCTGATCGCCAGCGCCGAATACGACCAGCTGCACGTCGAGGCCGATAAGTATGCGGCGGTGCTGATCGCGGCCGGCATCCCGACCGAAGTGACGCGCCACCGCCACGCCTCGCACGACGCCATCGCCAACGACGCGGCGGTGCTGGCCGATGTCGGCGCCTTCTTCAAGAAGCGGCTGGCGAAAGCGCAGCGCGCAGCCTGAGCGATATACAAAACGCCAAGAACATTCACCACCGCCTATCCCAGTTTTTTGCATTTTTAATTTTCACCTTCAGGAGTCATACCATGAACGTCAAACGCAAACGCCTTTATTCCGCCCTCGCCGCCGCGCTGGTCATCGCCGGCGCCGGCTCCACCGCCCTGATCTACGGCCACGGTTCGCGCGTCAGCGCCGCCGAGGCGGCCGCGCCGGCCGCCGAAGTCGACGCGGCCTACGTCGTCGCCGCCACCATCACCGATTTCCAGTCGTACTCGGGCCGCCTGGAAGCGGTCGACAAGGTCGACATCCGTCCGCTGGTGCCGGGCACCATCGTCGCGGTCCACTTCAAGGACGGCAGCTTCGTCAAGAAAGGCGATCCGCTGTTCACCATCGACCCGCGCCCTTACGCCGCCGAAGTCGATCGCGCCAGCGCGCAACTGGCCGCCGCCCAGGCCCGCAACGGCTACAGCGCCACCGACGCCGCCCGCGCCGAGCGCCTGCTGGCCGACAACGCCATCGCCAAGCGCGATTACGACCAAAGCCAGAACGCCGCCCACGAAGCGCTGGCCAACCTGAAGGCCGCCCAGGCCGCGCTGGAAACGGCGAAGATCAACCTGACCTACACCCAGATCGTCGCGCCGGTGGCGGGCCGCGTCTCGCGCGCCGAACTCACGCTCGGCAACATCGTCTCGGCCGGCGCCAGCGCGCCGTTGCTCACGACGGTGATGTCGGTGTCGCCGATCTACGCCTCGTTCGACGTCGATGAACAAACCTATCTGCGCTACCTGAGCCACAGCGTCGGCCAGGACAGCAAGAACGCGGTGCCGGTCGCACTCGGCCTGGCCGACGAAAGCGGCTACTCGCGCGACGGCCGCGTCGACTCGGTCGACAACCGCCTCGACTCGGGCTCCGGCACGATCCGCGTGCGGGCCCGCTTCGACAACGCCGACGGCGCCCTGCTCCCCGGCCTGTACGCCCGCGTCAAGGTCGGCGGCGGCTCGCCGCACCGCGCCGTGATGGTCGACGATGCCGCCATCGGCACCGACCAGGATAAAAAATTCGTTATGGTGGTCGACGCCCAGAACAAGGCCCAGTACCGCGAAGTCCACACCGGCAATCTGCACGACGGCCTGCGCGTGATCGACAGCGGCATGCAGCCGGGCGAACGCATCATCGTCAACGGCTTGCAGCGCGCGCGCCCGAACGACACGGTGCGCGTCAAGCTGGTGGCCATGACCGGCTCCACCGCCGCCAACGTGGCCGCCGCGCCGGCATCGGCAAGCGCCACCGCCAAATCGGCCAAAGCCGGTTCCTAAAAATAAACAACGGATAACATCATGAACATATCCAAGTTCTTCATCGACCGCCCGATTTTCGCGGGTGTGCTGTCGGTGCTCATTCTGCTCGGAGGTATCATCTCCGTGTTCAAGCTGCCGATTTCGGAATACCCCGAAATCATCCCGCCGCAGGTGCTGGTGCACGCCAGCTTCCCCGGCACCAATCCGAAGGTGATCGCCGAGACGGTGTCGGCGCCGCTGGAAGAGTCGATCAACGGCGTCGAGGACATGCTGTACATGCAGTCGCAGGCCAACAGCGACGGCAACACCACCACCACCGTCACCTTCAAGCTCGGCACCGATCCGGACAAGGCCCAGCAACTGGTGCAGAACCGCGTGTCGCAAGCGCTGCCACGCCTGCCGGAAGACGTGCAGCGCCTCGGCGTGACCACCGTGAAATCGTCGGCCACGCTGACGATGGTGGTGCACGTCGATTCGCCCAACGGTAAATACGACACCCAGTACCTGCGCAACTACGCGCTGCTCAATCTGCGCGACCGCCTGTCGCGGGTGCAGGGTATCGGCGAAGTGACGCTCAAGGGTTCGGGCGATTACGCCATGCGCGTCTGGCTCGATCCGCAGAAGGTGGCGCAGCGCGGCATGACCGCCGCCGACATCATGCACGCCATCCGCGAGCAGAACGTGCAAATCTCGGCGGGCATCATCGGCGCCTCGCCGACCGGTCCCGGCGTGCCGCTGCAACTGGACGTCAACGCCCAGGGCCGTTTGCAAACGGAAGAAGAATTCCAGAACATCGTGCTGAAAACCTCGGCCGACGGCGGTGTCACCTATCTGAAGGATGTGGCGCGCATCGAAATGGGCGCGGCCGACTACGGCCAGCGCGCGCTGATCGACAACAAGCAGGCCGTCGCGATGTGGATCTTCCAGCAGCCGGGCGCCAACTCGCTGCAAATCGCCGACGACGTGCGCAAGGTGATGGCCGAAGCCAAAGGCGAAATGCCGGCCGGCGTCGACTACCAGATCATTTACGACCCGACCCGCTTCGTCAAGTCCAGCATCGAGGCGGTGATCCACACGCTGCTCGAAGCCATCGCCCTGGTGGTGCTGGTGGTGATTATCTTCCTGCAAACGTGGCGCGCCTCCATCATCCCTCTGCTGGCCGTGCCGGTGTCCATCGTCGGCACCTTCACGCTGATGCTGGGCTTCGGCTTCTCGATCAACGCGCTGTCGCTGTTCGGCATGGTGCTGGCCATCGGCATTGTGGTCGATGACGCCATCGTCGTCGTCGAAAACGTCGAGCGCAATATCGCTTCCGGCCTGTCGCCGCGCGAAGCGACGTATCAGGCGATGCGCGAAGTGAGCGGTCCTATCGTCGCCATCGCGCTGACGCTGGTCGCCGTGTTCGTGCCGCTGGCCTTCATGTCCGGCCTGACCGGCCAGTTCTACAAGCAGTTCGCGATGACCATCGCCATTTCGACCGTGATCTCGGCCTTCAATTCGCTGACGCTGTCGCCGGCCCTGGCCGCGCTGCTGCTCAAGGGTCACGACACGCCGAAAGACTGGCTGACCCGCTTCATCGACCGCATCTTCGGTGGCTTCTTCAACCGCTTCAACGCCCTGTTCCATAAAGGCTCGACCGCCTACGGCAAGGGCGTGACCGGCATCATCGGCCGCAAGGGCCGCATGATGGTGCTGTACGGCGTGCTGCTGGCCGGCGCCATCATCATGGGCAAAGTGGTGCCGGGCGGTTTCGTGCCGCTGCAGGACAAGGAATACATTATCACCATCGCGCAGCTGCCGAACGGCGCCTCGCTGGACCGCACCGAAGCCGTGATCCGCCAGATGGGCGAAATCGCGCTGAAGGAACCGGGCGTGGAAGCGGCCGTGCAGCACCCTGGCTTGTCGGTCAACGGCTTCACCAGCTCGTCGAGCGCCGGCATCATGTTCGTCACGCTGAAAAGTTTCGAGGAACGCAAGCGCATGGGCCTGTCCGCGCAAAAAATCGCCGACTCGCTGAGCGCCAAATATTCGGCTATCAAGGGTTCCTACATCGGCGTGTTCCCGCCGCCGCCGGTGCTCGGACTGGGCACGCTGGGCGGCTTCAAACTGCAACTGGAAGACCGCGGCTCGCTCGGCTACACCGCGCTCAACGACGCGACCAACGCCTTCATCAAGGCCGCATCGAAGGCGCCGGAACTGGGCCCGCTGTTCTCCAGCTACCAGATCAACGTGCCGCAGCTGGACGTGCAGTTCGACCGCGTGAAAGCCAAGCAGCTCGGCGTGTCGGTGACCGACGTCTTCGAGACCATGCAGGTCTACCTCGGCTCGGCCTATGCGAATGACTTCAACCGCTTCGGCCGCGTGTACCAGGTCCGGGTGCAGGCCGATGCGCGCTTCCGCTCCTTCGCCGACGATATCGGCACGCTCAAAACGCGTAACGCCAGCGGCGAGATGGTGCCCTTGTCGTCGATGATTAAAGTGACGCCGACCTTCGGTCCTGAAATGGTGGTCCGCTATAACGGCTACACCGCCGCCGACATCAACGGCGGCCCGGCGCCGGGCTACTCGTCCGACCAGGCGCAGGCCGCCATCGAACGCATCGCCGCCGCAACGCTGCCACGCGGGATCAAGATGGAATGGACCGACCTGACCTACCAGCAAACGCTGACCGGCAACGCCGCGCTGTGGGTGTTCCCCATCAGCGTGCTGCTGGTGTTCCTGGTGCTGGCCGCGCAGTACGAAAGCCTGACGCTGCCGCTGGCGATCATTTTGATCGTCCCGGTCAGCATCCTGGCCGCGCTGCTCGGTGTGTGGCTGACCGGCGGCGACAACAACATCTTCACGCAAATCGGCTTGATGGTGCTGGTGGGACTGTCGGCGAAGAACGCGATTTTGATCGTGGAATTCGCCCGCGAACTGGAAATGCAGGGCCGCACCATCGTGCAGGCCGCGATCGAGGCCAGCCGCATGCGTCTGCGCCCGATTCTGATGACGTCGATCGCTTTCATCATGGGCGTGCTGCCGATGGTGACGTCGTCCGGCGCCGGTTCGGAAATGCGCAAGGCGATCGGCGTGGCGGTGTTCTCCGGCATGCTGGGCGTGACCTTGTTCGGCCTGTTGCTGGTGCCGGTGTTCTACGTCCTGCTGCGCAAGCTGGCCGGCGGCAAACGCCTGATCGACAAGCACGGTCACAACCCGCACATGCACGGCGTCGACGAAGCTGTCGATGCCGACCATACCGCCACCGTCGTCACCACTCATTAAGGAACGATCATGAACCGCATATTCAACTCACGCAGCGGCTTTAGCAGCGCCGCCGTTTCCGGCCTGATGGCCGTGCTGCTGGTGCTGGCCGGTTGCTCGATGGCGCCGACCTACAACAAGCCCGACGCCGCCGCGCCGGAAGCTTATAAGGAAGCCGCCAACCCGCAGGCGAACAACTGGAAGACGGCGCAGCCGTCGGAGCAGATCGCACGCGGCGCCTGGTGGTCGGTGTTCGACGACGCCGCCCTGAACGAACTGGAACAGCGCGCGCTGTCGGCCAACCAAAGCCTGAAGGCCGCCGCCGCCCGCGTGCAGGAAGCGCGCGCCTTCCAGCAGACGGCACGCGCCGGCCTGTTCCCGACGCTCGACGCGGGCCTGGGCGCGCAGCGCGGCCGGCCGTCGCGCGTGTCGCAAGGCTTGCCGGACGGCGCGCCGCTGCCGATCCAGAACAGCTACAGCGCCGGCGTCACGGCGTCGTATGAAGTCGACCTGTTCGGCCGCGTGGCCGACAGCGTCAAGTCGGCCAGCGCGGAAGCGCAGCAAAGCGACGCCCTGCTGCGCTCCGTGCAACTGGCGCTGCAGGCGGACGTGGCGCAGAATTACTTCACGCTGCGCGAACTCGATGCTGAACTGGATGTATATACCCGCACCGTGACGCTGCGCGAAGCCGGCCTGAAACTGGTGCAGCGCCGCTTCACCGAAGGCCAGATCAGCGAACTCGATGTGGCCCGCGCCGAATCGGAACTGGCCACCGCCCGTTCCGACACGATGACCGTGCAGCGCCTGCGCGCCGCGTCCGAGCATGGCCTGGCCGTGCTGCTGGGCGAAGCGCCGGCGCGCTTCAGCTTCGCGCCGCATCCGCTGACGGCGGTCGATATCCATATCGCGCCGGGGCTGCCGTCGTCGCTGCTCGAACGCCGGCCCGACATCGCCGCCGCCGAGCGCAAGATGGCAGCGGCCAACGCCCGCATCGGCGTGGCCAAGTCGGCGTTCTTCCCCTCGCTGACCCTGACCGGCGCCGGCGGCCTGGCCTCCGGCACGGCCGGCGATTTGTTCAACTGGTCGAGCCGCACCTTCCTGCTCGGGCCTCTGGCGGCGCTGCCGCTGTTCGATGGCGGCCGCCGCAAGGGCAACCTGGCCAAAGCCCGCGCGCAGTATGAGGAGGAGGTGGCGAACTATCGCCAGCAGGTACTGGTGGCGTTCCAGGAAGTGGAAGACAATCTGTCGAACCTGCGCATTTTGCAGGGTCAGATGCTGACGCAGGCCGATGCCGTCAAGGCCTCGAACCGCGCCGCCAGCTTGTCCCGCACGCAGTACAAGGAAGGCGCCGTCAATTATCTGGACGTGATCGACGCCGAACGCACGGTGCTGCAATCGCAGCGCGCGGCCTTGCAGCTGGCCGGCGCGCAGGCCGTGTCGACGGTCAACCTGATCCGCGCCCTCGGCGGCGGCTGGGGCGATGCGCCGGCCGCGCAGACGGCAGCGATGCCGACCACGCAAGCAGCGCAGCAAATAGCACTGCAATAAGCGCAGTAGAAGCTTTACCCGGTGCCTCGCTGGCGCCGGTCTTCGGGGTCAGGCGCCGCCGTGGCGCTGCCGGCAAGGAGTGTTGAACTGGGCCGGCCCCCGATGCACGCGGCTCCGCTGTTCGCGTTCGCCGATACACACGACCGGTATCCGCGCGGGCGGCGCTGCTGCGTGGCGGTCGCCGTGGTCCGCCGTGATCGCGGGAGGCGGCGGCATGCGCTCCCTGACGACCGCCAATATCATCCTGGCCAGCAGCGCGGCGCCCGCACGTTCGGGCGCCGTTCTGTTTAACTGATTCGCGATCCTGAATTTTTGCAGCGCGAAGACGCGCGGGTCCAGCGTCACCATCGCCGCCATGTCGCCGTTCAGGCCCAGCACAGGCTGATGGAATTTCGGGCCGCCGAGCAGATCCCGCAACTCATCCCCTCTCCCGCTGCCGTCCGCGTGGACCAGCACCAGTTCCACTTCCATGCCGCGCCGGTTGACCGCGAAAATCGCGCCGGCCGCACGGTCGCGCCGCTCGTCGCGCATCGAGAACGTATCGTCGATCTTGCGCAGTAAGGCCAGCAGCGCGATGGCCGCATCACGGTTGGCGGCGGCCAGTTGCAGCCTGCCGCAGCGCTCGGCCAGCATGGCGCCGTCTCCATCGCCGCGGATACGGATGGCGCCGGCGGCTTCGTAAGCGTAGGTCGACGCGGCGCCGATCACCGTCAGGTCGGCCGTCAATCCGCCATCGCTGATGGCGTTCAAAATCTGTATCCACAACGTCGGCACATGACCGATGCGCAGCGCCTTGTTGACGTGCCGCTGATGCCGCATCGCGTCGGACAGCGCGCGATAGCGCTCGCGCGCGGCCGCTTTGCCGGCGTTGAACCGGGCGTGCAGCGCCGCCGTCGCGGCGCTCCGTGGGCCGAGGCTGCGCTGGCGTCCGGCGCGGCTGGTCTTAATCAGGTAGTCGGTTTCCTTGACGCGCTTCCAGCGCATGCTGCCCTGGTGTTCGCGGCGCGCGGCGTCGGCCGCCCGCCATGCCGTGAAAATCGTGCTCGCTTCCCTCATTTGCCGGACAAAGTAATCGGGCAGATCGTCGTATCGCATGGTGTGGTCCCCGCTCGACGCGGTTTATTTTCGCAGAAGGTAGCGCGGCCAGAACAGCGCCCACCACAGCAGGCGCAAGCCGCCGGCGAGATCGACGTGGTCCAGCGCCGGCATCGGAAAGGCCATGTTTTTACTGCGCATGACGAACAGGCCGAGGTTGAACCAGACAATCAAACCCAGCTCGACATAGGTGTCGAAAATGTAGTCGAAGATCAGCGGTGCGATCAACACCAGCACTAACGCGGCCACGACGGCGACCATCTGCTGCGGTGAATTTTTGACCATCATCGGTGTTCTGCCATCACGAAATCGGGACCACCAGCTTAGCGATGATCGTCAAAAAACTTCGTAAAAAAGCCGGCCGGCAGCGTAAAAAATTCGTAAAAAAAATGGACGGATTTGTTAAAGACGGTCCGCACGCCAAGCGGCTGAGCGCTGAGCCCCCCATGCGAATAGCGGGCTTTTTTGGGCAGCGGGCGCCCTTTATTACGGACTATTATGTCCGATATGTTTGGAAACCACACACGTTTATCTCCGCGATGTTCTTCCCTATACTCGCTGCAAAAGAAAGGAAGGGCCCATGGAACATACGGAACATTCGGAAAATGCAGCTATTTTCTTAAGCGACGAGCAATGGCAGCGCATACAACCGCTGATACATCGCCATCCCCGCCTGGGCGGCAGCGCCGGCGGCGACCAGCGCCTGTTTGTCGAGGCCGTGCTATGCCATCTGCGCACCGGCACGCCGTGGCGCGACCTGCCCGTTCGCTACGGCGCGTGGAACAGTATTTATGTCCGCTTCAAACGCTGGGACAACAAAAAGGTATGGCACCGGATTTTCCAGGCACTCAGCGGCGACGGCGATTTTCAGCAGGCCCATCTGAATAGCGAAGTCGTCGAGCTGCACCGCAAATCGGCCGACATCGGCATGTATGAAAGCAGTCGCGTGCTCGACTTGCTGCACGAGTTGCGCGCCATCGCCCCCGCCGCGCCAGGGAGCGCCGGCCCGGCTTGACGGGCAGCACGCCACCGGCGCGAGCCCGTTCCCGTATGCGCCCCCAGCGACGCGCCCCGCCGCCGGCCGGTGTACGATAGCCTTTTCAACACCTGAGGCGGTAGCGATGAGCGCTGAGATGCGGGCATGGGTGCGCATGCCATCGGGGAAACGACTCGACCTGCTGGACCCGACCCCTTTCGACTGGGACGACAGCGATCTGGCGCTGGGCCTGGCCCGGACCTACCGCTGGGGCGGCCATTCGGCGTGGCCCTTGCCGCTGTCGGTGGCGCAGCATTCGATCACGGTGATGCTGCTGCGGCGCGCGGCGGCCGGCGGCACGTTGGCGCCGCTGGACGAGTTGCGCGAGCTGTTGCACGACGCCGAAGAAGGCTTGATCGGCTTCGATTGCCTCAGCCCCATCAAGCCCTTTCTGGGCGAACGCTACGAACAACTGACGCTGCGCTTGCAGGACGCGGTCTTCTTGCGCTACGGCATACCCCGCTGGTCCGACGCCGACTATCTGCTGCACAAGCAGGCCGACCGCGTCGCCGCCGCCAGCGAGGCCGTGCACGTGGCCGGCTGGTCGGAACAAGAAGTGCGGCGCACGCTGAAAATCACCGAACAGCCGCTGAACGCCGATCCGCTGCAAGCCCGCTACGGCGATCCGGCATGGCAGCCGTGGCCGCCGGCGCTGGCGTATGCGCGCTTTTTGCAGGAACTGAACCGGCTGACCGGGCCGTCTCAACGCTGAACCGGCACCGGGCGCCGGGCCGACACACACCATTGAAAGATATCCACACCAACTGTGGATAACATTGTGCATAACCGGGCCTTGACAGACCGGATCGCCTTTATTGGCGGGCCTCGCTACAAAATGCACAATTCCAAGGCAAAAAACTTTATTCAATTAAATCAATTACTTATGATTGGTATCGTAGCGGAGCGCGGTCTTTTTTAGGCGGCTGGAAAAATATATTTTTGCCGCGCTCCAGCATGGCAAAATCCTGTAGGGAATCCTTTGACAAAAGTAACGTAGAGGAATAATGTCGGTCTTCAGGGTGGGTAATACTATCGCCCTCAGCAAATACCGGCAGGCGGACAATCAACCGCCTGCTTTTCTGGACTTGCCATGGGATTATGCATGGACGTGAATGACGACGACAGCACTACCGGTTGGATGATAGAAGACGAACTGGCCGAGGCCTCCGCCAACGCCGCCCCCGTGCCCGCGCCGTGGCGGGTCTTGATTGTGGACGACGACGTCGATGTCCACGTGGTGACCAAATTTTCCCTGAGCAACGCCTGCTTCATGGGCCGCCGCCTGAGCTTCCTGCACGCCTACAGCGGCGAGGAAGCCATCAACGTGCTGCGCAGCACGCCCGATATCGCGCTGGTCCTGCTGGACGTCATCATGGAAAGCAGCGACGCCGGCCTGCGCGTGGCGCGCCAGATCCGCGACGAGCTGGGCAACAAGCTGATCCGCATCGTGCTGCGCACCGGCCAGCCGGGCCAGGCGCTGGAACACAGCATCATCCTCGACTACGACATCAACGACTTCTGGTGCAAGACAGACTTAACCACGCGCAAGCTGTTCACGACCGTCATTTCCTCGCTGCGCGGTTACCACGACCTGTTTGACGCCGACCAGCGAATCGGCGCGCTGCAAGCCGAGCTCGACCGCTTGAAAGCCGATCTGGCAGCCGCCGCATCCCTTGCGGCCGCAAAATAACTGGATGGACATACAGTATTCAACTGCCGGCTACTTCGTTCTTCAAGCGCTGTAAACGTCGCTAAAATGTTGCGCCAACCCCGCCCGAGCACGCTAAGTCATGGATTGTTAAGCACTTTTTAGGATATCCACAATGGCTGTGGATATCTT
>NZ_JANXMI010000304.1 GCF_025354735.1 Rugamonas sp.
GGCGCGCCGGGCGTCGACGGCCGTTCGGACGGCTCCCACTGGCGCGGCGTGAAGTCATCATCGTCCGGTTCGTTCATCATGTGCCTAGAACGTCACGCCGCCGCCGACCATGATGTACTGGCCGGTGACCCAGGCCGAGTCGTCGGAGGCGAGGAAAGAGGCCACGGGCGCCACGTCGGCGCCGGTACCGATGCGGCCCAGCGGCGTGTGCGCCACCATGTAGTCGCCGAACTCGCCCTCGGTGATGCCGATGCTGGTCGTGCCTTCGGTGCTGATCATGCCCGGATTGAGGGCGTTGACGCGGATCTTGCGTGCGCCCAGTTCCTTCGACAGCGACACCGTCAACGAATCGACGGCGCCCTTGGTGGCCGAATAGACGACGGCGTTCGGCGTCGACATGCGGCCGACGACGGAGCCGATATTAATGATGGAGCCGCCCGCATCGCCCATCAGCTTGACCGCTTCGCGGCAGGCCATCAGCAGGCCCATCACGTTGAGGTCGAAGTGAACGCGGAAATGCGCTTCGGTCAATTCTTCGAGCGGACCGAACTGGTAGACGCCGGCGTTGTTGACCAGCACGTCAAGCTTGCCGTACTGCTGCTGAACGGCGCCGAACACGCGCACGATGTCGGCCTCCCTGGAGAAATCACCTTGCATCGCGACGGCGTTCCCGCCGGCCGCCTTGATGGCGGCCACGGTGGCGTCGGCGCCGGCGACACTGCTGGAGTAGTTGACGATCACTGTGGCGCCGTCGGCGGCCAGCTGGCGGGCGATGGCCGCGCCTATGCCTTTGGAGGCGCCGCTCACGAGGACGATTTTGTTGGCGAGTTTGCTCATGGTTGCTTCACTTTCGATTTAAGTCAGACCAGAAATGGTTTGCTGCCCAGTCTAACAATCACTTCATATTTTGAAGTAGTTAAATAAAGTAAAAAGATCCGCATCGACCATGGCGCTTGACTTCACCGCCCATAGACTTCAATATCCAAAGTAACTTCGCGAGGTGTCGTCATGGCCGTCTGCCCATCCCCTGTTGCGTGGCTGATCCGCGCAACGCTGCTGTCCACGCTCATAGCCGCCGCCCACGCCGAAACCATGCTGTACGTCGGCAACGTGGCGCCCTACGCCTACCCGGATGGCGCGCCGCGGCGCGGGTTGATGTATGAGCTGATCCACGAAACGGCGCTGCGCGCCGGCCACAGCGGTACGGTCCATGTGGTGCCGCTGCGACGCCAGATCGCAATGCTGCGCACCCAGCGCGATTCGCTTGGATCGATCACCCGCCTGGCGGAACGCGAAATGAATTATTCATGGCCGGTCAAGCTGATGCAGGAACCGATCACGCTCGTCACACGGCGCGACGCCCGCATCGACATCAGCAGCGTCGATGCCGCCAAGGGCTTGCGCATCGGCGTCATGCTGGGCGGACCGGCCGAAGCGCTGGCGCGCCGCATCGGCTTCGCCGATATCCAGACCACCACCAACACCGCCAACAATGTCGCCAAGCTGATGGCCGGCCGCATCGATGCCATCGTCGTGCTCGGCGGTCTGTTCGCCACCGACCAGGCGATGTCCGGCGTAAACGTCGACACCTTGCGCGACGGCGCGGTACTGGGCCGTGTCGATGTCTATTTGGCCGGCGCACCAGGCATGGCGCCGGCCGAAGCGCAGAAATGGACCGCGGCTTTCCAAGCCCTGCGCCGCGACGGCGGCTACCGCCGCATCATGCTGCGCTACCACCACGCCGAATAAGCTTGAGGCTGCGGGCGGCGCGGCGATGGCGTCTGCGCCGTCCGCTTCAGCCCGGCGCCGCGCTGCCCCCCTGACCTGGGTGAATTCCTCGATACCGGCGATGCCCTGCTGCTGACCGACCCCGGACTGCTTGGCGCCGCCGAACCCGACCTCCAGATGCAGCGCCATGTGACGGTTAACCCACACCGTGCCGGTAATCGTTGTTAAGCATTTTTCGGAGGCCACGGCGCTTAACAAGATTAAACAGATAGCCGACAAAAACGCTTCCTATAATCGGCTTTTCCATCACCACCATCGACATCCATGAGTCAGCAAAAACCTTTGACGACCGCCGCCGGCATCCCGCTCGCCGACAATCAGAATTCGCTCAGCGCCGGTCCGCGCGGCCCGCTGCTGCTGCAAGACTTTCATCTGATCGAGAAGCTGCAGCACTTCAACCGCGAGCGCATACCCGAACGCGTGGTCCACGCCAAGGGTTCCGGCGCCTACGGCACCTTCACCGTCACGCACGACATCAGCCGCTACACCAAGGCGCGGTTGTTCAGCCAGATCGGCAAGCAGACCAAGATGTTTGTGCGCTTCTCGACCGTCGGCGGCGAACGCGGCAGCGCGGACACCGAGCGCGATCCGCGCGGCTTCGCGATGAAGTTTTATACGGAGGATGGCAACTGGGATTTGGTCGGCAATAACACGCCGATGTTCTTCATCAACGATCCGATCAAATTCCCCGACTTCGTCCACACCCAAAAACGCGACCCGCACACCAACCTGAAATCGGCCGAGATGATGTTCGATTTTTGGAGCCGCGCGCCGGAAAGCCTGCACCAGGTGACGATGCTGTTCTCGGACCGCGGCACGCCGGACGGCTACCGCCACATGGACGGCTTCGGCAGCCACGCTTTTAGCCTGATCAATGAAAAAGGCGAGACCACCTTCGTCAAATGGCATTTGCGTACGCGCCAGGGCATCCGCAATCTGTCAGCGCAGCAGGCCACGGCGCTGGCCGGCAGCGATCCCGACTACGCGCAGCGCGACCTGTTGCTCGCCATCGCGGACGGCGACTTCCCGCGCTGGGATGTCAGCCTGCAAGTGGCGACCAGGGGTGAACTCGGCGCGTGGGAACAGCGCACCGGCTGGAATCCCTTCGACTTGACGAAGGTATGGCCGCACGCCGACTTCCCGTTGATCCCTGTCGGCACCGTCGAATTGAACCGCAACCCGGCCAACTATCACGCCGAAGTCGAGCAGGCCGCGTTTTCGCCGGCCAACGTGGTGCCAGGCATGGGCTATTCGCCGGACAAGATGCTGCAGGGCCGTCTGTTCGGCTATCACGACGCGCAGCTGTACCGGGTCGGCAGCAACCATCAGCATTTGCAGGTGAACGCGCCGCACTGCCCGACCCACCATCACCAGCGCGACGGCCAGATGGCGATCGCCAATGGCGCGGCGACGCGCAATTACGATCCGGTATAGTCCGAAGGCACGCAGCCGCACGGCTTCGGCCACGGCGACCAGGGCTGGCCGCTGTCCGGGGCCACCGGCCGCTACGATGAACGCGGCGAGGCCGATTACTGGACCCAGGCCGGCAATTTGTTCCGGCTGCTGCCGGGACAGGAAAAGAATAATTTATTCGACAACCTGGCCACGGCCCTGGCGCGCACCAGCGCGCCAACCATGCTGCGCCAGCTGGCCCTGTTCGACCGCGCCGACGCCGCCTATGGCGCCGGCGTGCGGCGGGCGCTGGTGGCGCGCGGCGCGCTGGACGCGGCGCAATAAGCGGGGGCAGCCGCGCGGCGCGGCGCCGTCACGTGCGGGCCTTGGCGGCGCGCCGCTTGGCGGCCTGCTGCTGCGCCTGGAAACCGGCGCGCCGTTCCTCGCGCTCGGCGGCGAAGGTCGGTCCCATGGTCGGCTCGACGTCGTCGAAGGTGAAGGTGGGCTGATCGTCGGGCGGCACTTGCCACAAATGGTCGAGCTCGATGCCGCTTTTTTTATGCACCAGGCGGCACGACGATTCGCCGGGAGGGCAATCGCCCTCCCACTTGCGGCCCCAGCTGCGCAACATCATCAGGATGGGATCGAGTTCCTTGCCTTTGGCGGTGGCGTGATATTCGTAGCGCGGTGGGCGCTCGGTGTACAAGCGGCGCTCGATGATGCCATCTTTTTCCAGCCGCTTCAGCCGCGTCGTCAGCAGGTGCGACGACATGCCGGTCTGCGCCTGCAACTCATCGAAGCGATGGGTGCCCATGCCAAGTTCGCGCAAAATCAGCAGTGTCCAGCGGTCCCCGACCAGGCCCAGCGAGCGGCCGATGGGACAGACACTAGAACTAATTTCATCCCAACTCATCCAGCTACCTTTTTAAATCACCAGTAGCTTCATATTTTACACCTTTAACACGTTTTAACGTGACGGCGGCGAGGTAATAGTGCCGGCAATCGTAGCCGCGGCCGGCGCCTCGGCCGCGACCGCGCCGTCGAGCCGACGCCCCGGCGCCTCCGGGCGCGGATGCCAGCGCGCCGGGAAGCGCTGCTCATCGAGCGAGCCACGCAGCTTTTCGTCGGCATAGGCGCGCGTGCTGTTGAGCAGCCGGTACGGCCGCCCGGGCGTATCCGCCTCGGCCGCGAGGAGCGACTTCGCCACCAGGCTGGCCAGCACCTGCGGCACACACCGGTCCGGCACGAAAACGCAGCTGACCGCGTCCGTGGCGCAATCGAGGCTGAAGCCGCCCTGGAACACGGACAGCCGGCGCAGCACGATTTGCTCCTGTGCCGGCAGACGCCGCACGCCCCAGTCCAGCGCGTCCCACATGGTGCGGTGGCGTTGCAGGCCCGTGCGGCGGCCGTCGGCCAGCAAGTGGAAGCGGTAATCCATCTGGGCCAGAATTTCAGCGATGGTGAATAGTTCGCTGCGCGCGGCCGCCAACTCGATGGCCAGCGGCAAGCCGTCCAGCCGCCGGCACAGCTCGACCAAGGCGCCGACGTCGCGGTCACGCAGCAAGAAGTCACCACGGCGCGCCATCGCTCGCTCGCAGAACAACTGGATCGCCGGATAGTCGAGCGCCGCATCGGCCGTCAATCCAATGGCGCTGGCCGGCAGCGAAAACGGCGCCAGCCGGTGCAGCGTCTCGCCGCGCGCCAGCAAGGGTTCGCGGCCGGTGGCCAGCATCCACAGTTCCGGCAGGCACAGCAACAATTGCGTGGCCAGCGCGGCCGTCTCCTGGCGCCGGCATTCGACGCTGTCGAACAGCAGCAGCGTGCGCCGCCTGCGCAGCTCGCGCAAGAGTGGCCCGATGGCGCCGTCATGACCGGGCTCGTGACCGACGATGTGGGGCAGTCCCAGCGCCGCGGCCAGCGCCTGGATCACGGAACAGCCGTCGCCGAGTCCGCCCAGGTCGACCAAACATACCCGCAGCTGCCATTGCGCCGCCAGTCGCCCCGCCACTTCGCGCGCGACCACGGTTTTGCCGACGCCGGCCGGGCCGACTATCGATTGCAAACGCCGTTGCGGCAATTCGCGCACCAGCCCGGCGATCGTGCCGGCCCGGCCCAGCACCGGCCGGGCCCACGACGTCAGCCACGGCGCCGGCGCCGTCAGCCCTGGCCGGTCCGCCCGCGGCAGATGCGGATCGGGACGCATGGGCGCCGCGCCGTCAGCGGCCGTGTACGCGACGACCGGCGCAACGAAGTTGTAGCCCCTGCCGGGCACGCTGTCGATGTAGTGCAAGCCGTCCCGGCCCGCGTCCAGCACTTTGCGCAAGGCCGACATCTGCACCCGCAGATTGACTTCCTCGACGATGGTCGACGGCCACACGTGAGCCATCAGCTGTTGCTTGCTGAGCGGCGTGCCGGCGTTTTCGACCAGGCAGACCAGCACGTCGAACGCGCGGCTACTCAGGCGCACCGGCCGGCCGTCGCAAGTCAGGCTGCGCGCCAGCGGCACCAGCTCGAAGCGGTGGAAGCGGTAGCCGGCGGCGGCCGGCGCCGCCCTCGCCAGCGATGGCGGCGCCGGCGTCATCGCGCGTGCACCGGCGCCTGCGCGGCGGCGGCGTAGGCCTCCATCGCGCCATCGACGCCGGCCATGCCGAGGCCCTGCTCACCGGCCGCGCACAGCTTTTCAAACATGAAGGTGCGCGTCGTGGTCAGCAGCCGGTAGCGCGTGCCGCCCTCACCCGGCTCGACGTTGACCAGCGACTTGGCCACCAGCGCCATCAGGATGTCGAGGATATCGGCCGGCGCCAGCCGCGTGCAGCGGATCGCCGCCGTCGCATCGGCGATGCTGAAGCTGAGGCGGAACACGGACATGCGGCGCAACACGATCTGCTCACGCAGCGGCAGGCGCTGGAAGGTCCATTCCAGCGACGCCCACAACGTGCGGTGGCGCGCCGGCCGGGGCGCGACGTCGGCCACCAGCATGCAGAAACGGTCGTGACGCTTGTCGAGCAGTTCGTCGATGCCGAACGATTCGATCAGCTCGGCCGCCAGCGCGATCGCCAGCGGCAGGCCGTCAAGCCGCTGGCACAGGGCCGCCAGCGCCGCCGCATCGGCGTCGCGCAGCACGAAGTCTTTCTGACGCGCCCGAGCGCTGCGTTCGAACAGCGCCACCGCCGGATAGCCTTGCACATCGGCCGCGCCCATGCCGGGCCACCGCGGCGGCAGCGCCAGCGGCGGCGGCCGGACGATGCTTTCGCCATGCGCCAGCAACGGTTCGCGGCTGGTCGCCAGCAGGGCCACGCCGGGCACATGCGCCAGCAAGGCGTCGGCCAGCGCGGCCGCCTCCTGGATCTGGTATTCGCAGCTGTCGAGCACAACGAGCAGCGGCCGGTTCGACCAGCCAAGCGCCAGCGCCGCCACGACGTCGCGCTCGGCCATCGGCGCCAGGCCGGCGGCCCGCGCAAGCACGCCCAGCGCCGCGCCGCCGTCGCCCAGCGCGCCGAAATCGATATGGCAGACGCGAAACTCGCCCTGGGCCGCCAGCCGCGCGCCGACCGCCTGCGCCAGCGCCGTCTTGCCGATGCCGCCAGTGCCGACCAAGGAAATGAAGCGCAGCCGCGGCACGTCGGCCGCCAGACGGGCGATCTCGCAGTCGCGGCCCAGCAGCGCCGCCGTTTCGCCGGCGGCCACGGGCGGTGCCTCGAGCACGGCTACCGGCGCGACGAAGCAATAACCTTGGCCCGGCACGTTGTCGATGTAGCGCTGCGACGCGCCGCCGGCGCGCAATACGCCGCGCAGCGCCGAGATATGCACGCGCAGGTTGACCTCTTCGACCACGGTGGTGGGCCAGGCGCGCGCGATCAGGTTGCCGTGCGAGACGACGCTACCGGCCCTTTCGACCAGCGCCGTCAGCAAATCGAAGGCTCGCTTGCTCAGGCGTACCGCGCCGCCCGCGTTGAGCAGGCAACGCTGGGCCGGCATCAGCAGATAGGGGCCGAAGCGGTAATCGCTGCCGGCCAGGGATGGGGGCGCGGCCGCGGCGGGATGAACGGAAACTGTCAAGAATTACCTCGGAACGAAAGGTCAACAATGAGGTGCAGCCGGTGTTTCGGGCAGCCTTTTCCAATACACTTCAAATAATGAAGTTACATCTCGAAGATGTCAAGCGATAAGGACCAACCGTGCGCGGCGGCGCTTGCCACGACAACCGCCGCAGAGTATGCTGGACTTGTAGCTTCAAATTTTAAAGCTTATCGCGCGACCGCCCGCTTCGCGCTATCACCCCACTCAAAGGAACAACCATGAAAGCAAGCGCTCATGCCACTTGGCAAGGCGACTGGAAGCAAGGCGACGGCGCCATTTCGACCACCAGCGCCGTGCTGAAAAACCAGCCTTACAGCTACGCCAGCCGCTTCGACGGCGGCCCCCGGCGCCAGCCCCGAAGAATTATTGGCGGCGGCCCATGCGGCCTGCTTCAATCAGGCGCTGGCGAATAATTTCGGTATGCTGGAACTGGTCGCCCATCACATCGCGACGACGATGAGCGTCGACCTGGGCCAGGACGATCAGGGGCGCCCCGCCATCCAGGGCATCCACGTGACGGTCGAAGCGTCCGTGCCGGGCGCGACGCAGGCCCAGTTTGAACACTGCGCGGGACGGGCGCGGACCAACTGCACACTGTCCAAAATCATCCGCTGCGACATCACGATGGACGCCACGCTGCTCGCCTAGCGCCGCCAAGCCAGCGGGCGGGGGGCTGTTACGGCGGCGGCAGCTTGGTCAGCAGTTCGCTGGTGGTCACGATGGCGTGGGCGAACATCGGGGCGTTGGTCCTGGCGGCGCGCATGCCCTCTTCGTCAAAGGCGGCGACGGCGTCGCTGACCAGCGTGACGTGGTAACCCATTTCCATGCCGTAGCGGCCGGTCGCCTCGATGCAGCTGTTGGCGATCACGCCGACCAGGATGATCTTGCGGATCCCGTGCTGCTTCAACTCAAAGTCCAGGTCGGTATTCGAAAAACCGTTTTGTGCGTAATGCTCGCGAATCACGATGTCGCCCTTTTTCGGGCCGAACTCGGGATTGAATTCGCCGCCCCAGGTGCCGGCTTCGAATGCCTTCATTCCATGCGTCTTCTGCTCGAACAGGTTGACGTTCTGCCAGCCGGGATAGTCCGAACCGTCTGGCAACGAACGATGGTGCGGCAGCACAAACACCTGGATGCCGGCGGCGCGCGCGGCCGGGATAATCTGGCGCAGGTGCTCAAACATGGCGGAGGCGTCGGCCGTCGGCTTGATGGTGTCGTACAACTTGCCGCCCTTGGTCATGAAGTCGTTGTAGGGATCGACGATCAACAAGGCAGTGCTGCTGGCGTGGTAGCCGTCGGCGGCGGCCGTGGCCGGTGCGGCGGCGGTGATCGCCACGGCGGGGCCGGCGGCAGCGGCGCCGAACGCCAGGACCAGGGCGCCGGCGACGGAGAGGTAAGGCCATGATTTCATAACGGCTCCTTGAACAATGAAATGGATTAATACCGGCAAAGGACAGCCGAATTATAACTTCAATTTTTGAAGTATATAGAAATATTAAATCTGCGCCGCGTGACAAAGCGCGCCATGCCTTTGATCCATTGTCACTTTTCGCCGCCGGTTAAACGATGTTAAGCGTGTAAAATATGGCTTCTTGGGGAGGGCACGATGAGTTGGGATGAAAACTGCGACAGTCTATGTCCGGTCGCGCGGTCGCTGTTGATGGTCGGCGACCGTTGGACCATGCTGATCCTGCGCGAGCTGGCGATGGGCATGCACCGCTTCGACGAGCTACAGGCACAGACCGGCATGTCGTCGCACCTGTTGACGCTGCGTCTGAAACGCATGCAACAGGATGGCGTCATCGAACGGCGCCAGTATCTGGAGCGGCCGCCGCGCTACGAATATCACACGACGAAAATGGGCAAGGACCTCGATCCCTTGCTGATGATGCTGCGCACCTGGGGACGGACGTGGTTACGCGATTTGCCAGAGGGCGAGCCGGCGGTGAAGCTGGTGCACAAAGCCAGCGGCGTCGAACTCGACGACCTGTGGCAAATTCCCGGCGGCGGGCGCGACTTCACCTTCGACGATTGCGACGCGACCATCGGCCCGGCCTATGCCGCCGAACGCGAACGCCGGCGAGTGGCCTTCCAGAACGGGACGCCGATGGCCAAGGCGCGCAAGGATGGCGCCAAGGCCAAGGCGGCATTGACGGCCGTCGCCGCGCCGAAACGCAAGACCGCCATCAAGACAGCCAAGCCGGCCAGCGAAACTCCACCGACGGCCCAGGTGGCCGCCGTCAAGACAAAGCCGGCCAAGGTCACCACCGTCAAGACAAAAAAAGCTTCCGTCCCGGCCGCGGCCGCCGGCAGGGCGCGCCGCGCCGCCTGAGCGGAAGCTTTTATCAGGCGGCCGGTTTGGCGACCGCCGCCAGCATCGTATCGACCGTCAGCACTTCGTGGCCGAATGTTGGATAGGAAATCTCCAGCGCGGCCTTGTGGGCTTCCGGCGTGAACTCGGCGACGGCATCGGTCAGGAAGGTGACGTGGTAGCCGGCTTCGGTGGCGTGGCGCGCCGTGCCTTCGACGCAGGTTTGCGAGGTCAGGCCGGCGAAGATCAGCTTTTCAATGCCACGGGCTTTCAGCTTCTCGTCCAGGTCGGTGCCTATGAAGCCATTGAACGTGCGATGGCGGCTCGACACGATGTCGCCCGGCTGCGGACGGAACAGCTCGAAAAAGTCCGAACCCTTCTCGCCTTCCCAGAACACCTGATGTTCCATCGCGTATTGCATACGCACCGGTACGTATTTGACGTCGTCGAAACTGTGCTCGTGCAGGCCATGCGGCGCGTAAGCGATCTGCAGGCCGGCGGCGCGGGCGCCGGCGATCAAACGGGTCAGGTTGGCGATCAGGTCGACCTTTTCCAGCTGGTCCTTGATATTGGCGTGCACCTTGCCGTCCGGTGCCAGGAAGTCATTGAGCACGTCCACGAGCAACAGCGCGGATTTGTCGGTTGGGTAGTGAGGATTGGTCATGATATTCCTAAATATAAGGTTAAATGTCGGCGCCGCCAACGGCGGAGCTCTTGGAACTATGCCGCCCGGACCGTGGCCCCGGCGGCAGGTGCTGCGATAATTTCAATGCCGGCGCCGCTCACGCCGCTCCGAGGTACACACCGTGCGGCAGCGATAATCCGGCCTTTGCCTTACGCGTGATCTCGTCGATCAGCACTTCGAGGCCGCCCTGCTCCAACGCTTCCAGCGTGGCGGCCGCGACCGTGTGCGGACTGGTCTTGGCGACATCGAGATGGCTGGCCATGTCGGTGTCCATGAAGGCCATGTGTACCGCGACAACCTGGGTACCCTGCTCGCGCAACTCGTTGCGCAAGCCGTTCGTCATCGACCATGCCGCCGCCTTCGACACGCAGTAGGTGGCGCTGCCTGGCACGCTAATCCAGCTCAACACCGACAGCACGTTGACGATGGCGCCCCCGCCATTCGCCTTCAGCGCGGGCGCGAAGGCACGGGCCAGGCGCAGCGGGCCGAACAGGTTGGTGTCGAGCTCATCGCGCGCGGCCGATTCCGCATGGTCCGCCATCAGGCCGACGCGACGGGCGATGCCGGCGTTGTTGATCAGCAGTGTCAGGTCGGGGATAGCGGCCGCCGCCGCCGCGACCTGGGCCGCGTCGGTGACGTCGAGCCGCAGCGGCACCACGCCGGGCAGCGTGATGTCGGCCGGATCACGCGCCGCCGCATAGACTTTTTTGGCGCCCCCGGCAAGCAGCGCCTGGGCGTAGGCGAGGCCCAGGCCCCGATTGGCGCCGGTGACCAGCACCACGGCATCTTTGATTTTCATATCTCGTCCTCTTAAAAAATAAAATGGCAGCCGGCGCCGGTTCAGCGCGTCGCTGGCGTTTCCTTGCGTACCTTTGCCACCTGTTGCGCCGTCACCGGCGGCGCGCCGTTGTTCCAGCCGGTCCGGATGTAGCTGACGGCGTCGGCCACTTGCTGATCGTTGAGCAGCTTGCCAAAAGCAGGCATCGGATACGGCTGCGGAATACCGCCGATCACGATATCGCGCGTGCCGTTGAGCGTCACGTTGATCAGCGACGAGGCATGCGTGTCGATCACGGTCGGATTGCCTGCCAGCGGCGCCAGCAAGGGCGCGTGACCGCGCCCATCGGCGCCATGGCACTGCATGCAGTAGACGCGGTAGACCTTGGCGCCGTCGCCCGCGCCCTTATCGGATGCGACGACATTCTTCCGCTGCGTCACGGAGACCGCGCCGGCTATCGATTTCAGGTAGTGCGCCACCGCCGCCAGATCACGCTCACTGAAGAACTGCGTGCTGTTGTTGATGACGTCGGTCATCGAGCCATAGGCCGACGCGTGCGGGTTGGCGCCGGTGCGCAGGAAGGCTTGCAGCTCCGCCTCGCTCCAGCGGCCCAGGCCGGCGCGTGGGTCGCCGACCAGGCTGGACGCATACCAGCCATCGAGTGCGGCGCCGGCGAGGAAGGCCGAGCCGCCCTCGTCCAGCGCTTGTTCCTGAAAGCCGACGCCGCGCGGCGTGTGACAAGAGCCGCAATGGCCCAGCCCCTGCGCCAGATACGCACCGCGGTTCCACTCGGCGTCCTTGGCCGGCTTGGCCTGGTACGGCGTGCGGTCGAGGAAGAGCATATTCCAGACCTTGAGCGGCCAGCGCTGGTTCAGCGGAAAGCCGATGGCCGACTCGCGGTTCGGCTGCCGCACTGCCGGTACACCGCGCATGAAATACGCGTACAGCGCCCTCACGTCGGCATCGCTGACTTTCGCATAAGAGGGATACGGCATGGCCGGATATAGGTTGTGGCCGTCCCTGGCCACGCCACGCCGCAATGCGCGCTCGAAGTCCTGCTCGCTCCAGCCGCCGATGCCAGTCAGCTGATCGGGGGAAATATTGGTCGAGTAGATCGTACCAACCGGCGTCTTCATCGGCAGGCCGCCCGCGTAGGCTTTGCCGGCCGGAGTCGAGTGGCAGGCGATACAGTCACCTAGCTTGGCCAGATAGGCGCCCCGCACGATCAACTCGGCATCCGGCAAGCCGGTCGGCGCAGGCAGGCTCGCATGCGCCGGTTGCGCCGCTTGTACCGCCTGAGTCGCTGGCGTTGCGTGCGCATCCAGCATTGAGCACAACAACCAGGACATCAGGGCCGGCTTGAACAAAGTCTTCAATTTCATCGCTATCCTCATATGCTCTGCAACTGGCGGCCGATCGGCAGTACGCGCACGCGCTTGCCGACGGCGGCGTGGATGGCGTTGGTCAGCGCCGGCGCCAAAGCGGCGGTGCCGGGTTCGCCGATGCCGCCGGGCGCCTCGGCGCTGGCGACGATGCGCACCGTGATCGGTGGAGCCTGGTCGATGCGCAGCATGCGGTAGTCGTGGAAATTCGACTGCTCGGCGCGGCCGTCACGGATGGTGATCTCACCATATAGCGCGGCCGTCAAGCCGAAGATCACGCCGCCCTGAATTTGCGCCTCGACCGTGTCCGGATTGACCACCATGCCGCAATCGACCGCGCAGTTGACGTGCCGCACCGTCACTTCGCCATCGGCGTCGACCGCCACCTC
>NZ_JANXMI010000008.1 GCF_025354735.1 Rugamonas sp.
TGGCCCGACCCCGACTTGGCGCAGCGGGCCGTTCAATGACCTTCCTAATCGAACGAGTATCCCATGTCCAGAATCGCTCCCACTTTCGCGGCCCTGAAAGCCGCCCATAAAACCGCCCTCGTCACCTTCATCACGGCCGGCGATCCGTCGCCCGCGCTGACGGTGCCGCTGATGCACGCCCTCGTCGCCGGCGGCGCCGACATCCTCGAACTGGGCGTGCCGTTTTCCGACCCGATGGCCGAAGGCCCGGTCATCCAGCGTGCCTGCGAACGGGCGCTGGCGCACGGCGTCGGCATCCGCGACGTGTTCGCCTACGTGGCCGAATTCCGCCGGACCAACCAGAGCACGCCGGTGGTGCTGATGGGCTACGCCAATCCCATCGAACGCATCGGCCCCGATCACTTCATCGCCGAGGCCAAAGCGGCCGGCGCCGACGGCGCCATCGTCGTCGATTATCCGCCCGAGGAGTGCGAGGACTTCGCCGCCGCCATGCGCGCCGCCGGGCTCGACATGATCTTCCTGCTGGCGCCGACCTCGACCGAGGAACGCATCGCCCAGGTGGCCAAGGTCGGCGGCGGCTTCAGCTATTACGTGTCGCTCAAGGGCGTGACCGGCGCCGGCAATATCGACACGGCGCAGGTGGCCGAGCGGCTGGGCGCGATCCGCCGCCACGTCAAGCTGCCGATCGGCGTCGGCTTCGGCATCCGCGACGGCGCCACCGCGCGCGCCGTGGCCGAGGTGGCCGACGCGGTCGTCATCGGCAGCCGCATCATCCAGGAAATCGAAAACTCGCCGCAGGACGGCGCCGTGGCCGCCGTGCACGCCTTCGTCGCCGGCATCCGCGGCGCGCTCGACGCGTAAGCCCTGCCGCCTTGGCCCCCACCTTGGCGCACCGCCTTGGCGTCCCTCAAACCACGACCGCTCACCTTGACGCATAGTCAGCCCCTGACTATGTTGAGGGAAGGGCGGCCGTGCGCTTTGAATGGGGCGAAAAGAAGACCCGGGCCAACTTCCGCAAGCATGGCGTCAGTTTAAAAGATCCCAGCACGTATTTTTCGACGACAACGCGACCCTGTTGCCTGATCTGGCGCCTTCCACGGACGAGGAGCGCTTCTACTTGATCGCTTATAGCAGGGCGTCTCAATTTCTAACGGTATGCCGAGCTGCTCACACTGCCATTTACGGTGCGGTTGGACGACGCGACGATAGCGTATTTTCAAGATTATTCGCGGGAAGTTGGCATGCCGTGGGAAAGTTTGCTCAGCCACTATTTACGGGCGTGCGCGTACAGCAAGCATAAATTGCCGTTCGAGCGACCTGCTAAATGATGGTGAAAATGATATGATGGTAGCGTGCTTTCGGCGTATGTCCACTTTGCAATGTTCGACAGGGGACGGATAAACGGCTACACTTCGCGCACTAGTTAGCTGCAAGGAGAAATTGATGAGTTGGTTGGAAAAGCTTCTGCCCCCCCGTATTCAGCGTTCCGACGCTGCCGCGCGCAAGACCATGCCGGAAGGCCTGTGGGTCAAATGTCCGGCTTGCGAAGCGGTGTTGTATCGCACCGATCTGGAATCGAACTTGCACGTTTGCCCCAAGTGCAACCATCACATGCGCATCCGTGCGCGCGAGCGCCTCGACAGCCTGCTCGACGCCGGCGGCCGTTATGAAATCGGCCAGGAAACCCTGCCGGTCGACACGCTCAAGTTCAAAGACAGCAAAAAATATCCCGACCGCCTCAAGCAGGCCATGGAAGCGACCGGCGAGACCGATGCGCTGATCGTCCTCGGCGGCGCCATCATGAGCCTGCCGGTGGTGGTGGCCTGTTTCGAGTTCGAATTCATGGGCGGCTCGATGGGCTCGGTCGTCGGCGAGCGCTTCGTGCGCGGCGCGCAAGTGGCGCTGGAGCAGAAGGTGCCCTTTATTTGCATCACCGCCACCGGCGGCGCCCGCATGCAGGAAGGCTTGCTGTCGCTGATGCAGATGGCCAAGACCACCGCCATGCTGACCAAGCTGTCCGAGAAGAAGCTGCCGTTCATCAGCGTGCTGACCGATCCGACCATGGGCGGCGTGTCGGCCTCGTTCGCCTTCCTGGGCGACGTCGTGATGGCCGAGCCGAAGGCGCTGATCGGCTTCGCCGGCCCGCGCGTGATCGAGAACACCGTGCGCGAAAAACTGCCGGAAGGCTTCCAGCGCTCCGAGTTCCTCATCACCAAGGGCGCCATCGACATGATCGTCGACCGCCGCAAGATGCGTGAAGAAATCGCCCGCCTGCTGGCGCTGTTGCAGAACCAGGCCGTCGAAGTCCTCGCCTAAAAAAATCCCTGCCCGACACGGCGGCGCGCAATCGGATATGATCCGCCTGCGCGCCGTTTTCCATTTCAGAATCCCATCATGACCAACCTGCCCACTACCTTGCCCGCCTGGCTTGCGCTGCTTGAATCGCGCCACGCGGAAACCGTCATCAACATGGGCCTGGACCGCGTGCGCGCCGTCAAGGACCGCCTGGCGCTGAGCTTCGCCTGCCCGGTCGTCATGGTGGCCGGCACCAACGGCAAGGGCTCGACCTGCGCCATGCTCGAATCGGTGCTGCTGCGCGCCGGCTATAAAGTCGGCCTCTACATCAAACCCCACTTCCTCGACTTCAACGAGCGCGCCCGCGTCAACGGCGAGCTGGCCAGCGACGCCGTGCTGGTGGCCGCCTTCAACGCCGTCGAGGCCGTGCGCGGCGATACCGTGCTGACGTATTTCGAATTCACCACGCTGGCCATCATGCACTTGCTGGCCGGCGCCGGCATGGATGTCGTGATCCTGGAAGTGGGCCTGGGCGGCCGCCTCGACGCCGTCAACGTCATCGACGCCGACGTCGCCATCGTCACCAGCGTCGACATCGACCACACCGATTACCTGGGCGACACGCGCGAAAAGATAGGCTTTGAAAAGGCCGGCATTTTCCGCGCCGGCAAGACCGCCATTTGCAGCGACCCGGTGCCGCCGCAGTCGCTGATCGACCACGCCGAGGCCATCGGCGCCGACCTGTGGCTGATGGGCCGCGACTTCAATTATTCCGGCGACAAGCAGCAGTGGAATTACGGCGGCCGCAGCCAGCGCCGCAATTCCCTGGCCTATCCGAGCTTGCGCGGCGCCAACCAGATCCTCAACGCGGCGGCCGTGCTGGCCGCGCTCGAAGCGCTGCGGCTGCAATTGCCGGTCGGCGCCCAGGAAGTGCGCACCGGCCTCGTCACCGTCGAATTGCCGGGCCGCTTCCAGGTGCTGCCGGGCCGGCCGACCGTGATCCTCGACGTGGCCCACAATCCGCACGCGGCGGCCGCGCTGAACCAGAACCTCGGCAATATGGGCTTCCACCCCTATACCTACGCCGTGTTCGGTTCCATGCACGACAAGGATATCGACGGCGTGATCGCCGCCATGTCCGAGCACGTCGACCACTGGTGCTTGACGGACCTGCCGTCGCCGCGCGCGGCCAGCGCCTCGGAACTGGCGGCCAAAGTGCAAAATGCCCAGCCCGAATCGGTGTCGGATTCGGCCGAGCGCAGCGTAAATATATTCGCCGATCCGGCCCAGGCCTACGCGAATGCGGTCAGCCGGGCCGGAGAGAATGATAGAATTGTGGTCTTTGGATCTTTCCTGACCGTCGCCGGCGTCATGGCGGCCCGAAAATCCTCACTCCATTGAACGCACTCGACTGAAATCACGCATGGGCTTGTTCTCGAAACTCGGTAAAAACAAGCAAGACGCCGCAGGGCAGGACAGCGGCTATTATTCCCGCGATGATACTGCCGCCGTCGAACGGGCGCGCTCCAAGCGGGCGTCGTCGGCCGATGGCGAGGCCCGTCCGCGCGGCCGCGCCAGCCGCGAAGACAACGATCCGGTCTTGCCGGAAAAAAAACGCGCGCGCCGCCGCCTGGTCGGCGCCATCGCTCTGGCCTTGCTGGTGGCCGTCGGCTTGCCGATGCTGCTAGATTCCGAGCCCAAGCCGCTGTCGACCGACATCGATATCCGCATTCCATCGAAGGACAAGGCGCCCGAGCCTGCGGCACAGTCCGCCGCCAGCACCGCAGCGGCGCCGGTCGCCGCCAGCGCCGCGCTCGACGGCGGTGAGGAAATCGTCGCCGAGCCGTCCAAACTGAGCAAGCCGGTGCCCGCGCCCAAAGCCGCCGTGGTGGTGGCCGCGCCGCCGGCCGTGGCCGAACTGAAATTACCCGCCGAGCCGCTCAAGCCGAAAGACATCGTCAAACCCGAGCCCAAAGTGGCCAAGGTCGAACACAAGCCGGACCCCAAGCCGGAGGCGAAGGCCGACATCAAGCCGGAGGCCAAGGCGGAAGCCAAGCTGGCCGAGGCCAAGCCGGTCGCCGTCAAGCCCGCCGCCAAGGACGACGGCGCGCAATCGTCCGACGATGCCGCGCGCGCCCTGGCCATCCTCGAAGGCAAGCCGGTCAAGCCGGCCGAGGCGGCGCAGAAAATCGTCTATCAGGTCGCGGCCCTGGCCACGCAGGACAAGGCCGACGAGCTGCTGGCCAAATTGAAGGGCGCCGGCATCAAGTCGTTCACGCACAAGAGCGCGTCCGACGAGCTGATCCGCGTGCGCATCGGCCCCTTCGCCAGCAAGGAAGAGGCCGCCCAAGCCCACGCCAAGCTGGCCAAGCTGGGCCTGAGCGGCAATCCGGTCTGATGCGCCGCCGCTTGAAGCAGGTTGAAGCGAAGTGACACTATTCGATTATCTGGTGATCTTTGTGCTGATCGCCTCGGTGGTCATCAGCACCATGCGCGGCGTGGTCAAGGAAATATTATCGCTGGCGAGCTGGGTGGTGGCCTTCGTCGTCGCCAACGCCTACAGCGCCGCGCTGGCCAAAATGCTGCCGGCCATGGTGCCGGGCGACGTGCTGCGGCTGATACTGGCCTTTATTGCATTATTCCTCGGCGTGCGAATATTGATGGGGCTGTTGACCCTGGCGCTGGACGCCTTGATTAAAGCCGGCGGCCTCAGCCTGGCCGACCGTGGCCTCGGCGGCTTGTTCGGCCTCGGCCGTGGCCTTGTAATTGTGCTGGCCGCCGTCATATTGTGCGGGATGACGTCGGTTCCCCAACAAGCTTTCTGGCGCAACGCGCTGCTTAGCCCGCTCGCCGAAACCGGTGCGCGCACCGTGAAACCTTTTCTGCCTGCCGCCCTCGCGCAGCACGTGCAATTTTGAATTCTTTAAATCCGTAATACCAGTCTAGGAGCACACCATGTGTGGCATCGTCGGCGTCGTTTCCCATCAACCTGTCAATCAATTGCTGTACGACGCGCTGCTGCTGTTGCAGCACCGCGGCCAGGATGCGGCGGGGATCGCGACCAATCACAGCAGTATGTTTTCCATGCACAAGGCCAACGGCCTGGTGCGTGACGTTTTCCGCACCCGCAATATGCGTACGCTGCAAGGCAACTCGGGCATCGGCCACTGCCGCTATCCGACGGCCGGCTCGTCGAGCGAAGAGGAAGCGCAGCCGTTCTACGTCAACGCCCCGTTCGGCATCACGCTGGCCCACAACGGCAACCTGACCAACTGGGAACAGCTCAAAGAAGAGATGTTCAAGAACGACCGCCGCCACATCAACACCGATTCCGATTCGGAAGTGCTGTTGAACGTGCTGGCCCACGAAATCCAGAAGGCCACCACCGGCATCATGATCGACGCCGACACCATCTTTGAAGCCGTGACCGTGCTGCACCGCCGCGTGCGCGGCGGCTACGCGGCCGTGGCCCAGATCGCCGGCGTCGGCCTGCTGGCCTTCCGCGACCCCTTCGGCATCCGTCCGCTGTGCCTGGGCATCAACGAAACCGAGCTGGGCCCCGAGTACCTGATCGCCTCCGAATCGGTGGCGCTCGAAGGCATGGGCTTCCGCTTCGTGCGCGACATCGCGCCGGGCGAAGCGGTCTTCATCGACGCCGACAAAAAACTGCACAGCCGCCAGTGCGCCGACAACCCCTCGCTCAACCCCTGCCTGTTCGAGTTCGTCTACCTGGCCCGTCCCGACTCCGTCATCGACGGCGCCTCGGTCTACGCCACCCGCCTGAAAATGGGCGAGTACCTGGCCGAGAAGATCAAGCGCCAGTTCAAGGACGGCGAGATCGACGTCGTCATGCCCATCCCCGATTCCTCGCGTCCGGCCGCCATCCAGCTGGCGCTGGCGCTGAACATCGAGTACCGCGAAGGCTTCATCAAGAACCGCTACATCGGCCGCACCTTCATCATGCCGGGCCAGGCCGCGCGCAAGAAATCGGTGCGCCAGAAGCTGAACGCCATCGCCTCCGAGTTCAAGGACAAGGTCGTGCTGCTGGTCGACGACTCCATCGTGCGCGGCACCACCAGCCGCGAAATCGTGCAGATGGCGCGCGAAGCGGGCGCCAAGAAAGTCATCTTCGCGTCGGCCGCGCCGCCGGTGATCTTCCCCAACGTGTACGGCATCGACATGCCGACGCGCGACGAGCTGATCGCCTACGGCCGCACCACCGAGGAAGTGTGCCGCGAAATCACGGCCGACGCGCTGGTGTACCAGGATATCGAGTCGCTCAAGCGCGCGGTGTCGGACGTCAATCCGGCGCTGACCAATTTCGAGGCCTCGTGCTTCGACGGCATCTACATCACCGGCGACGTGTCGCAAGACTACCTCGACAAGATCGAATACGCGCGCCACAATCCGAAGGCGCCCGGCCCGGAAGACGCCGGCCGCTCGCAGCTCAATCTGAATCTGGCCACCACCGAAGGGTGATGACCGACCCGGCGCCGCCACTGGCCGCGCCGGTTTTTTTTTGCTTTCCACGGCTATCATGAACGATAAAAAAAACTACGGCTTCACGACCACCATTTTGCATAGCGACCGCCGCAAGGGCATCGAGCACGGCTCGCTGCACAAGCCCATGCACACCTCGGTCGCCTTCGGCTACAGCGACGCGCGCCAGCTGGCGTCCGTGTTCCAGGGCAAGGAGCCGGGCTTCCGCTACGGCCGCCAGGGCAACCCGACCGTCTCGGCGCTGGAAGAGAAGGTCAACCAGATGGAGCAGGGCGTCGGCACGCTGTGCTTCGCCACCGGCATGGGCGCGATCGGCGCCGTGTTCCAGTCGCTGCTGCGCGCGGGCAGCCACGTCGTGTCGTCGGCCTATTTGTTCGGCAACACCAACAGCCTGTGGCAGACCGCCGCCGGGCAGGGCATCGACGTGGCGTTCGTCGACGCCACCGACGTCGCCCACGTGGCCGCCGCCATCACGCCGCAGACCCGCATCGTGTTCGTCGAAACCATCGCCAATCCGCGCACGCAGGTGGCCGATTTGAAGCGGATCGGCGAGCTGTGCAAGGAACGCGGCCTGCTCTACATCGTCGACAACACGATGACGTCGCCCTATCTGTTCCGGCCCAAGCTTGTCGGCGCCGGCCTCGTCATCAACGCCCTGACCAAGTCCATCGGCGGCCACGGCAACGCGCTCGGCGGCAGCCTGACCGACACCGGCGCCTACGACTGGACGCGCTATCCCCACATCGCCGACAACTATAAGAAAGCCGCGCCGGCGCAGTGGGGCCTGGCGCAGATCCGCGCCAAGGGCTTGCGCGATTTCGGCGCGTCGCTGGGGCCGGAGGCGGCGCACCACATCGCCGTCGGCGCCGAGACGCTGGCGCTGCGCACGGTGCGCACCAACAGCAACGCGCTGGCGCTGGCGCGCCTGCTGGAAGCGGACGAGCGCGTCGCGGCGGTCCACTATCCGGGCTTGGCCTCGCATCCGCAGCACGCCATTTCGAGCGAACTGTTCCGCAGCTTCGGCTTTTTGCTGAGTTTTGAGTTGAAGGAGGGCATAGACTGCTTCGACTTCCTGAACCGGCTGACGGTGGCCATCCCGGCCAGCAACCTGGGCGACAACCGCACGCTGATTATTCCCGTCGCCCACACCATCTTTTACGAGATGGGCGCCGAGCGGCGCGCGTCGATGGGCATCGCCGAGTCGCTGATACGGGTCTCGGTCGGCATCGAAGACGAGGATGATTTGCTGGACGACTTCGCCACCGCGCTGGAAGGCTGCTAAGTGTAGCGGCGAGCCGCCGCATCGCACGGTCGCGGAGATGGCCCGTGCGGCAAAAAAGGGTCAGACCACGGTTTCGAATGCATCCCTCGAAACCGTGGTCTGACCCTTATGTCCGCGGCGCGGCGCCGCCGGCTTCACACCACCGTCAATGCCAGCTGCGCATCAGGCCGACGGCCAGGCCTTCGAGCGCGAACTCGTCGGCTTCCGGGTCGACCTTGATGATCTTGAAGTCCGGGTTTTCCGGCAGCAGTTCGATCAGCGATCCGGTCTTGCGGTAGCGCTTGACGGTGACGTCGTTGCCGATCCGCGCCACGACGATCTGGCCGTTCTTGGCGCTGTCGACTTTTTTCACGGCCAGCAAGTCGCCGTCCATGATGCCGGCGTCGCGCATCGATTCGCCGCGCACCTTCAGCAGGTAATCGGGCTTGGTCGAGAACAGCGCCGGGTCGACGCTGTAACTCGTTTCCAGGTTTTCCTGCGCCAGCATCGGCGAGCCGGCGGCCACGCGGCCGATCAGCGGCAGCGAAATCATCAGCGACGCCGGGATCTTCGACGCGGACGGTTCGGCGTGCACGCCCAGCAGGCGGATGCCGCGCGAGGTGCCGGCCGCGATTTCGATCGCGCCCTTGCGCGCCAGCGCCTGCAAGTGCTCCTCGGCCGCGTTGGCCGATTTGAAGCCGAGCTCGTTGGCGATTTCCGCGCGCGTCGGCGGGAAGCCGGTGTTTTCGATGGCGTCCTTGATCAGATTGAGAATTTGTTCTTGCCGTGCGGTGAGCTTGATCATGGGTGCGGGTGCCAAGGTTAGGGGCTGTGTATATAGACAGTCTGTATTTTTGTACAGTATGCGCTTGAATGCAAGGGTATTTCTTGCTTTGGCCGAAATAATGTGAAAAATATCGCCGCCTGCCGCACCCGGCCGCGCCGCGCCCTCCCTTTACCTTGCCTAAAAAAGCTGCTATAGTAGCCGGCTTACCTCTTCCCACACCTGTCTTGACGCCAGGGTGGGCTATTTTCACAGTCCTTAAGGGAGTCTACATGCGTCACTATGAAATAGTATTTATCGTCCATCCGGACCAGAGCGAGCAAGTGCCCGCCATGATCGAACGTTACAAAGCCAGCGTCACGACGCGCGGCGGTTCGGTTCACCGTGTTGAAGATTGGGGCCGCCGTCAAATGGCTTACTCGATCCAGAAACTGGCCAAAGCACACTACATCTGCCTGAACATCGAATGCGACAACGAGACCCTGGTCGAGCTGGAAACTGCATTCAAATTCAATGATGCCGTGTTGCGTCACCTGACCGTTAAAATGAAGAAAGCGGAAACCGCTCCTTCGCCGATGATGAAGTCGGTACAACGTGAAGATGCAGCGAAATCCCATCGTGCTGAAGCTCCAGCGGCCGCAGTCGCCGCTCCTGCGGCTGCCTGATTGAGCGGGAATCCGAGCTGAACGAACTCCACTTTATCGCCCTCATCGCCGAACGGGACGCCTTGCGCTACACCCCGGCCGGCATGCCGATTGTGAATGCAGTATTGCAGCACAGTTCGCAGCAGATGGAGGCGGGCATCGCCCGCTTGAGCGAGTTTGAAGTGTCCGCGGTCGCCGCAGGCGAAATTTCAGGCCGTTTCAGTCAGGCGCCGCTCGGTGGCGTATATCAGTTCACCGGATTTCTGAACAAGAAGACCCGCAATAGCAAAAGCCTGGTGTTTCACATCATTGATTTTAGTGCTGTCTCTGACAGTGCCCCCATTTAGATACAGGAGCCTCACATGGCATTCGGTAAAAAGTTCGACAAAAACAAGCTCAAGCTGAAAGAAAAGCGCAAGCAACAGAATCCTTTGTTCAAGCGTAAGAAATTCTGCCGCTTCACCGCTGCTCACGTGGAACAGGTCGACTACAAAGACGTCGACACGCTCAAAGATTTCGTCCAGGAAAACGGCAAGATCATGCCAGCACGTCTGACCGGTACCAAGGCGCACTATCAGCGTCAAGTGGACACCGCCATCAAGCGCGCTCGCTACCTCGCGCTGCTGCCTTACACCGATCTGCACCACGCTTAATCGCGTCGTCTAGATAAGATCCTGGAGAGAACTATGCAAATCATTC
Organism: Rugamonas sp.; assembly: GCF_025354735.1. Taxonomy (GTDB): domain Bacteria; phylum Pseudomonadota; class Gammaproteobacteria; order Burkholderiales; family Burkholderiaceae_D; genus Rugamonas. The sequence continues at coordinate 10,184 of NZ_JANXMI010000008.1, forward strand.
TGTTAGAAAAAGTCGTCAACCTGGGCAACCTGGGTGAAGTCGTTAAAGTTAAAGACGGTTACGCACGTAACTTCCTGATTCCGCAAAAAATGGCTCGCCGCGCGACCCAGACCGCTATTGCCGAATTCGAAGTCAAGCGCGCCGAACTGGAAAAAGCTGCCGCGGCCAAGCTGGCCGTATCGCAAGCCCAAGGCGAGAAACTGAACGGCATGACCGTGACCGTTTCGCAAAAAGCTGGCGTCGATGGCCGTTTGTTCGGTTCCGTCACCAACTTCGACATCGCTGAAGCGTTGACCAAAGCTGGTTTCGCTGTCGAGAAATCGGCTGTGCGCATGCCTACCGGCCCGCTGAAAACCACCGGTGAGCATCCTGTCACCGTGGCACTGCACACCGACGTCGTCGTCGAAGTGACCGTTGCCGTCGTGGGCGAAGCTGCCTAAATCCAAGGCGGGCAACTTGCCCGCCGACGATGCCGCATCCAAAAAAGCCGGGCTTGCCCGGCTTTTTTATCGCCTGTGTTTCGTCCTAAACACAGCGGGCCTAAAACGCCGCGACAGTGTCCGACCCCGGTCTTGAGCCTGATTTCCGCGCGGCGGATATATCCTCGCGGCCATCTTTTTTCTCCCCAAATTTTTGCCCGACCGCCTAAGCAGGTATAATTCGCGCCATGAACGCCCCCTCCGATCCGCAAGTCGATTCACTCCGCATTCCGCCGCACTCTATCGAAGCAGAACAGTCCGTCATCGGCGGCTTGCTGCGCGATAACGCGGCGTTCGACCGCATCGCCGACTTCATGCACTCGGATGACTTCTACCGCTATGACCACCGCATCATCTTCGAACAGATCATCAAACTGATCAACGCTTCGCGCCCGGCCGACGTCATCACCGTGTTCGAAGCGCTGACCTCGCTGGGCAAGGCGGACGACGTCGGCGGCCTCGCGTATCTGAACGCGATGGCGCAGAACACGCCGTCGGCCGCCAACATCCGGCGCTACGCCGAGATCGTGCGCGACCGCGGCATCTTGCGTAAACTCATCACCGTGGCCGACGAGATTTCCGGCCAGGCCTTCAGCCCGCAGGGCAAGGAAGTCAAGCAGATGCTCGACGAGGCCGAGTCCAAGATCTTCGCCATCGCCGAACAGGGTTCGCGCGGCACCCAGGGCTGGGTCGCCGTGCAGCCGCTGCTGACCCAGGTGGTCGAGCGGATCGACGAACTCTACAGCCGCGAAAACCAGAGCGAAATCACCGGCGTGCCGACCGGCTTCATCGACCTCGACCGCATGACCTCGGGCTTGCAGGCCGGCGACCTGGTCATCGTGGCCGGCCGTCCATCGATGGGCAAGACCGCGTTTTCCGTCAACATCGGCGAGAACGTCGCCATCGAGGCCGGCTTGCCGGTGGCGATTTTTTCCATGGAGATGGGCGGCACCCAGCTGGCGATGCGTATGCTGGGCTCGGTCGGCCAGCTCGACCAGCACCGCTTGCGCACCGGCCGCCTCAACGACGAGGATTGGCCGCGCTTGACGCACGCCATCCAGAAAATGAACGACGCCCAGCTGTTCATCGACGAAACCCCGGCCCTGAACCCGATCGAGCTGCGCGCGCGCGCGCGCCGGCTGTCGCGCCAGTGCGGCAAGCTGGGCCTGA
>NZ_JANXMI010000026.1 GCF_025354735.1 Rugamonas sp.
TTCTCGACTACGTGCAGCGCCACGACCGGGTGTGGATCACGCGCCGCATCGACATCGCGGAGCACTGGCGTTCGACCCATCCCTATGTAGAATGAGGTATAGGCGCACGCTATACGCATGCGCCGATACCCGGCATCATCGACAAATTATGTATCGCGGCTAGCGACAATGTTAACCTGCACACTGGGATAAAGCCGAGGCAATAATGTCAGAACCGATACGTTTCTATTACCGTGGCGCGGTGCGGGAAGTGGCCGATGCGTCGCCCACGCAGACCGTGTTGCAGCACCTGCGCGAAGAGCTGCACCGCACCGGCACCAAGGAAGGCTGCGCCGAGGGCGACTGCGGCGCGTGCACGGTCGTCATCGGCAGCCTGAATCACGGCAAGCTCGAACTGAAGGCGGTCAACTCCTGCATCCAGCTCACGCCCACGCTCGACGGCAAGGCCCTGTTCTCGGTCGAAGACTTGCAGCAGGCCGACGGCGCGCTGCACCCGGTGCAGCAGGCCATGGTCGAATGCCACGGTTCCCAGTGCGGCTTTTGCACGCCCGGTTTCGTCATGTCCCTGTGGGGCATGTACCTGGACAAAGACGGCCAGCCCGCCCAGCGCCGGGAAATCGACGACTGCCTGTCCGGGAATCTGTGCCGCTGCACCGGCTACCGTCCCATCATCGAGGCCGCCCGCCGCATGACCGAACTGCCCAAGGTCGAATTCGACCGCGCGGCACTGAGCCTGCAACTACGGGCGATCGAGCGCGACACCGCTTCCACCTACTCCGCGCGCGGCCAGAACTTCCACGCGCCGCGCACCGTCGACGAACTGGTTCAGTTACGCGCGGCCCATCCGGCGGCGACGCTGCTGGCCGGTTCCACCGACGTCGGCCTGTGGGTCACAAAACAGATGCGCGAGCTTGGCGACATCATCTACCTGGGCCAGGTCGCCGCGCTGAAGACGATGGTCGAAGCCGACGGCAGACTGGAAATCGGCGCCGGCGTCACGCTCAACGACGCCTACGCCGCGCTGTGCCGGCACTACCCGCGGCAGCTGACCGACATGTGGCAGCGCTTCGCCTCCCTGCCGATCCGCAACGCCGGCACTTTGGGCGGCAACGTCGCCAACGGCTCGCCCATCGGCGACTCGATGCCGTGGCTGATCGCGCTCGGCGCCGACGTCGTGCTGCGCGGCGCGGGCGGGCAGCGCGTGCTGCCGCTGGAAGCGTTCTATCTCGGTTATCAGAACAAGGATATACGGGAGGGCGAGTTCGTCGAAGCCGTGCGCGTGCCGCTGCCGCGCGCGGACGTGCGGTTCCACACCTATAAACTGACCAAGCGCTTCGACCAGGATATCTCGGCGGTGTGCGCCGCCTTCGCGTTCACCTTCGATGGCGACACGATCGTGGAAGCCCGCATCGCCTTCGGCGGCATGGCCGCGACGCCGAAGCGCGCCGCGCAAGCGGAAGCGGCCTTGAACGGCAAGCCGTGGAGTGAAGCGAACCTGTCGTCCGCGATGGCGATGCTGGCGCTGGATTACGCGCCGCTGTCGGACATGCGCGCCTCCAGCGAGTACCGCATGACGGCGGCGCAGAACCTGCTGCGCCGCTACTGGTTTGAGACCCGCGCCGACGCGCCGCTGGCCAATGACGCCGTCAACGCCTTCGCCTGCCGCGCCTGAGGGGATGACCATGAACCATCCCGGTAACCCCGAGTTGAATAACGATTTGAGCGTGGAGCTGAGAGCGGCCGCGTGGGCCGCCGTCGGCAAACCGCGTCCGCACGAATCGGCGCGGCTGCACGTGCTGGGTCAGGCCACCTACACCGACGACATCCCCGAGCTGCAAGGCACGCTGCACGCCGCGCTGGGTCTTTCGTCGAAAGCGCACGCCAACGTCAGCGCCATGGACTTGACGGCGGTACGCGCGGCGCCCGGCGTGGTCGCCGTCTACACGGCGGCCGACATCGTCGGCACCAACGACTGCGGCCCTATCATCCACGACGATCCCATCTTCGCCGACGGCGTGGTGCTGTACGTCGGCCAGCCGATGTTCGTCGTCGTCGCCGACACGCACGACAACGCCCGCCGCGCCGCCCGCCGCGCCGTCGTCGACTACGAGGAGCTGCCGGCGATCCTGACGCCGCAAGCGGCCAAGGCCGCGCAATCGTATGTGCTGCCGCCGATGAAGCTCAAACGCGGCGATTTCCAGAGCGCGTTCGAGGCCGCGCCGAATGTGGTGAAGGGCCAGCTGTTCGTCGGCGGCCAGGAACAATTCTACCTCGAAGGCCAGATCGCCTACGCGATTCCGAAAGAGGACAACGCCATGCTGGTGCAATGCTCGACCCAGCACCCGAGCGAGATGCAGCACGTGGTCGCGCACGCGCTGGGCGTCCATTCGCACAAGATCCAGGTCGAATGCCGGCGCATGGGCGGCGGCTTCGGCGGCAAGGAATCGCAGTCCGCCTTGTGGGCGGCGGCGGCCGGCATCGCCGCTTCAAAGCTGCAGCGGCCGGTCAAGCTGCGCGCCGACCGCGACGACGACATGCTCGTCACCGGCAAGCGCCACTGCTTCTATTATGAGTACGAAGTCGGCTACGATGCCGACGGCAAAATCCTCGCCGCCAAAGTCGACATGACCTTGCGCGCCGGCTTCTCGGCCGACCTGTCCGGCCCCGTCGCCACGCGCGCGGTCTGCCACTTCGATAACACCTATTATTTGTCGGACGTGGAAATCGGCGCCGGCTGCGGCAAGACCAACACGCAATCGAACACCGCCTTCCGCGGCTTCGGCGGACCGCAGGGCGCCATCGCCATCGAATACATCATCGACGACATCGCGCGCAACCTGGGCCGCGACGCGCTCGATATCCGCCGCCTCAATTTCTACGGCCGCACCGAGCGTAACGTCACGCCATACGGCCAGGAGATCGTCGACAACGTCATCGCCGAACTGACGGCGGAGCTGGAGCGCAGCAGCGACTACCGCGCGCGCCGCGAGGCCGTCGCCGCGTTCAACGCCGCCAGTCCGGTGCTGAAAAAAGGCCTCGCCCTCACGCCGGTCAAATTCGGCATCGCCTTCAACGTCACGCACTTGAACCAGGCCGGCGCGCTGGTGCACGTGTATGTGGACGGCTCGGTGCTGGTCAACCACGGCGGCACGGAGATGGGGCAGGGCATCAACACCAAGGTGATCCAGGTGGTGGCGCATGAACTGGGTCTCGATGTCGATCACGTGCGCGTCACCGCGACCGACACCAGCAAGGTCGCCAACACCTCGGCCACCGCCGCGTCGACCGGCGCCGACTTGAACGGCAAGGCCGCTCAGGACGCGGCGCGCCAGATCCGCGACCGCCTGTCCGCCTACGCCGTGCGCCAGTATGGCGGCTCGGCGGAACAGGTGCGCTACTTCGACAACGCGGTCCACGTCAACGGCCACGTTGTGCCCTTCCCCGAGCTGGTGATGAAGGCCTATCTGGCGCGGGTGCAGCTGTGGTCCGACGGTTTTTACGCGACGCCGAACCTGCACTGGGACCCGAAGACGATGAACGGTCATCCGTTTTCCTACTACGCCTACGGCGCCGCCGTCTCCGAGGTCGTGGTCGACACGCTGACCGGCGAATGGAAGCTGCTGCGCGCCGACGCGCTGTACGACGCCGGCCGCTCGCTCAATCCGGCCATCGACATCGGCCAGGTCGAAGGCGCTTTCATACAGGGCATGGGCTGGCTGACCACCGAGCAGCTGTGGTGGAACGCGGCCGGCAAGCTGATGACGCACGCGCCGTCGACGTATAAAATCCCCGCCATCTCCGACTGTCCCGAAGACTTCCGTGTGCGCCTGTACGATAACGCCAACGTCGAGGACAGCATCCACCGCTCCAAGGCCGTCGGCGAACCGCCGCTGCTGCTGCCGTTCTCGGTGTTCTTCGCGATCCGCGACGCGGTGTCCAGCGTCGGCGGCCACAAGGTCAATCCGCCGCTGAACGCGCCCGCGACCAGCGAGGAAATCCTGCGCGCCATCACCGCCGTTGCCGCGGCGGCGCGTTGAGGACCGCGCGATGAAAGACTGGCTGACAGTCGCCGAATCATCCGAACCGTCCGTGCTGGTGACGGTGGCGATGGTGGAGGGTTCCGGCCCGCGCGAACCCGGCGCCAAGATGCTGGTCATGCGCGGCGTGCAGTTCGACACCATCGGCGGCGGCCATCTCGAAATGCAGGCCTGCGAGATCGCGCGCGCCATGCTCGGCGCCGACGGCCGCGCCACGCAATCGCAAGCGCGGGCGCAAACCCAGCTCCAGCGCTTCGCGCTCGGCCCCGGCCTCGGGCAGTGCTGCGGCGGCGTGGTCTATCTCGTGTTTGAATACGTCGACGCTCATCTGCTGGCCGTGTTGGACAGCCTGCGCCAGCGCCGCCAGCAGGACAGCTGGCGCTTGTCGGCCATCGATGGCCCCAGCATGACGGCGCTGTCCGATGCCGACGGCCGCACCCTGAGCGGCGCCGCCATCGACACGCCGGACTATCAAGCGGACCGCCGCACCCGCGTGATCCGCGATCCGCAGGGCCGGCGCTGGCTGCTCGATCCCTGTCTGGCGCCGCGCGCGCACCTGCTGCTGTTCGGCGCCGGCCATGTCGGCGCCGCCATCGTGCGGGCGCTGGCCGGGCTGCCATGCACGGTCACGTGGATCGATGAGCGCGACGCCATGTTCCCGTCGCCGATACCGGACAACGTCACCGTCGAAGCGTCGGACACGCCGGAGGCGCTGGTCGACGCGGCGCGGCCCGGCAGCAGCTACCTCGTGATGACGCACAGCCACGCGCTCGACCAGCGCCTCAGCGAGGCTATACTGGCGCGTGACCGGGTCGGCTGGTTCGGCCTGATCGGATCGAAGACCAAGCGCGCGCAGTTCGAGCATCGCCTGCACGCGCGCGGCTTGCCGGCCGAGCGCATCGCCGCCATGGTGTGCCCGGTCGGCGTGGCCGGCATCAGCGGCAAGCAGCCGGCCGTGATCGCGGCCGCCGTCTGCGCCCAGCTGCTGATGGTGTGGGAGGCGCAGCAGGCGGCGGCCGCGTCGCCGCTGCGGTTGGTGGCGTCGGCGTCGGCGTAGGTATCAGCGTAGGCATCAGCTTCACACCAGTTCCAGTTCCAGTTACAGCAACCGAAAGCCTTACATGTCCACCGCTTCCCTGCAAGCCTATCGTGCCAGCTTGCTGCACTTTCACGCCGATCCCGCCTTCGACGCCCACGCGCACGACTGGCATGAAGACGGCTTGCTGATCGTCGCCGACGGCAAGGTGCGGGCCGCCGGCGACTACGCCACGCTGCACGCGACGCTGCCGGCCGGGACCCCGCTGCACGACTACGGCGGCCATATCATCACGCCCGGCTTCATCGATACCCACGTCCACTATCCGCAGTCGGACATGATCGCCTCGCCGGCGCCCGGCCTGCTGCCCTGGCTGGAGCGCTATACCTTCCCGACCGAACGCCAGTTCGACGATCCCGAACACGCCGGCGCGGTGGCCGAATTCTTCCTCGACGAGCTGCTACGCTGCGGCACCACCACGGCCATGGTCTACTGCACCGTGCATGCGGAATCGGTGGACGCCTTTTTCGCCGCCAGCGAAAAGCGCGACCTGCGCATGGTGGCCGGCAAGGTCATGATGGACCGGAACTGCCCCGACTTTTTACGCGACACCGCCGAATCGAGCGCGCGCGACACCGAAGCCCTGATCCAGCGCTGGCACCATCGCGGCCGCGCGCTGTACGCGATCACGCCGCGCTTCGCGCCGACGTCGACCGAAGAACAGTTGCAGCTGGCCGGCGAACTGGCGCGCGCCTATCCGGACACCTTCCTGCAAACCCACGTCTCCGAGAACGAGGACGAATGCCGCTGGGTGAAATCGCTGTTTCCCAACTCGCGCAGCTACATCGACGTCTACGACAGCTACGGCATGCTGCGCCCGCGCGCCATGTACGGCCACTGCATCTGGCTCGATGAGCGCGACCGCCGGCGCATGGCCGAAACCCGGTCGGCGGCGGCGGTCTGCCCGACCTCCAACCTGTTCCTCGGCAGCGGCCTGTTCGACTTCGAGCGCGCCGACGACGCCGGCATGCTGCTGTCGCTGGCCACCGACGTCGGCGGCGGCACCTCGTTTTCGATGTTGCAAACGATGAATGAAGCCTATAAAGTAGCGCGACTGAAAGGCAGTTACCTGCCGGCCCTGCGCATGTTTTATATGGCGACGCTGGGCGCGGCGCGCGCCATGCAGCTCGAAGGGACCATCGGCAGTTTCGCCGCCGGCGCCGAAGCCGATTTCATCGTGCTCGATCCGCAGGCCACGCCGCTGCTGGCGCGGCGCACGGCGCGCCGCGAAAGTCTCGAAGAGCTGCTGTTCGCGCTGGCGCTGCTGGGCGACGACCGCGCGGTGGCGGCCACCTATTCAGCGGGCCGGCGCGTGCATCTGCGCGAAAGCTGACCGACCACCGACGTTCAACCAACAACGAGAACACTCCATGCAAAAGAAAATCGCGACCCTGATGGTGGGCCTGGCCCTGGCGGGCGGCCTTGCGCACGCGGCCAGCAACGAGGACGCGACCCAGCGTTATTTCGCCGGCCTGCTGGCGGGCGCGGAACCGAAACGCGCCGAGCTGACGCTGTTCATGACCATGATGCCCAAGGGCGGCGACCTGCACCACCACTATTCGGGCGCGCTGTACGCCGAGCAGTATCTGGAATGGGTCGACAAGCAGAATTACTGCGTCGACAAGGCCTCTTACCAGATCGTGCACCACGTTCCGTCCGGCAGTTGCCTGTCCGGCGCCGCCGTCATGCTCGACAACACCACCCTGACCGCGCTGCTGCAACGCTGGTCTGACAAGGATTTTCATAACCACGGCGCGCTGCAATCGCCGCCGGACCGCCAGTTCTTCGATACCTTCGCCTATTTCAACGACGTCGCGGCGACCAACGCGCACGACGGCCTGGCGCGCCTGAAGCAGCGCGCCATCCAGGAAAACCTCGGTTATATCGAAACCATCTACCAGCTGTCGCCGATGCAGCCCGACGACGGCTTCGACCAGCAAGCCCGCGCCGGCCTGAGCGACGCGGCCATGGAAGCCTTCATGGCCAAGCTGGACCAGGACGCCGGCTTTAAACAGGGCATCGCCAGCTACATCGGCGACCTGAAGGCGGCAAGCGCCGGCATCGACGACGCCCAGTTCAGCATGCGCTACCAGGGCTTCGTGCTGCGCTTCCTGTCGCCGTCGCTGGTGTTTTCGTCCATGGTGTCGAGCTTCGAGATGGCCATGCAAAGCCCGCAGATCGTCGGCGTCAACATCGTCGGCCAGGAAAGCGTGGCCGTGTCGATGCAGGATTACGCGATGCAGATGCGCATGTTCAAATTCCTCAAGACCAAATATCCGCAGGTGAACCTGGCGCTGCACGCGGGCGAACTGGCGCTGGGCACGGTGCCGCCGGAAGGCCTGACCTTCCACATCCGCGACGCCATCGATGTCGCCGGCGCCAAGCGCATCGGCCACGGCATCGACATCGCGCACGAAACGGGCGCGCTGGCCATCATGAAGGAAATGCGCGACAAGGACATCGCCGTTGAAATCAATTTGACCAGCAATGCCTTCATCCTCGGCATCGAAGGCCAGAACCATCCGGTGACCCTGTACCGAAAATACGGCGTGCCCTTCGTCATCGCCACCGACGACGCCGGCGTGTCGCGCAATAATCTGTCCGAGGAGTATGTGCTGTTCGCCAGCCGCTACAAGCCCGATTATGCGGAAGTCAAGAAACTGTCATACAACAGTGTTAAATATTCCTTCCTGTCGAAAGATGACAAACAGCGCATGTTGAAGTCTTTGGATGTCAAATTCGCCACGTTCGAGGCGGAAATCGCCAAATCGAACGTTGTAACATTGAAACACTGAGCCCCGAAAAAGTAGTCGAACTCACCGGCGGCGCAATGCTGCCGGTTTTGCAATATTTCTCAGATCCATCTTCTTGGATCGTGCTCAATTCCATGGTTTTTTGATATTTGTGTGGCCTGCAAGCGACACCTTGCGCGCGACAAATCGCGCTTTTCAGGGAATTTCCATGAAAGGGATTCATGTGCCGTGACGGGATTTTATAATTCCGCCCGACCCTTCCCCTATGAGGCGACGCCCATCGGGCTGCGATATGCGATCCGCCGGCGGATTTATATCCGATTCGTATAAATCTCTAAGGGAAATTGAATTTGTATTTGGGCATGACATTAATGCATAGTCAAAAGCAAAGCAATAAATGCAATACCGTCATATTTTCGTACCGCGATGAAACGATGTTTCAGTCTGGCATGGTCATTAAACTGTCATATTAGTGTCATGGTGTTGAAATAAACAACCTTTACACTTCCCCGCTGCGTCGGGAACGCTGGTCCCCATTAATAGCATTACGCGAGTGCCAACTCGCCCAACGAATTCACAATAACACTCTAGGGAGTATTGAATGCAAGCTGTTCTGAAACAACATCCAAAGCTGCGCCTGAGCATGATCGCTCTGGCCTGCCAGATGGCCTGCCTGGGCCTGCCGGCCATGGCGGCCGACGTGGCCGCCGCCGCCGACGCGCAAGTCGCCGCGTCCGCCGCCGACACCACGCCAGCGGCGCCAGCCAAGGAAGTCGTCACCATCACCGGCAAAAAAGTCGGTATGGGCTTGATGGTGCAAGAAGAAGTGCCTAAGGCACGCAGCACCGTGACCGCCGAAGAGCTGGCCAAGCAGCGTCCGACCGGCAACATCTACGACGCGCTCGCCCTGATGCCTGCGGTCAACAGCTACAGCTACGACGGCACCGGCCTGTTCGGTGGCGGCCTGACCCTGCGCGGTTTCAACAGCGACCAGATCGGCGTCACCATCAACGGCGTGCCCGTCAACGACTCGGGCAGCTTCTCGGTCTTCCCACAGGAATTCGTCGATGAAGAAAACACCTGCCAGGAATACGTGACCCAGGGTTCGACCGACGTCGACTCCCCGCAAGTGGGCGCGACCGGCGGCAACATCGGCATCACCACCTGCGATCCGGAAGACAAGCAGCGCTTCCGCATCATGCAAACCGGCGGCCAGCTCGACATGTGGAAGTCCTATCTGCGCGTCGACACCGGCAAGTTCTGGGACGGCAAAGCGAAGATGTTCGTCTCGCTGTCGCACGCGGAAACCGACAAGTGGAAAGGCGTAGGCAAGGCCAAGCGCGACCACATGGACATCGGTTTCAACTACGACTGGGACCGTTTCAACTACATCCACGGCACCTTCCTGTACAACCACGCCGTCAACAACAACATCAGCACCTTCAATCTGTCGGATCTGAACAAGCACGGTTACTACTACGATTACGCGACCACCTTCACCGGCCGCGCGCCGGCGAGCCCCGGCACGGCCGGCAACGACGTGCTGCCCGCCAACGCCGATTCCTACTACAAGCTGGCGCTGAACCCGTTCGAGAACGTGGTCGCTTCGGCCACCGCCAAGTTCCGCCTGAACGACACCACCGACATCAAGATCACGCCTTACTACTGGTACGGCTACGGCACCGGCGGCGTGGAAGAAAAGCTGATGTCGGAATCGGGCTTCCTCAATCCGGCCACCGGCAAGCTGACGGCGGGCGTCGACTTGAACGGCGACGGCGACACCAAGGACAAAGTCCTGATCTACAACGGCAGCGTCACCCGCACCCAGCGTCCGGGCGTGACCACCTCGGTCATCGAAACCCTGGGCGACCATCAAATCCTGGCCGGCGTGTGGTACGAACGCGCCCATCACCGCCAGACCGGTCCGATGGAGCTGATCGACGCATCGGGCAATCCGGCCGACGCCTGGCTGCATGACAATCCCATCCTGCGTCCGGACGGCACGCCGTACGAGTCGCGCGACTGGCTGACCATCAGCACCGCCTACCAGGTCTTCCTGCAAGACACCATCTCGCTGTTGGGCGACAAGCTGCTGGTCAACATCGGCGTGCGCAATCCGCACGTCAAGCGCGACTTCACCAACTACGCCAACGAAGGTTTCGCTTCGGGTACGACCTACAACATCACCAAGGAATACTCGGACACGCTGCCGCAGCTGGGCGCCCGTTACCGCATCACCAACGACGACCAGATCTTCGCCAGCCTGGCCAAGAACTTCAAGGCGCCGCCTAACTTCGTCTACGCCACCACCGGCAACAACGTCGTCATCAACGCCGCCGGCCAGCCGGTTCTGGCCAGCGCCGTGCGCCCTGAAACCTCGTGGGATCTGGACGTCGGCTACCGTCACCAGACCCAGGCGATCACGACGTCGGCGACCATGTTCTACACGAACTTCAAGAACCGCCAGGCCACCGCGATCGACCCGAACACCTTGACCAGCACGCTGACCAACGTCGGCAACGTCAAGAACAAGGGCTTCGAGCTGGAACTGGGCAACACGCCAGTGAACGGTTTCTCCGTCTACGCTTCGGTTGGTTACCTGAACACCAAGGTCGGCAGCAATCTGGTCGGCGGTCTCGATCCAGTGACCAAGGCCCTGGTCTATCTGCCGACGGCCGGCAACGAATATCCGCTGTCGCCTAAATGGAAAACCGGTCTGAGCGCTTCCTACGAGACCGACGCGTGGTATGTCCGCCTCAAAGGCAAGTACACCGACCATCAGCAAGCGACGCTGGCGAACGATGAAGAAGTGCCGGGCTACACCCTGTTCGATCTGGACGCCGGCTATCAGTTCCCAAGCTGGGGCGCCTTCAAGACCCCGAAGCTGACGCTGAACGTGTCGAACCTGACCAACAAGCAGTACCGCAACCCGACCAGCCAGGCCACGAACGCCGTCGCCTACGGCGTCATCAAGGCCGCCAACGTGTTCTACAACCTCGGTGCGCCGCGCTTCGCGTCGGCCACCCTGCGCGTCGACTTCTAAGTCCGGCTGCGGCTGCGCGGTGGCTGACATCGGCGCCGCGCAGCCGCAAATCCAGACGGGATGTCCGCACACAGAACAGGCCTTCGGGCCTGTTTTTTTATCTATAATGTTGGCCAGCCTTGAGCGCCTCGCATCGCCCTGAAACACGGCGGGACGTTCAAGACTGGCACCGCCATCCGGCGCGGCGCCCGAACCCGGAGTTGAGCATCTGATGATATTTTCACTGACCCGGCGCGCCGCCGTCCTCGCCGCCACGTTCGCGCTGGCCTCCTGCGCCAGCTGGCAGCACAGCGGCGTGACCGACATCCACCTGGTCGCGCTCAACGACTTCCACGGCAATCTGGAAGCGAGCAAATTCAAATATACCCCGGCCGGCCAGACGGAGGAACTCAGCGTGACGGCCGGCGGCATCGACACGCTGGGCGCCGCATTGCAGGCCTGGCGCAAGGAGGACGATCAGCTGCTGGTGGTCGGCGCCGGCGATCTCGTGGGCGGTAGTCCGGCCATGTCGTCGATGTGGGCCGACGAGCCGACCATAGGCGCCATGAACCGCCTCGGCCTGCGCGTCAGCGCCGTCGGCAACCACGAATTCGACGGCGGCCGCGCCGAATTGATGCGCCAGCAAAAAGGCGGTTGCGCGTCGCCGCGGCCGGAAAAAGCCTGCAAGCTGGAACCGACCTTCGGCGGCGCGCAGTTCAGCTACCTGGCCGCCAATGTGTTCGACATGGTCACCAACCAACCCTTCCTGCCGGCCTACAGCATCGAGGAAGTCCACGGCATCAAGGTCGGCTTCATCGGCGCGGTGCTGAAAGACACGGCCGACATGTCGCTCGCCTCCGGCATCGCCGGCCTGCGTTTCGCCGACGAAGCCGATTCCATCAACCGTGTGCTGCCGGAGCTGCACCGGCAGGGCGTGGACGTGTTCGTGGTGCTGATCCACCAGGGCGGCCGCACCGTCGACCAGTTCGACCAGCCCGACTGCGCGCACCTGACCGGCGACATCGTCGACATCGTCAAGCGGCTCGACCCGGCCATCCGCCTCGTCATCAGCGGCCACTCGCACAAAGGCTATCTGTGCAAGGTCGACGGCCGCGTCGTCACGCAGTCCGAGAAGGAAGGCCACCTGCTGGGCCGCATCACGGTCAGCGTCGACAACGCGACCCACGCGGTGCGCGACATCAGCGCGCGCAATGTGGTCATGGTGCCGGGCGTGTACGCGCCGGCGCCGGAGCTCGACGCCTATCTGGCGTCGGTGCGCGCGCGCAGCGACGCCGTGCTGACGCGGCCGATCGCGCATCTGGCGGTGAACAAGGTGGAACGCGGCAAGGACTTGCCGATCGAATCGGCGCTCGGCGAGCTGGTGGCCGACGGCATGCTGAGGGCGGGCCGGCCGTTCGGCGCGCAGATCGCGTTCCAGAACCGTGGCGGCGTGCGCGGCGACCTGGAAGTGAACGCCGACCGCACCGCCACCATCGGCCAGCTGCAAAAGGTGCTGCCGTTCGCGAACACGCTGGTGGTGATGAATTTGACCGGCGCGCAAATCCGCGCGCTGCTGGAACAGCAGTGGCTGGATGGCCGCGGCGAAACGCGCGGCCTGCTGCAAGTGTCCAACGGCTTCCGTTACGCCTGGGACGACAGCCGCCCCGAAGGCCAGAAGGTGCTGCCCGACAGCGTGACGCTGAACGGCGCGCCGCTGGTGGACGACAGCAGCTACCGCGTCGCCACCAATAACTTCCTGGCCGAGGGCGGCGACTACTTCCCCGTCTTCAAGCAGGGCGGCAACCGCGCCCGCACCGACCTGCGCGACATCGACATGCTGTCGGCCTATCTGCTGGCGTGCGAGCAGGCCGGCAAGCCGGCCGGCGCCGCCGCCCCGGCCGGCCGCATCACGCGCGTCGACCAGGCCCACGCCGATCAACCATAAGGACTGCATGCGAAAACTACTTTTATGCGCGCTGCTGGGTGCGGCCAATTTCGCCCGCGCCGAGTTCTCGACACCCGGCTTTGAACTGGTGCAGACCGCGCCGCTGGAAACGAGCTTGTCGAACAGCGACCTGCGCGACCCGGCCACGGTCTGGTGCGAACTGTTCGACGGCGCCCGCAGCCAGATCGTGCTGGGCGAGTTCTACGTGGTCGGCCACGCCCGCAGCAGCTTCGACCAGGTGATGGCGCATTTGACGGCGGCCGGACGGCGCGGCGTCAAGATCCGCTTCCTGCTGGACCAGTCGGGCGTGAAGATTTCGGACGCCGCCACCATCGCGCAACTGCGCGCGATCCCGAATTTGGAACTGCGCGTCATCAACGTCGGCGGCATGACCGGCAACGGCATCCTGCACGCCAAGTACATGGTGATCGACGGCCGCACCGCCTACGTCGGCAGCCAGAATTTCGACTGGCGCTCGCTGAGCCACATCCACGAAACGGGCTTGCGCATCGGCGACGCGAAAATCGCCGGCCAGGTGCAGGCCGTGTTCGACCAGGACTGGCGCGCCCAGGCGCTGATGGCGCAGGGACTGACCGTGCCGGCGCTGAACCAGTCCACCGTCGGCGCCGACTACGCGCAGGACGCGTTTTTGCTGACCAGCCCGAACGCCTACAATCCGGCCGGCGTCGGCGATTCCGAGAGCGGCCTGCCGGCGCTGCTGGCCGCCGCCCGGAGCGAAGTGCGGGTGCAGCTGCTCGACTACGCGCCGCTCAGCTACGGCCCGAACGGCACGCGGCCCTACTACGCCGTCATCGACAACACGCTGCGGGCCGCCGCCGCGCGCGGCGTGAAGATCAAGCTGATGGTCTCGAACTGGAACGTGGAAGCGCCGGCGCTGGCCTACCTGAAAAGCCTGGCCGTGCTGCCGAACGTGGAAATCCGCGTCGTCACGCTGCCCACCATGTCGACCGGCTTCATACCGTTCGCGCGCGTCATCCACAGCAAGACCATGAGCATCGACGGCAAGGTCGCGTGGGTCGGCACCAGCAACTGGAGCGGCGGCTATATGGACAAGTCGCGCAACCTGGAAGTGGTGATGCGCAGCGAGAAAATGGCGCAGCGCGTCGCCGCCCTGCATCAGCAGACCTGGGACTCGCCGTACGCGCAGCCGCTCGACATCAACAAGAACTATCCCCAACCCGCCAAGGCCAAACCGGAATGA
This sequence comes from Rugamonas sp., assembly GCF_025354735.1. Classification (GTDB taxonomy): domain Bacteria; phylum Pseudomonadota; class Gammaproteobacteria; order Burkholderiales; family Burkholderiaceae_D; genus Rugamonas. The sequence goes on from NZ_JANXMI010000026.1 coordinate 14,076, forward strand.
AAAAACTCGCATGCATCGTCGCGCTCAGCGGCGCCTTCGTCTCCCTCAACGCGGCCGCGTGGGGCAATGACGGCCACCGCGCCGTCGGCGCCATCGCCGACCTGCTTATCAAAGGCAGCAACGCGCAGAAGCAGGTCGCGGCCTTGCTGCTGCCGGGCGAGAGCCTGGAAAGCATCGCCAACTGGGCCGACTGCGTCAAGGGCACGTACTGCGGCCCGCAAACGCAGGAGATGAAAGACTACGTCGCCGCCAATCCCAAACATGGCGAATACCACTACACGGACGTGCCGTACCAGGACGCGCATTATCATGACGGCGAAGTCGGCACCGCCACCGACGACGTGGTGCAGACGCTGAAGCAGGCCATCGCCGTGCTGGAGGACAAGGGCGACGACGTCTCCAATCCGCATCACTTCACCAAGCGCCAGGCCTTGCTGCTGCTGGTCCACCTGACCGGCGACATCCACCAGCCGCTGCACGTCGGCGCGGCCTACGTCGGCAAGGACGGCGGCTTCTTGCTGCCGGACCGCCAGGGCCAGATCGACTCCGTGACCATGTTCGATACGCGCGGCGGCAACGACCTGCTGCTCGATGACGCGAAGCTGAACACCGCCGCCGCCCCGCTGATTCCGCCGCCGCCGCCGGCGCCAGCCGATGAAAGCAAGCCAGCATCCACCTACGTTCCCGCGAAATCGGCCACCAAGCCATTCCACTCTTACTGGGACACGACGGTGGTCGATTACGCCTTCCGCCGCACCGGCGTGCGCACGCCGGAGCAGTTCGCGCAGGCGGTCATCGCCAGCAAGCCTGAGGTGGCGATGAACATCGGTGATCCGATCGGCTGGCCCTACCAGTGGGCCGACGACGCGCTGGTCGTCTCCAAGCTGGCCTTCGATGGCGTGACGGTGGGGCAGGTCTCCAAGCAGATTGGCCGCAATGGCGAGAGCTACAACCTGTGGGCGCTGGCGATTCCGGACAATTATCCGGTGCCCAGTTCGGCCGCCGCGAAGACGCAGCTCATCAAGGGCGGCTACCATCTGGCCGAGCTGCTGCAAACCATCTGGAAGTAAAAAAACGCGCGTCCCGCTGCGGGAAGCGCGCGCTAGTCGCTATTGAGCGGCCTGTTTTTTCATGGCTTCGACATACGGCGTCGTATTGGCATTGGCCGCGTTCCATTTCGGCGCCACCGGATCGTTGGCGATCATCAGCACGCCCAGCGCCACCATGCGGTCCACCTTGGCCATGTTGGCGTAATCGACTTTTTCCCAGTGATCGCCCGGCGCGTGATAGTCCGGGTATTCGTACGCCACGCACAAGGTATGCGCCGGCACGCCCTGGTCGGCCAGCGCCTGGTTGTCGCTTTTGTTGAAATAGAAATCGCTATTGGCCTCGTTCTTGTAGACCTTGATGCCGGTGAGTTTGCCGGCGCGCTGGAACACCGGGCCGATGTCCGAAAAATCGAAGCCGGTCATCGACGCGTTGTTCAGTTGCGGGCCCTCCGAGCTGTCCGTGCGTCCGACCTGTTCGAGGTTGACGTCGGCCACGGTCTGCTTGATGGGGAAGACAGGATGGCGGCCGTAGTAGCGCGACCCCAACAGGCCCAGCTCCTCGCCGAACACGGTCATGAACACGATGCTGCGCGCGGGCCGCTGCTTCATGCCGGCCAGCGCCGCGGCGATCTCCATCACCGATACGGTGCCGCTGCCGTCGTCATTGGCGCCGTTGTAGATCGCGCCGCCCTTGACGCCGAGATGGTCGTAATGCGCCGTCACCATCACGTAGGTGTTCTTCAGCACCGGGTCCGAGCCGCGCAGCAGGCCGATCACGTTGCGCAGCTTGACGTCGCGCTCGTGCGGCGCCGCCAGGTTGATCTTCACGCGCGCCGCGCCGCCGTCGGCGCCCAACGCGTCCAGCGCCTGTATGGCTTGCGGCGAATGGACGGTGATGCGCAGCATGGCGGCCGTGGTCTCCTTGCTGTTGTCGGGATCGACCAGCCGCCCGCTGCCGCCGGCGTTGCCGGCCGGGTGAGCGCGGTCGATCAGCAGCAGCAGCGCCGGTTTGTAGGTCGCCAGCTTGGTCACCAGGGCTTGCCACTGCTCGTACGCGTGCATACCCTCGGTTTGCGGCATGGCCTGGAAGTCGGGCAGGTTGACGACGGCGACCTTGCCGGCCAGTGTGGCCTCGCTGTGCGCGTCCAACCCGGCCGGATTGACGGCGTCGATCTTGACGATGGCGACGTCGTTCAACGCCAGGCCTTGCACCAGGCTAAAACTCAGCAACTTGGCCGGCACGTCCAGCTGCTGCTTGCCGATATCGAGCCGGAACGCGAAGCCTTGCAGATCCGGTTCCGCGAACTTCCATTGCGCGGTCTGGAAATAGCCGTCGTCGCCGACCGCCTCCAGTCAGGCGCGGCGATATTGCGCGGCGATGTATTCGGCCGCCAGGTCCTGTCCGCGCGACGGCGTGCCGCGTCCCTCGAGCAGGTCGGAGGCGATGAACGACAGGTGGCCGCGCATGGAATCGGCTGAAATGCGCTCGAGCGCCGCGCCGATGTCCGGCGTGAGCGCGGGGGCCGCGGCCGATGCCGCGCCGGCGCTGCCCGTGGCCAGTGCCGCCGTGACGGCGAGGGCGAGTAATCTCTTCATGCGGTGTTCCTGTCTGTGTGGTGGTGGTGGTGGTGGTGGTGGTGGTGGTGATGCGGGTGCCGGCGACAGCGGCGATAATTATTTTTCTTGCAGCTGGTTGTACCACAATTCGCTGCGCGCCAGCGGCGTTTCCGGCGACAGGCCGGGATTCGGTATCGTCAGCACGCGCCGCTGCCTCAAGCCGGCGCGTTCGATGATGTCGCGCACGACGATGGTGGCGGCGCTGGCGCAGGCGCAGGCGGTCCACAGCAGCATCGGCGCGGCGGCCATCATGCGCTTGATCGAAGTTGCGTGTTCCGCCCTGATTTTCATTGTGGGTCGCCGTTGGTTCATCAAAAACAGCTTCAAGTTTGCCAGTGCGGCGGCGCTGGATCAAGTTGTTTCGCGGCCGCCGTCGCCGCGCCGTTACCGCGCCGTTAGCGGTGCGAGGCGCGATCAGCGGCGGCGCGCGGCCGGCGGCTGTCGCAGCCACTTGCGCGCCGTCGCCACGACCTGCTCCGACAGGCGGCGGGTGAGCGGCGTCTGGATGTCCCAGGCGTGCCAGATCAGCGCCACGTCGAGCCCATCGCCCGGCGTCAGGTCGACCAGGCGGCCGCGCTTCAAACTGGCTTCGCACTGCTGCACGGGGATCATGCCGTAGGCCAGTCCGGCCTCGATAAAACGCACGAAGCCGTCCGAGCTCGATAGCGAATGGTGAGGAATGCGCTGGATGCGGCCCAGCCTCTGCGTGACGTAGCGTTCCAGGATCGCGTCCTTGCGGTCGAACAGCAGTGCCGGCGCCCGGCGCACCGCGTCGGCCGTGAAGCCGTCGGCGAACCAGCGTTTGGCGAAACCCGGTGAGGCCACGCACAGATAGCGCATGGTGCCCAGCGGCGTGGCGGTGGTGCCGGGCACGCGACTGCTTTCGGCGGTGACGCAGGCGAACACGCGGCCTTCGCGCAGCTGGCTCAGGGTGTGGTCCTGGTCGTCGAGGCGGATATCGAGCAGGCAGTCGCCGGACCGCATCAGCGGCGCCACCGCTTCCTGCAGCCAGGTGGCGGCGCTGTCGGCGTTGGCGGCGATGGCGATTTCGGGCACCTCGTCCTGCGGGCCGGCACGCCGCTTCAGCGCCGCCTCCAGCAGCTTGACCTGGCGGTAGTGGGCGATCAGGCGCTGGCCGGCGGCGGTGGCCTGCGGCGGCTGGCAGCGCACGATCAGCAGCTCGCCGCTGCCGTTTTCCAGGATGCGGATACGCTGCGACACCGCCGATTGCGTGATGGCCAGCTTGTCGGCGGCCTTGTCGAAGCTGCCGTAGTCGATCACCGCGTCGAGCGCCGCGAGGCCGCGATAGTCCATTTCACTCATTAGCGCCTCTAATGTTTGTTCAATATTATTAATTATACTTATCCAGCGGGCGCACTTATGATTGCTTCTTTTTTGAAGGAGCGGCGATGGATGCGACGGCATTGTTGAAGGGCGCGGGACTGGGCGGCAGCCTGATTATCGCGATCGGCTCGCAGAACGCCTACCTGCTGCGGCAGGCCTTGAAGCGCCAGTTCGTGCCGACCTGCGTCATCATCTGCATCGTCTGCGACGTGGCGCTGATCGCGGCCGGCGTGGCCGGCATGGGACAGCTGATCGTCGCGATGCCGATGCTGTTGCTTTGGCTGAAAATCGGCGGCGCCATTTTCCTGTTCGCCTACGGCTTGCGGGCCGCGCGCTCGGCGTTGAAGCCGGCCGCGCTGGTCGCCAGCGACGGCGCGACGGCCGCCGGCCATGGCGCCGTGATCGCCGCCATGCTGGCGTTCAGTTTATTAAATCCGCACGTTTATCTCGACACCGTGATCCTGCTTGGCTCCATCGGCGGCCAGCAGCCGGGCAACGGGCGGTTCTATTTCGCGATTGGCGCGATGCTGGCGTCGACCGTCTGGTTCAGCGGCCTGGGACTGGGCGCGCGCTATCTGGCGCCGGTGTTCGCGCGGCCGCTGGCATGGCAGATACTGGACGCGCTGATCGCCATCGTCATTTGGGCGATTGCCGTATCGCTGCTGCTGTAAATGGTGCGCTCAGTTTCCGGTCAACAAGATTCCGATGCCTGCCGAAACCGTTTGAACCATGGACGCCGCCGTATTTTCGCAGGCCCGGCCGCACTCTTTGCGTGCGCTCAATCGCCAAAGGGGCTAGAGTCATACAGTGGCGCATGGACCTCATCGCCACCGAGAAGCTCAGAGTGTTTTGCAGGCATCGCCCGATGGCGCGTGCTGCTGTTGAACGCTGGGAGACGATGATGCGTCAACTGACGCCAGCAAACTACAATGCGTTGCGTGCCACATATCCCAGCGCTGATTACGCTGCGCCTTTTACTATATTTAACATTGGCGGTAACCGGTATCGGATCGTTGCCATCGTCGACTACGCCATAGGCCGGGTTCTGGTCCGAGCGGTGATGACGCATCCTGAGTACGACAAATGGAGTCGGCAGTACCGTCAAGGAAAGGTCAAATAATGAATGCACTGACCGACAAGACCGATGAGCTGAATATCGATGCGTTGGCGGCCGCGTGGCTGCAGTTTGATGGCTTGGCTCATTTGCGGCCTTTGGAAACGCCAGTCGATTACGATTACACGATATCGTTGTTGACGAAAATATGGGAAGAGATAGGTGAAAGTGAGCAGCATCCCTTGCTGACATTACGCATGCTGCTCGACAGCATGGTGATGGCGTATGAGGAGATACATTATCCTGCGGTCCATTCTGAGCCTCACGAACTGCTGGAGTTCATGATTGAGCAAGGAGAGCGGGCATCCGCCGATTTCGCGGGCATACTGGAACCGGCCGAGCTGGAAGAAATTCTGGCGGGACGCCGGGACATCGACGAAAAAACCGCGATCCAACTCGCTGCTTTTTTCAAAGTGACGCCACAGGTTTTTTTAAAGCAGGAGTGAACCCGGTCGCCAGCGTGGCGACCATACCCACCCCCGCCGCGCGCGTCAGCGCGACTTGACGAACGGCGTGCCGAGCGCTTTTGGCGCGACCGACTTGGCCATCAGGCCGGCCAGCACGATCACCGTCACCACATACGGCACCATCTGGATCAGCGAGCCGGGTATGCGGCCGATCACCGGCAAATCAACGCCTTCAATCTGAATTTGCACGGCGCCGAAGAAGCCGAACATCAGACAGCCGAGGAAGGTGTACACGGGACGCCAGTTCCCGAACACCATCGCCGTCAGCGCCAGATAGCCGGCGCCGGCCGACATGTCGCGCAAGAAGAAGCCGCTCTGCACGATGGCCAGATAGGCGCCCGAGAAAGAGCACAGCGTGCCGGCGATCAGCATCGCGATGTAGCGCTGGCGCTCGACGCTGACGCCGGCCGCGTCGGCCGCGTGCGGATTCTCGCCGCAGGCGCGCAGGCGCAGGCCGAAGCGGCTGTGGTAAATCACCCAGTGCACGACCGGCACCAGCGCGAACGCCAGATACACCAGCACCGAATGGCCGCCGATCAGGTGCGCGTAGAACCAGCCCAGGAACGGTATGCCTTCCACGGCCGCCGAGCCGGGTAGCACCACGTCGAACAGGCGCGCCTGGCCCAGGTCCGGCGTGCGTCCGCCCTGCTGGAAGAAGAACTGCGCCAGCACGAAGGTCAAGCCGCTCATGGCGATGTTGATGGCGATGCCGGCCACCAGCTGGTTGCCTTTTTGCGTGATGGCGACATAGGCTTGCAGCGTCGCCAGCGCGATCGACACCAGCATGCCGGCGCCGACCCCGTACCACGGGTTCTGCGTGGCGAAGGCCACCGCCGCCGAAGCAAAGGCACTGGCCAGGATTTTGCCTTCGAGGCCGATGTCGATCACGCCGCTGCGCTCCGCGAACAGGCCGGCCATGGCGGCGAAGATCAGCACCGGCGCGTTGCGCACGGTCGACACCAGGATGCTGGCGAGATGGAGGTCGTCGAATGTCATGAGCTTATCCTTTGCGCCGTTTGAGCAGGGCCGAAATCGCCGGCGCGTAGAAGTTTTCCATCGCGCCGCAGAACAGGATAATCAGGCCCTGGATGAAGATGAAGGTCTCGGTGGGGATGTTGGGTTTTTCCAGCGACAGGTCGAAGCCGCCCTGGATCAGGGCGCCGAACAGCACGGCCGACAGGAAGATGCCGACCGGGTGCTGGCGTCCCATCAGCGCGATGGCGATGCCGACGAAGCCGGCGCCGCCGACGAAATTCATGCTCAGGTAGTGCGTCGAGCCCATGATGGAATTGACCGAGCCGAGGCCGGCCAGCGCGCCCGAAATGAGCATCACGGTGATAATCATTTTGCTGATGCGGATGCCGGCGTAATGCGCCGCGTGCTGGTTCATGCCGGTCGCGCGCAGCTTGAAGCCCCACGACGAACGCCACACCATCACGCCGTAAATCGCCAGCGCGACGATGGCCAGCAGGAAGCTGACGTTGAGCGGCGTCTCGCCCAGTATCGGGAACCAGGTGTTCAGGCGCGGCATCGCGGCGAGGTCGGCGAAGGCACGGCTCGACGTGCTTTCCTGGCCGGCCGGGATCAGGTATTTGACGATGATGAAGTTCATCAGCGAGGCCGCGATGAAGTTGAACATAATGGTCGTGACGACGATATGGCTGCCGCGTTTCGCTTGCAGGTAGCCGGGCAGCAGCGCCCACAGGCCGCCGAACAAGGCCGCGCCGCCGACGGCGACGGGGATCATCGCCCATCCCGGCAGCGAACTGTCGAAGGCCAGCATGGCCAGCGTCAGACCGAGGCCGCCGATATACATCTGGCCTTCGGAGCCGATGTTGAACAGGCCGGCCTGCATCGCGATCGACACGGACAGGCCGGTGAAGATGAAGGTCGACGCGTAGAACAGCGTGTAGCTCAAGCCCTCCGGATTGAGGATGGCGCTGTTGACCAGAATGCCGAGCGACTCGGACGGGCTTTCGCCGAGCAGGTAAATCACCAGCGCCGCGACCAGCATGGCCGACAGCAGATTCAGAACGGGCAGGACAAACGCCGTGGCCCAGCGTGGCAGATCGTTGTTGTTCATGATTTGTGCATCCCGCCCATCAGCAAGCCGATGCGAGTGGTATCGAATTCTTCAATGTTTAATTCACCGGTGATGATGCCGCCGCACATGACCAGGATACGGTCGGCCAGCGCCCGCACTTCCTCTAGTTCGACCGACACCAGCAAGATGGCGACGCCGGAATCGCGCAGGGCCAGCAACTGCTTGTGGATGCTTTCGATGGTGCCGATGTCGACGCCGCGCGTCGGCTGGCCGACCAGCATCAGCTTGGGCTGGGCCAGCACTTCGCGCGCGATCACCACCTTTTGCTGGTTGCCGCCCGAGAGCAGGCCGATACGCAGGTCGCCATTGGCGGGCCGCACGTCGAAGGCCTTCATCAAGTCGGCGCAGCGGGCCGCGATGGCCTTGAAGTCGAACAGGCCCCAGCGGTTTTTCAGCTTGTCCTGGTAACCGAGTATGGTGTTGTGCATGACCGAGAAATTCTTGACGACGCCATTGCGCAAGCGGTCTTCGGGAATGTGGGCGATGCCCAGTTCGCGGAAGGTGCGCGGCAAGCCGTCGGCGTCGTGGCGCTTGCCTTTGCCATGCCCGTACGGCAGTTCCTTGCCGAGGAATTCGACCTTGCCCGACGTCGGCAGCCGCATGCCGGACAAAATCTCCATCAACTCGCTCTGGCCGTTGCCGGACACGCCGGCGATGGCCACGATCTCGCCGGCGCGCAGCGTGAAGCCGATATCGCGCAGCAGCTTGACTTGCTGGCCATCCTGCAATTGCAGTTCCCGCACGTGCAGCACCGGCGCGCCCGGATTGTAGGGCGCGCGCGGCAGGTTGTTTTCAATCGGCCGGCCGACCATCATATTGGCCAGTTCCTCTTTCGTGGTGGCGGCCGTCGGCACGGCGCCGATCACGCGGCCGCCGCGCATGACGGTGACGGTGTCGGTGATGTCGAGGATTTCCTGCAGCTTGTGCGTGATGAGGACGATGGTCTTGCCCTGTTCCTTGAACAGCCGCAGGATCTCGAACAGCGACGCCGTTTCCTGCGCCGTCAGCACGGCCGTCGGCTCGTCGAGGATCAGGATGTTGGCGCTGCGGTAGATCTGCTTGAGAATTTCCACACGCTGCTGCGCGCCCACCGACAGGTGGTGGATAGTGGCCAGCGGATCGACGTCGAGCTGGTAGCGGCTGCAGATGTCGCGCAGCTTCGCTTCGGTGGCGGCGCGGTGGGCCGACAGCTTGAAGCCGCCCTCGGTGCCCAGCATGACGTTGTCGAGCACGGTCATGTTTTCGACCAGCATGAAGTGCTGGTGCACCATGCCGATGCCGAGCCGTATCGCTTCCTGGCTGTTGCGGATGGGCTGCACGTGGCCGTCGAGCAGGATGTCGCCGCCGTCGGCCTTGTAGTAGCCGTAGAGGATGCTCATCAAGGTCGATTTGCCGGCGCCGTTTTCCCCGACCAGGCCGTGGATCGAGCCCTTGGCGATGGTGAAGTTGACGTCCGTGTTCGCTTTCACCGCCCCGAAGTGCTTAGAGATGTTGCGAAATTCTACAGCTGGCTGCATAGGATGATTATTCATGGTGTGGAGGGACGGTCCCCGACTGAAAACGCGCCGCGCGGGGTCGGACCCCGGCGGCGCGCTCTGTATGACGATCGGGAATTAAACCGGGCAGCTATTCGCGGCGCGGTAGTCGATGACCTTGACCTTGCCGTCGATAATATCCTTGCGCGCGCCCAGCACGCGTTTTTCGATGTCCGGCGTAATCAGCTTGCGGTTGTACTCATCGAGCGCCCAGTCGACGCCGCCTTCTTTCAATCCCTTGGAAACGACGCCGGCCTTCCAGCTGCCATTCTTCATTTCCATGTAGGAATCATAGATGGCGTTGTCGACGCGCTTGACCATCGAGGTCAGCATGGTGCCCGGATACAAATGGTTTTGATTGGAATCGACGCCGATGGCCAGCTGGCCTTTTTCCTTGGCCGTTTGCAGCGTACCCATGCCGGAACCGCCGGCGACGGCGAAGATGACGTCGACGCCGCGCTCGAACTGCGAACGGGCCAGCTCGCCGCCCTTGGCCGGATCGTTCCAGGCGCTGGCGGTGGTGCCGACCATGTTCTGGGTCACGTCGACCTTGGCGTTGACGGCCTTGGCGCCCTGGGCGTAGCCGCACTCGAAGGTGCGGATCAGCGGGATGTCGATGCCGCCGACGAAACCGATCTTTTTCGACTTGCTGGCCATCGCAGCCGCCACGCCGACCAGGTAAGAACCTTCTTCTTCCTTGAACAGGATGGAACTGACGTTGGCGCCCTGGGCCACGCCGTCGATCAGCACGAAGTGGACCTTGGGGAATTCCTTGGCAACCTTTTGTACGGCCTGGGTCTGGGCGAAGCCTATCGATGCGATCAGATCGAGGTTTTTACGCGCCAATGCGCGCAGAACCTGCTCGGCCTGGGTGTCGCTGGACGCTTGCACCTCGATGAAGCCGATGCCGGTGTCCTTCTTGAAGCGCGTGGCGCCTTCAAAAGCGGACTGGTTGAATGACTTGTCAAACTTGCCGCCAGCGTCATACACGATGCCCAATTTCGGGTCGGCCGCGGACGCAGTCGCTGCCACGAACAATGCGGCTATCGTCAAACTAAATTGTTTAAGTTTCATGAGTTGGCTCCTGGAAGATCGATATTGTATATTTTTATTGGCTCAAACATCTAATTTGCCCGCCCATAATCGGCCGCCAGCCTGCTTCGCCGGGCGTGGCGGCGGAAAACGTCGCCTGGGCGCCGGCTGTCAACGCGACCGCCGCCGAAATCCTGGCCACGGCTTGAAAGTATTGCGGCGCGTCAAAACGTCGGTCCGGCCATGCCGGCGGTCACACGGTGTGGTGACAAAGTGTAGCGTTGCCACAACAGTTTTTATTCGCCATGATTTCTTTTTTATGTTGCCTTTTTGTCCGTTTGGACAAAAATCACGCCCCATGACGGCGCCGGCAGGCCGGCGCAGACCAGGGTGGCGTTGCCATTCCGACGCCGGCCGCGTCACCGTTCCCGCCGCGCCGCCGACGTGAGCTTGCTCCCGTGCAAGCCGCAGCGGCGCTCAAAAAACCGCCATATCCATAGTGGCGGCGGTGGCGATTGCCTGTGCCACGGATCGCTGCTGCGGCGCCTCGTCGCAGCGCCTGGGCTGTTTTTATTATGTGTATGGGGATATTGGACGGCGGACAGGGCGGGGAAATCGGTCGTCCCCCACTATGCATCAGCCTGAATATGTACGACAAATACGATTTTATTTCGTTATTTATACGTTTATCATATTAATCAAAATGTCCAGCAAGTAATTTCCTGTCAATTTTTTTCATGCTAGCATGACCTTTGCTTTGCATATTGCAAAGTTTCCAGGCATGGAAATGACACAAACTGAGACACCGCGCCAGCGCTATCGCGGCGGGGCGGCATACGGATACATAGAGGGACGCACACGTCCCCGTGGCTGAAATAATCACCTGAATTCAAATAACCGTTCAATCTAGGGAGTTGGCTCATGATGAAGAAAAGTAGTGCTTACGCGGCGCGCACGCTGATCGCGCTGGCTGTGGCGGGTGCTTTCCCGCTGCACTCGGCGATGGCGGAAGAGGCGGCTGCGGCCCAGGCCGCAACGATGGTCGCCGCCGGCGCCGTGGCCGCCGCAAGCGATGCGGCCGCCGCCGACGCGCCAGCGGCCGACGCCGCGCCCGTCAAAGGCGAGGCCGGCCAGCTCGAAACCGTTATCGTGACGGCCCAGCGCCGCTCGGAAAACATCAAAGACGTGCCGATGGCGATCTCCACGCTCAAAGGCGACAAGCTCGACGTGCTCACTTCCGGCGCCGCCGACATCCGCTTCCTGGCCGGCCGCGTGCCGTCGCTGAACGTGGAATCGGACTACGGCCGCACCTTCCCGCGCTTCTACGTGCGCGGCCTGGGCAATATCGACTTCGACTTGAACTCGGCGCAGCCGGTCGGTCTGGTGGTCGATGATGTGATCCAGGAAAACGCCATGCTGAAAGGCTTCCCCGTTTTCGACACCGACCAGATCGAAGTGGCGCGCGGCCCGCAGGGCACGCTGTTCGGCCGCAACTCGCCGGCCGGCGTCGTCAAGTTCGACTCGGCCAAGCCGACCTTCAAGACCGAAGGCTATCTGACCCTGGGCCTGGGCAACTACGGCGCCAAGACCGCCGAAGGCGTGTTCAACGTGCCGATCAGCGACACCGTGGCGGCGCGCTTCTCGGCCACCAGCCAGCACCGCGACGACCGCGTCCACAATCCCGAGCCGACCGGCACCCAGGACTTCGAAGGCTACGGCGACCAGGCGGCCCGCCTGCAAGTGCTGGTCAAGCCGACCAGCGACCTGAGCGCGCTGTTCAACTACCACGAGCGCGACTACCATGGCACCGCCACCCTGTTCCGCGCCAACATCCAGGAAAAGGGCACCAACAACCTGGTGCCGGGCTTCGACTACGACAGCTATCCCTCGGACGGCGTCAACTACCAGCACCTGAAAACCAACGGCGCCAGCGTGCGCCTGAAGTGGGACCACGACGGCATCACCTACAACTCGATCACCGGCTGGGAATCGCTGAGCTTCTACAGCCGCGCCGACGTCGACGGTGGCTACGGCGCCGTCTACGCGCCACCATCGGGTCCGGGCTTCATCCCGTTCTCGGTCGAGACCGCCGACGTGATGCCTAACCACCACCAGTTCACGCAAGAGTTCCGCGCCGCCTCGAACACGGCCGGCCCGCTGCAGTGGATCGGCGGCCTGTTCTACTTCAAGGAACACATCCAGATCGACAGCATCGCCTTCGACTCGCTGTCGCCAGGCAATCCGCAGACCCCCGACTACACGCAGCAATTCCAGGACGCCCGTTCCTGGGCCACCTTCGGCTCGCTCAACTACACCGTCAGCGACAAGCTGAAAGTGCGCGGCGGCCTGCGCTACACCGACGACAGCAAGAACTTCCACGCGACGCGCTACGAGACCCCGGTCTCCGGCCCGTTCTACCTGGACGCGCACACCCACAACGTCAGCTGGGACCTGAGCGGCACCTATGAGATCGACAAGAACACCAATCTGTTCAGCCGCATCGCCACCGGTTACCTGGCGCCCAGCATGCAGGGTCGCCTGAGCGGAGCGGCCGACCGTCCATCCGAAGCCGGCGCCGAACGGGCGCTGTCGTATGAACTGGGCGTGAAGCAGGACTTGTTCAACAAGCGCGCCCGCCTCAGCGCCAGCATCTACCAGTACCGCATCAAGGACATGCAGCTGACGGCCGGCGACGGCGCCGTCAACCTGAACCAGCTGATCAACGCCGCCAAGGTCACGGGACAGGGCGCCGAGCTGGACTTCCAGGCCAATTTGAGCGACGAATTCAGCATGACTTTGGGCGGCAGCTACAACAAGACCGAGATCAAGGATCCTAGCCTGTTCGTCGACTACTGCGGCAACGTGCAAAACAACGCGGCCAGCGGCTGCACCCCGAGCAACGCGCCGGGCCCGTTCGCCGGCACCTCCAACATCAACGGCAACCCGTTGCCGCGCGCGCCGAAGTGGCAGACCAACTTCACGCTGCGCTATTCGCGTCCCGTGTATGACGGCGAGTTCTACGCCTACACCGACTGGAGCTACCGCACCAAGTACAACTTCTTCCTGTACTCGGCGCCGGAATACACGGCCAAGCCGCTGGTTGAAGGCGGTCTGCGCGCAGGCTACAAATGGGCCAACGGCAAATACGAAGTGGCCGGCTACGCCCGCAACCTGCTCAACAAGATCCAGATCGTCGGCGCCATCGACTTCGACAATCTGACCGGCATGTTGAACGAGCCGCGCACCTACGGCGCCACGTTCAAGGTCGCGTTCTGATTGTTTGATTAGATAGCTGGCACAGAAACCCGGGCATCCCGCGATGCCCGGGTTTTTTTTGGACGGATGGCGCTCATTCCATCTGGGTCAGACCACAGTTTCGAGAGATTCATTCGAAACTGTGGTCTGACCCCGTTTTACGTTTCAGTGCCCGTTACAGCGCCGGCCAAACCCGGTAAGATGCAGCGATCCAAAATCACCGGAGTCCGCGCCCCATGCACACCGCCGTCAACCTCTGGCCGCTGATCGGCGTCGCCGTCATCATCGCCGGCTTCGCGCTGCGCGCCCACCCCGTGCTGGTGGTGATCGTCTCCTGCATCGTCACCGGCCTGGCCGCCGCCATGCCGGTCGAACAGATCCTGGCCACGCTCGGCGCCGCCTTCATCAAGACCCGCAACCTGCCGCTGCTGCTGTTGCTGCCGCTGGCGGCCATCGGCCTGCTCGAACGCTATGGCCTGAAGGAGCACGCGCAGGCCACCATCGCCCGCATCAAATCGGCCACCGCCGGCCGCCTGCTGATCGTCTACCTGCTGATCCGCGAAGTGAGCGCCGCCTTCGGCCTGACCAGCATCGGCGGCCACCCGACGATGGTGCGGCCGCTGATCGCGCCGATGGCCGAGGCGGCGGCCGAGGCGCGCCACCCGCGCCTGAGCGACAGGCTGCGCTACCGCGTGCGCGCGATGGCCTCGGCCACCGACAACGTCGGCCTGTTCTTCGGCGAAGACATATTCGTCGCCTTCGGCGCCATCGTGCTGATGCAAACCATCTTGCGCGGCGAAGGCCTGGAGGTCGATCCGCTGGCGATGGCGCTGTGGGGCATGCCGACGGCGGTCAGCGCCTTCATTATCCACGCCTGGCGCCTGACCCGGCTCGACGCGCAAATCGAACGCGAACTGGCCGCGCAAACCGTCGCCGCCGCGCAGGCGCGGGGCGCCGCATGATACTCAAGCCCGATTATTTTTACGTGCTGCTCGGCGTCGTGCTGCTGATGGTGGCGCTGATGGCGCTGCGCGACCGCCACAATCCGAGGCGTTATTCGAGCGCGCTGTTCTGGGCCATGTATGCATCCATCTATCTGGCCGGCGAACGGATGCCGGCGGTCGCCGCCGGCGTGCTGATGGTGGCGATGGCGCTGATCGCCGGCTTCGGCGGCGTCACGCTGGGCCGCTACGGCAGCCGCACGCCGGACGAACGGCGCGCCAGCGCGGGCAAGCTCGGTCACCGCCTGCTGATCCCCGCGCTGCTGATTCCCTTCACGACGATGATAGGTTCGACGCTGCTCAAGGACGTCAAGATCGACGGCCTGTTTTTACTCGACCCGAAAAACACCACGCTGGTCAGCCTGGGTTGCGGCTGCGTGCTGGCCGTGATCGCGGCGTGCCGGCTGACACGCGCCTCGCCGCTGCAAGCGATCCGCGAAGGCCGCCGCCTGATCGACTACCTGGGCTGGTCGGTGGTGTTGCCGCACTTGCTGGCGGTGCTGGGCTTATTGTTTTCCGAAGTCGGCGTCGGCAAGGCGGTCGCCTATCTGGCCACCTCCTACATCGACATGGACACGCGGCTGGTGGCCGTCGTCGTCTACTGCGCCGGCATGGCGCTGTTCACCGTCATCATGGGCAACGGCTTCGCCGCCTTCCCGGTGATGACGGGCGGCGTCGGCATCCCGGTGCTGATCGGGGTGTACCATGCGAATCCGGCCATGATGGCGGCCATCGGCATGTTCAGCGCCTATTGCGGCACCTTGATGACGCCGATGGCGGCCAATTTCAACATCGTGCCGGCGGCGCTGCTGGAACTGCCGGACAAGAACGGCGTCATCAAGGCGCAGATTCCGACCGCGCTGCCGCTGCTGGCGGTGAATATCGCGCTGCTGTATTTTTTGATGTACCGGTGAAGGATTTTTAGCATGGCCAGGACAGTATTGTTAACCGGCTTCGAGCCGTTCAACCAAGAGACCATCAACCCGGCGTGGGAAGCGGTGCGCGCGCTCGATGGCTGGAGCGTGGAGGATTGTACGGTGCGGGTGCGCCAGCTGCCCTGCGTGTTCGGCGCCGCCATCGCCGCCATCGTCGCCGCCGTCGATGAACTGGGTCCGGCGCTCGTGATCGCGGTGGGCCAGGCCGGCGGGCGCAATGATTTATCGATCGAGCGCGTGGCCATCAACGTCGACGATGCGCCGATACCCGACAACGATCAGCGACAGCTGCTGGACCAGCCCATCGTCGCCGGCGGTCCGGCCGCGTATTTTTCTACGCTGCCGATCAAGGCCATCGTGCGGGACCTGCGGGCCGGCGGCTTGCCGGCGTCGGTGTCGCAGACGGCGGGGACGTTCGTGTGCAATCACGTGTTCTATGGCTTGATGCATCACGCGGCCAAAAACGCGCAGGCGTCGCAGGCGGCGGCGACCATGCGCGCCGGCTTTATCCACATCCCCTATCTGCCACAGCAGGCGGCGGCGCATCCGGGCGCGGCCAGCATGTCGCTGGCGGACATGATCGAAGGGCTGCGCATCGCCGTGCGCACCGCGCTGACGGTGGACGTCGATGTCAGCGTAGCGGGCGGCCGCACGCACTAGGATTGGCTGTTCGATAGCGTGGCGCAGTCGTCCCGCCGTGCTTTGCCGGCCGCCCGCTGAAAATCAATCCGCGTGCGCCGGCGGGTTCAGTATGTTCAGGAAGGCCCGCACCACCGGCGCGTCATCGAGCACGGTGTAGGTGATGTAGAGGTTGGCCGACGGCGGATTGCTGCGGATCGGCAGGAACACCACGCCCGGCCAGCCGATGCGGCTGGTCGTCTCCGGCAGCAGCGCCACGCCCAGGCCCGCGCCCACCATGGCCAGCAAGGTCTGCGGCTCGGTCGCTTCCTGGAATATCTCCGGCTGAAAACCGGCCTTCACGCAGCATTGAATCAGATAGCGCGGGAAGGCCGACTTGTCGAGCGCCAGCGTCAGCATCGGTTCCTGCGCGATGTCGATCAATTCGATCGCGTCCTGCTTGGCCAGCCGATGGTGCTCGTTGACGGCCACGCACACGTTTTCGCGGAAGCACAGCTCCTGGCGCAGATTGTCGTTGCGCAGGTCGTCGTTATCGAGCTTGGGTTCGCGCCAGAAGCCGACGTCGATCTGCTTGGCGCGCAGCGCCTCGTACTGCACCGTGGGGCCGAATTCGTGCAGCGTCCACGTCACGCGCGGATACTTGGTCTGGAACTCTTCGAGCAAACTCGGTATCGGGCCCCACATCGCCGAGCCGACGATGCCGACCCGCAGCCGTCCCACTTCGCCACGGTCGATCTGGCGAATGGTGTCTATCGTCATGCGCATCTTGCCCAGCAGGTCGGCCGCTTCCGTCATCAGCGCCTTGCCGGCCACCGTCAGCTCGAAGGTGCGCGTGGTGCGCGCGAACAGGCGCACTCCGAGTTCGCTTTCCAGTTTCATGATCTGCTGGCTGAGCGGCGGCTGCGAGATGTGCAGGCGCTCGGCCGCGCGGCTGAAGCTTTTCTCTTCGGCGACGGCGAGAAAATACTTTAACTGTTTCAGGTCGATGGACATGGCGTTCGGTGGCTCTTCAAAAAGGGACGGCGCAAATCGGAAACGACATAAACAATATAAACAATATCCGCGCCTACTGGATCGCCTTGTGATCGAGCATGGCGCGCGCCAGCGCGGCGCCGGCGCGGGCGTTGTTCTTCACCAGCGCGATATTGGTGGCCAGGCTGCGGCCCTCGGTCAGCTGCTTGATGCGCGCCAGCAGGAAGGGCGTGACCTGCTTGCCGGCGATGGCGTCGTCGGCCGCTTCCTGCAAGGCCTGCGCGGTAATCATGTCGATTTCCACCTGCGGCATGGCGTCGACGGCCGGCACCGGGTTGCTGATGACGATGCCGCCCTTCAGGCCGAGCTGCCATTTGGTCTGGATGAAGGCCGCCTGTTCGGCCGCCGTGTCGAGCTGGAAGTCGGCGTTGTAGCCGCTCTCGCGCGTGAAGAAGGCCGGGAAGCCGCGCTGGCCCATGCTCACCACGGGCACGCCGTGCGTTTCCAGGTATTCCAGCGTCAGGCCGATGTCGAGGATGGACTTGACGCCCGCGCACACCACCGCCACCGAGGTCCGCGCCAGTTCCTGCAAGTCGGCCGAGATGTCGAAGCTGGTGGCGGCGCCGCGATGGACGCCGCCGATGCCGCCGGTGACGAACACGCTGATGCCGGCCAGTTCGGCGCAGATCATGGTCGCCGCCACCGTGGTCGCGCCCAGTTTGGACTGCGACAGCACGTAGGGCAGGTCGCGCCGGCTGACCTTCATCGCGTCCGGCGACGTCGCCAGCAGTTCGAGCTGGCGCGGCGACAGGCCGATGCAGATTTTGCCGTCCATGACGGCGATGGTGGCCGGCACGGCGCCGGCGTCGCGGATGATCTGTTCGACTTCGTTCGCCATCCGCACGTTCTGTGGATACGGCATGCCGTGCGAGATGATGGTCGATTCGAGGGCGACGATGGCTTTGCCGGCGGCGCGCGCGGCGGCCACTTCGGCCGAGTAGAGGAGGAATTGGTGCATGGTGGGCGTCCTTTTGTTTAAGCCGGAGCGGTGAACAGCGGCGCGTTCATGTCGAAGTTATGGATTTCGTCGAGGACGTCGGCGGCCAGCATCGGCGACACCGTGTCCGGGCTTTCGAGCGTCATCGCGGCCACCTTCAGGCCGCGGCGGCAGGCCAGCGTCAAGTCGTCGCTGCCCTGGTATAGCGACCAGCAGACGGCGGCCGCGAAGGCGTCGCCGGCGCCGGTGACGTCGACCACGTCCACGCGCCGCGCCGGCAGCCAGGCCAGCACGTCGGCCTGGGTGTGGAACACGCCTTCGCCGCCGCAGGTGACGATGACGTCCTGCGCGCCCTGGGCCCGCACGTCGCGGCAGGCGGCGCGCACGTCGGCCTGGGTCGGCAGCTTGCGGCCGGCGCGCGTTTCGAGTTCGCCGCGATTGAGGATCAGCAGGCGCAGGCCGTTCAAATCCTGCGGCAGGCGGTCCATCTTCGGCTGCGACACGGCGACGATCACCAGCGGGATGGCATCGCGCCGCGCGTCGGCCAGCAGCTGGGCCACGCTGGCCAGCGGCAGGTTCAGGTCGGCCACGGTGAGCGCGGCCGCCGCCCGTTGCGGCGCGCGGTTGCCGAGGAAGGCCGGCGTGAGCTGCTCGTACAGCGCCATGTCGGCCAGGGCCAACACCAGTTCGCCGAGGTCGTCGAGCACCGCCGTGTAGGTGCCGCTGGCCGTTTCAAACAGGCGCAGCGAGCCGCGCGTGTCGATGCCGGCCGATTCGGCGTGGTCTTGCAGCGCGCGGCCGGCGGCGTCGTCGCCCAGGGCCGTGAGCAGCGCGGCCGGCAGGTTCAGGCGCGCCAGGTTTTCGGCGATGTTACGGGCCACGCCGCCATAGACTTCTTCGGCGCCGGCCGGATTCGAGGTGCCCATTTGCAGCGGCGCCAGCGTGCGCAGCTTGCGGTCCAGGTTGGCGGCGCCTATGCACATCACGGGGCGCTTGTCGGGCAGCACATAGGCGCGGCCCAGCAGGCGGCGTTCGCGTATCAGGCCGGCGATGTGGCCGGCCACGGCGGAGCGCGACAGGCGCAGCTCGATCGCCAGGTCTTGCTGGGATATGAAGGGGTTGGCGCGGATCAGCTCGTAAAGCTGATCTTTTTTGGAAGTGTCGGTCACGGCGAGGTCCGTATAAACATTTGTCTCTGATGATAAACTTATGTTCGACATATTGTCAATCGCGTGTCAATTTCCTGTCAATTTCATCGCCACATTCGCGGCGGCCACGGTTTGCGGGGCTAGCGCCATGTTTTATAATAGGCGATATTTATATGGGTTTTGTATAAATGCGGAAGAAAAATGGTATTTGCCATACATATAGAGGATGATGCATAGTGACGGTCAGACAGTTTTACGCACATTCAGCTTCCACGCAGTCACACTATTTTTCAAGCTTTTCACGATTTTTGGCGCAGCGCGCCGGGCCGCCGTCGCTACGATGCGCGGCCATCGAACCAGCATAGTCAACACCAGCATCGTCTAAAATTACTTATAAAAACGAGGATAACCATGTCTAACAATTCCCCATTCCAAGCCGCCGCCCTGATCCGCGCCCGCCTGCCGGCCGATTTCAAACCGCGTATCGCGATGATCCTCGGCTCCGGCCTGGGCGTGCTGGCCGAGCAGATGAGCGACGCCGTCACCATCGGCTTCGACGAATTGCCGGGCTTCCCGATCAGCACCGTGCACGGCCACGCCGGCGAACTGGTGATCGGCACCCTGTCGGGCGTGTCGGTGGTGTGCATGAAGGGCCGCGGCCACTTCTACGAAGGCTACGGCATGGGCGTGATGACGTCGGCCGTGCGCACCATGAAGCTGCTCGGCTGCGAGATGCTGTTCGTGACCAACGCCGCCGGCTCGCTGCGCCCCGAAGTGGACGCCGGCGCGCTGGTGGCGATCACCGACCATATCAACTTCCTGCCGGGGACGCCGATGGTCGGCCCCAACGACGACCGCTTCGGCCCGCGCTTCTTCAGCATGGCCAACGCCTACGACGCCGACCTGCGCAAGCTGGTCATGGAAACGGCCGCCGCCAAAAGCATCACGCTGCACGAAGGCGTCTTCATCGCCTACGCCGGCCCGAACTTCGAGACCCCGGCCGAAATCCGCGCCTTTGGCCGCCTCGGCGCCGACACCGTCGGCATGTCGGTGGTGCCGGAAGTGGTGTCGGCCCGCCACTGCGGTTTGAAGGTGGTCGGCGTGTCCGTCATCACCAACCTGGCCGAGGGCCTGTCGCCGTTCCCGCTGTCGCACGAACAGACGCTGAAGTACGCCGCCATCGGCGCCACGTCGCTGATCGAACTGATACTCGGCTTCCTCGCCACCGTGGCCAAAACGCCGCAGGCGTAATCCCGGAGGGGCGGCTGGTCCGCCCTTCAGTCATTTGAGGGTCGGGCCGCGATCGCATCGTGGTCCGGGCCTGATCGGAGCAAACATGAAACGCGCATTTATTCTCCTGCTGGATTCCTTCGGCCTCGGTGCCACGCCGGACGCCGCCAAATACAACGACGTCGGCGCCAACACCTTCGGCCACATCGCCGCGTGGGCCGCCAGGAGCGGCACGCCGATGGCGCTGCCGACGATGGAAAAACTGGGCCTGGCCGCCGCCGCCCACACCGCCAGCGGCGAGTGGGCCGAAGGCTTCTCGCAGCGCGACGGCTTCACGGGCGCCTACGGCGCCGCGCGCGAGCGCTCGACCGGCAAGGACACCCAGAGCGGCCACTGGGAAATCGCCGGTGTGCCGGTCGATTTCGACTGGGGTTACTTCCCCAAGACGACGCCGTCGTTCCCCGCCGAGCTGACCGCCAAATTGCAGGAACTGGCCGGCGTGCCCGGCTTCCTCGGCGACTGCCACGCCTCCGGCACGGACATCATCGACAAGCACGGCGACGAGCATGTCGCCAGCGGCAAGCTGATTATCTACACCTCCGGCGACTCGGTCATGCAGATCGCCGCGCACGAGGAATCGTTCGGCCTTGAGCGCCTGTATGAAGTGTGCGAGATGGCCTTCAAGCTGGTCGCGCCGTACAACATCGGCCGCGTCATCGCCCGCCCGTTCAAGGGCGCCAACGGCAAGTACACCCGCACCACCAACCGCCACGACTACGCCGTCGCGCCGCCGGCGCCGACGCTGCTGGACCATGTCAAGAACGGCGGCGGCGAAGTGATCGCGCTCGGTAAGATCAGCGACATCTTCGCCACCCAGGGCGTGTCGCGCATGGTCAAGGGCGTCGACAACATGGCGCTGTTCGACGCGCTGATGAAGACCGAAGAAGAAGCCGGCGACGGCTCGCTCACGTTCGTCAACTTCGTCGACTTCGACCAGGCCTTCGGCCACCGCCGCAACGTGGCCGGCTACTCGAACGCGCTGCACGAGATGGACGCGCGCCTGCCCGAGTTCATCGCCAAATTGAAAGAGGGCGACCTGGTGGTCATCACCGCCGATCACGGCTGCGACCCGACCTGGCCCGGCTCCGACCACACGCGCGAGCATATCCCGATGATCTTCTTCGGCCCCGGCGTGAAGCCGCAGGCGCTCGGCATCTCCGACACCTTCTCCGACATCGGCCAGACGCTGGCCCACCACCTCGGCGTCAAACCCCTCTCGAACGGAAGCAATCTGTTATGAGCATCATCACTGATTTCAAACGCAACGAAGCAGTCCCGCTGGACCTGGGCTGGATCAACCATATCCACGTCAACAAGGCCGCCGCCGACCGCCGCGCCGCCAGCCTGGCGAACCGCCGCACGGTGAAAAAAGAATACCAGGCCGCGTGGCTGGTGAAGGCCATCGGCCTGATCGACCTGACCACACTGTCGGGCGACGACACGCCGGGCCGCGTCGAGCGCCTGTGCATGAAGGCCATGCGTCCGCTGCGTTCGGATTTGGTCTCGGCGCTCGGCCTCGATGGCCATGTGCTGACCACCGGCGCGGTCTGCGTGTACCACGAGATGATCGCGCCGGCCACCCGCGTGCTGCAAGGGCGTTTGCCGATAGCGGCCGTGTCGACCGGCTTCCCGGCCGGCTTGACCAGCATGGAAACGAAGGTGCGCGAGATCGAATTGTCGGTCGCCGCCGGCGCCTCCGAAATCGACATCGTCATCACGCGCCAGCATGTGTTGACCGGTAACTGGCAGGCGCTGTACGACGAAATGGTCGCCTACCGCAAGGCTTGCGGCGAGGCCCACGTGAAGGCCATTCTGGCCACCGGTGAACTGGTCACGCTGGAAAACGTGGCCAAGGCTTCGTGGGTCTGCATGATGGCGGGCGCCGATTTCATCAAGACCTCGACCGGCAAGGAGCCGGTCAACGCGACGATTCCCGTGTCGCTGACGATGGTGCGCGCGATCCGCGAATATCACGAGCAGACCGGTTTCAAGATCGGCTACAAGCCGGCCGGCGGCGTCGGCACGGCCAAGGCGGCGCTGCAATACCTGTCGCTGATGAAGGAGGAACTGGGCAACGAGTGGCTGGAGCCGCACCTGTTCCGCATCGGCGCATCGAGCCTGCTGACCGACATCGAGCGTCAGCTTGAGCACTACGTCACCGGCAATTACTCGGCCGCGCACCGTCACGCTCAACCCTAAAGAAAAAATCGGACACGTCATGCCAACAATTAAAGAGATCCTCACGACCATGGACTACGGCCCAGCACCCGAAAGTCAAAAAGAAGCGCAGGCCTGGCTGGAGCGCCACGACCGCGCCTTCGGCCTGTTCATCGACAATGCGTGGAGCGCGCCGGGCGAGTTGTTCGCCTCGACCAATCCGGCTGACGCATCGAAGCTGGCCGACCTGACGCAGGCGAGCGGCGCCGACGTCGACCGCGCCGTCGAAGCGGCGCGCCGCGCGCAGCCGGGCTGGCAGGCGCTGGGCGGCCACGGACGCGCGCGCGTGCTGTACGCGCTGGCGCGCCTGCTGCAAAAGCATGCGCGCCTGTTCGCCGTGCTCGAGACGCTGGACAACGGCAAGACCATCCGCGAAACGCGCGACATCGACATGCCGCTGGCGGCGCGCCACTTCTACTACCACGCCGGCTGGGCCCAATTGCAGGCCGAGGAATTCGCCGACTACCGCGCCGTCGGCGTGGTCGGCCAGATCGTGCCGTGGAATTTCCCGCTGCTGATGCTGTCCTGGAAAATCGCGCCGGCGCTGGCCGCCGGTAACACGGTCGTCTTCAAGCCGGCCGAATTCACGTCGCTGACGGCCATGCTGTTCGCCGAAATCTGCGTGCAGGCCGGCGTGCCGGCCGGCGTCGTCAACATCGTCACCGGCGATGGCCGCGTCGGCGAAGCCATCGTCAACCATGCGGGCATCGACAAGCTGGCCTTCACCGGCTCGACCGAAGTCGGTCGTTTGATCCGCGTGGCCACCGCCGGCAGCGGCAAGAAGTTGTCGCTGGAATTGGGCGGAAAATCGCCGTTCATCGTGTTTGAGGACGCCGACCTCGACGCCGCCGTCGAAGGCCTGGTCGATTCGATCTGGTTCAACCAAGGGCAGGTCTGCTGCGCCGGTTCGCGCTTGCTGGTGCAGGAATCGGTTGAGGAAAAATTCCTCGCCAAGCTGCGCGCCCGCATGGACAAGCTGACCCTCGGCTCGCCGCTCGACAAGTCGGTCGACATCGGCGCGCTGGTCGATCCAGTGCAGCGGCAGCGCATCGCCGCGCTGGTGGAATCGGCGCGCGCCGAAGGCTGCACCGTGTACCAGAGCGCGTGCGAACTGCCGGCCGAGGGCTCGTGGTTCCCACCGACGCTCATTACCGGCGCCTCCACCTCGGCCGCCGTCGCGCAGGCCGAAATCTTCGGACCGGTGCTGGTGGCGATGAGCTTCCGCACGCCGCCCGAAGCGGTGCAACTGGCGAACAACACCGTGTACGGACTGGCGGCCTGCGTGTGGAGCGAAAACATCAGCCTCGCGCTGGACGTCGCGCCGCAGATCAAGGCCGGCGTGGTGTGGATTAACACCGCCAACCAGTTCGACGCCGCCTGCGGCTTCGGCGGTTACCGCGAATCGGGCTACGGCCGCGAAGGCGGGCGCGAAGGCATGTATGAATATATGACCGCGCTGTCGGAGGACGCGCGTCCGGCCGCGCCGGTGATGGAAGCGAAGGCCCAGCCGAAATTGGCGATGGCCGGCGGCAGCGGCGACCCCTTCGCCATCGACCGCACGGCCAAGCTGTACGTCGGCGGCAAGCAGGCGCGCCCGGACAGCGGTTATAGCCGCGCGATCCATGGCGCTTCCGGCGCCTTCATCGGCGAGATCGGCGAGGGCAGCCGCAAGGATATCCGCAACGCCGTCGAAGCGGCGCACAAGGCTGGCGGCTGGGCCAAGGCCACGTCGCACAATCGGGCGCAGGTGCTGTACTACATCGCCGAGAATCTGGCGGCGCGCGCCGACGAATTCGCCGCGCGCATCGCCGCTATGACCGGTTCCAAGAACGCGGAAAAAGAAGTGCAGGCGTCCATCGAACGCCTGTTCTACTACGCCGCCTGGGCCGACAAGTACGACGGCCAGGTGCACCAGCCGCCGATGCACGGCATCACCGTGGCGCTCAACGAACCGGTGGGCGTGATCGGCATCGTGTGCCCGAACGAGGCGCCGCTGCTGGGCTTTATTTCGCTGGTGGCGCCGGCCATCGCGATGGGCAACCGCGTGGTGGTGGTGCCGTCGGAAGCGCATCCGTTCTCGGCGACCGATCTGTATCAGGTGCTCGACACGTCGGATTTGCCGGGCGGGGTGGTCAACATCATCACCGGCGGCGCGGACGAACTGGCGCGCACGCTGGCGACGCACTCGGACATCGACGCGGTGTGGCGCCACGACGGCTCGGCGGAGGGCTGCGCGGAAGTCGAGCGGCTGTCGGCCGGTTCGCTCAAGCGCACCTGGGTCGGCGGCGCCAAGGGACGCGACTGGTATAGTACGGCGCAAAGCGGCGGCCGCGCGGTGCTGGCGCACGCCACGCAAGTGAAGAACGTGTGGATACCTTACGGCGTGTGATCAACGGTCGGGGTCTGACCCCGATTGCGGCGGCGCTGGTGCAATTCCGATTTCAGCGCGGCTGACCAGAACATCAGGGCCGGAGCTCCTCGCGGAGCTTCGGCCCGCATCACTTCAATACCTCATTCAAAGCGGGAGCCATCCATGTTTTTACCTCAAGAGATCATCCGTAAAAAACGCGACGGCGGCGTCATGACCGCCGAAGAGATCCAGTTCTTCGTGCACGGCATCACCGACAACAGCGTCACCGAAGGCCAGATCGCCGCCTTCGCGATGGCCGTCTTCTTCAACGACATGACGATGGATGAACGCGTCGCCTTCACGCTGGCGATGCGCGATTCTGGCGAAGTGCTGGACTGGCGCTCGCTCAACCTGCCCGGCCCCGTCGTCGACAAGCACTCCACCGGCGGCGTCGGCGATGTCGTCTCGCTGCTGCTTGGGCCGATGATCGCGGCCTGCGGCGGTTTCGTGCCGATGATCTCCGGCCGTGGCCTCGGCCACACCGGCGGCACGCTCGATAAATTCGACGCCATTCCCGGTTACGTCACCACGCCGGACAATGCCTTGTTCCGCAAGGTGGTGCGGGAAGTGGGCGTCGCCATCATCGGCCAGACCGCGTCGCTGGCGCCGTCGGACAAGCGCTTCTACAGCATCCGCGACACCACGGCGACGGTGGAATCGGTGGCCATGATTACCGGTTCCATCCTGTCGAAGAAGCTGTCGGCCGGCCTCGATGCGCTGGTGATGGACGTGAAAGTCGGCACCGGCGCCTTCATGCCGACCTACGATAAATCGGTGGAGCTGGCCGAGAGCATCGTCGGCGTCGGCAACGGCGCGGGCATGATGACGTCGGCCATCCTGACCGACATGAACGAATCGCTGGCGCCGTACGCCGGCAATGCGCTGGAAGTGCGCGGCGCGATGGATTACCTGAGCGGCCGTTCGCGTCCGGCGCGTTTGCACGAAGTGACGATGGCGCTGTGCGCCGAAATGCTGGTTCTCGGCAAACTGGCCGCGACCGAAACCGAGGCGCGCGCCAAGCTGCAAACGGCGCTGGATTCGGGCCAGGCCGCGGAGCGCTTCTCGCGCATGGTGGCGGCGCTGGGCGGTCCGGCCGATTTGATGGAGCAGCCGGATCGTCACCTGGAGCGCGCGCCGGTCGTGGTGCCGGCGCCGGCGTTGAAGGCCGGGTACGCGGCCGGCTGCGATTGCCGTGGCGTGGGACTGGCCGTGGTCAGCCTCGGTGGCGGCCGTCGCCGTCCGGCCGACGCGATCGATTTCGCGGTCGGACTGACGGAGCTGGTGGGTCTGGGCGAGCAGGTCGCCGTCGGCCAGCCGCTGGCGATGGTCCACGCGCGCACGCAGGAAGCGGCGCAGCAGGCGGTGCGCGAAATCCAGGCCGCGTACCAGATCAGCGACATCGCGCCGGTCATCAATCCAGTCGTCTACCGCTCGATCCGTCCTTAAAAAACCAATCCAGGGAATCCCATGAACAAAGACCAGCTGATCGCCGAAGCCGCCGCCGCGCGCCTGAAGGCTTACACTCCTTACTCCAACTTCAAGGTCGGCGCCGCGCTGCTGTGCAACGACGGCCGGGTCTTCCACGGCTGTAACGTGGAAAACGCGTCCTACGGCTTGTGCAACTGCGCCGAGCGCACCGCCTTCTTCAGCGCCGTCGCGCACGGCTACCAGCCGGGCGACTTTGCGCAGCTGGTCGTCATCGGCGAGACCGATGGCCCGATCGCGCCGTGCGGCGCCTGCCGCCAGGTGATCCTGGAATTGGGCGGCAACGAGCTGCCGGTGCTGCTGACGAACCTGAACGGCGACATCTACGAGACCACCGCCAGCGCGCAGTTGCCGAACGCCTTCGGCGGCGCCGACCTGAAAAAGAAGTAAGCCTTGGTCTTCAAGAAAACCATCGACGTGCAGGCCGCCGTTGCGATCGCGGCCGGCGAAGCCATCGCCGCCAAAACGCAGGGCACCTTCGGCGTCGGCGGCGTGATGCTGGACCAGCATGGCACGGTGCTGCAATCGCTGCACAACAACGTCGTCAAAAACGGCCTGATTTTCGATCCGACCGCGCACGGCGAGCGCCAGCTGATCGACTGGTATTTCGCCGAACGGGCCAAGGGCATGGCGCTGCCGGCGCCGGAGGACATCACCATCGTCACCTCGCTCGATCCCTGCTGCATGTGCAGCGGCGCGATCCTGGCGGCCGGTTTCAATGTGGTGGCGGCGGCGCCGGACCGCAACGCCGGCATCAATTACGACGCCAGCGCGAGCTTTTCCGCGCTGCCGCCGGCCTTGCGGCCGCGCGCCGGCGCCAGCTTCAGCTACCCGGCGGTGCTGGGTTCCTCATCGTATGCGCGGGCCGGCAGCGGCGCGGCGCCGAAGTCTTTCTTCATCGGTAAAACGATCGCCGAACCGACGCAGGCCTTATGTTCGCTGGTGTTCGAGGCCACGTCCGGCAATGTGATGGAGCTGTTCAGCACCGACCTGCCGCAGCCGCAATTGCAGGATATCGCCACGCTGGCGCCCGACCATGCCATCGTGCTGGCGCTGAAAAAATTCTACCCCGCCGCGCTGACGTATCGCTGCGCGCCGCAGCGGCCCGACGTCGGCCTGGCGCCGTTCCTGAAGCTGGCGGTGGAGCGAGACGTGGCCGGCGGCGGCGAGGGCGACGCGGTGGCGCTGCTGGACTTCTTCGGCAACCTGCTGCTCTGCATGCCGGGCCGGCTGGCGCAGTCGGGCATCCGCACCGCGTTCATGGAAGTCACGCGCGCCTACGCGCAGCTGCGCTATCAGCTGATGGCCGGCGCCGACGCCGCGCAGCAGGCCCAATTGCGGCGGTATCTGGGCCATCCCAAGGACGGCACCTTCGTGTTCGCGCGCGGGCCGTCCGACGATGCGCTCAGCTTCATGAACCTCGGCGCCTACGGCTCGACGATGGAAGGACCGCTGCCGCCGAATAATCCGGCGCAGTTGCAGTATGTGCAGCCGCGCCTGGAACCGGAGGCGTTGGCGCGCTTGTGCGCGCAGCTGCCGCCGCTGTACCGCGACGTGATCCAGATCCGCCCGGTGCTGGTGGCCGACCGCGCGCTGGCCGAGGCGATGGCGGGCGGCGAGGGATGAAGTCGGGCTTGGCGTCGGCCTGACCCCGATTTAGTTTGGCGCCGCTTCCCCATCACCCATCACCGCATCGCATCACTGCCACGGATCGTAAGTGCCGATGCTCCAGATATGTCCCTCGGGATCGCGGCAGGTGAAACCGCGCCCGCCGTAATCCTCGTCTTTAATCTCCAGCACGATCTGGGCGCCCGCTTCGAGCGCGCGGCCGTAGACCTTGTCGGCGTCGTTGACGACCAGGTAGGCGCTCTGCGTGACGGCCTTGCCGATGTCGCCGGGCTGTTTCATCAGTCGGCCGAATTCCGTGTCGAAGATGGACCCCAGCATAATCATGCCGTTGCCGTAGGAGAGCTGGGCGTGGGCGATGGTGCCGTCCTCGTTCGGCACCACCAGCTGCCGCTCGAAGCCGAAGGTGGAGCACAGCCACTCGATGGCGGCCGGCGCATCGCGGTAGCGCATGCAAGGGATGATGGTGGCGCGCGTGTTCTTGGGTATGCCGGACATGGTGTTCTCCCTGAAGATAAGCGTGGAGTTAATATAGTCCAGCGCCGCGGCGCGTGCAAGCGGCCGCTGGCGCGTGCGCGCGCGCCGGCCTACATCTGCTGGAACAGATGGGCGTGGCCACGGCTCACTTCCAATTGCTCGCCGAAATTGCGGATGCTGACCATTTGCCGGCCGCGCAGGTCGCGCGTGACTTCGGCGATGGCGTCCACCCGCACCAGCGTCGAGCGGTGGATGCGCCAGAACTCGTCGGGATCGAGTTCGTCGGCCAGTTCCTTGAGCGTCTTGCGGATCAGGACTTCGGATTGCTCCGTCTGCACCCGCGTATATTTTTCATCGGCGCGGAAGAACAGCACTTCGCGCGTGCTGATCATGCGCAGGCTGTTGCCCACCACGGCCTGGATCCAGCGCAGGTATTCCCGCTTGGCGCCGGCGCCGGGTTGGCCCAGCAGCAGGGCGCTGAGCTGGCGCTCGATATTGGCCGGCGCCTTGCCGATCAGCGATTGCAGCCGCGCGCAGGTGGTTTTCAGGCGCTCGGCGCTGGCCGGCTTGAGCAGGTAATCGAGCGCGCCCTGTTCGAACGCTTCGATCGCATACTGGTCGTAGGCGGTGACGAACACCAGGTGGCAGCGGTTGAACAACATGCGCGCCGCCTCGATGCCGGACAGGCCGGGCATGCGGATGTCGAGGAAGACGATGTCGGGCTGGTGCTGGCCGGCCAGCGCGACGGCCTCGATGCCGTTGGCCGCCTCGGCGACGATGTCGAGCTCCGGCCACGCTTCGCGCAGGCGGCTGCGCAGCTGGGCGCGCATCGCGTCCTCGTCGTCGGCGATCAGGGCGCGGGCGCACGGGGCCGCGCTCATGGCGTGCCCGCGAAGATGTCGGGCGCGTAGGGCAGCCGGATGGTGGCGCGGGCGCCGCCGTCGAGCGGCGCCTCGATCAGCAACTGGGCCCGATTGCCGTACAGGATGCGCAGCCGTTCGCGCACATTGTTGAGGCCCACGCCGTCGCCGGCGTGCACATTGAAACCGACGCCGTCGTCGTGCACTTCGACCACCAGCGTCTGGCCTTCGACGCGGGCGTGGATGTCGATGCGGCCGCCCTCGATTTTCGGTTCCAGCCCGTGCTTGATGGCGTTCTCGATCAGGATCTGCAGCATCATCGGCGGGAAGGTCGCGCTCAGCATTTCGTGCGGCACGTCGATCGACACGGCCAGCCGCGAGCGCATGCGCGCCTGCATGATAGCCAGGTAGGCGCGCGACATGTCGAGCTGGCGTCCCAGCGTGCCGCTGCTGCGCGCGCGCATCTGCGGCAGCGTGGCGCGCAGGTACTCGATCAAATGGGTGTGGATGCGGGCCGCCTGGGGCGGGTCGGTTTCGATCAACTGGCCGATCAGGGCCAGCGTGTTGAATAAAAAATGCGGCTCGACCTGGGCTTGCAGGGCCGCCATCTGCGCTTCGACCAGGCGCCGTTCCAGGCTCTCTTCGCCGGCCTGCGCCGACGCCTGGTGCGCTTCGATTTCGGCCTTGCGCTTGCCGCCGGCCAGCACCTTCAGGCCGAAGGACATCAGGATGAAGGCGACGGCCTGCTTGTGCATGCCGAACGGCGTCGCGCTCAGGAGCAGCAGCAGGAACCAGATCACGAACAGCTTGCGCCAAGGGACCTGGGCCAGCCAGTCGAAGAAGCGCCACCACAGCGTGCTGGCGGTGTCGCCCACTTCGCGCACAAAGCCGAGCAGCCGGTTGCCGCTGGTGGCGCCGGCGTCGCGCACTTGGCCGCGCAGGTTGTCGAAATTCCGGTCGCTGCGCTCGCGCGTCATTGTTCGCGCTCCGACGGTTCCTGGTCGCGGCGGTCGCGCTGCTTGCCGACGACGGTCACGCCGACGATCACTTTGAGCAGCAGGAAGCAAGCGAACAGGAACAGCGCCAGCGGCAGTATCGTCAGCACGAAGGCCAGCAGCACGCAAGCCAGCATCAGCGCCGGCCACGACATGCGCCGCAGCGTGCGGGCGCCGGCGCGCAAGGTCTGCATCAGCGCCTGCGCGACGTCTTCGAGCAGGTCGAGCACGGTCTGGCTGTTGAGGTTTTTCATGGCGCGTCTCCGTCGGATGATCTGGTTGATGGCATCACTTTAGCAAGCGCGCGGCGGCGGCGGTAGGGGATTGCGATCAATTGCCGTTTTGGCGGGATCACCTGTCGCGATGGGCGATGAATGGCGCGCCCGGCGGCGCTTTCAGCGCGGCCGGGCGGCGTGCCAGTCGGCCCGCAGCAGGCCGTAGATGACGCTGTCGGACAACTCGCCGCCGACGAACCAGCGCTCACGCAGCCGGCCTTCGCGCTGGAAGCGCAGGCGTTCGAGCACGCGTTCGGAGGCGGCGTTGTCGGGGTGGATGTCGGCTTCGACGCGGTGCAGGTCCAGCGTGTCGAAGCCGTGGTCCAGCATCGCGGCCAGCGCTTCGGGCATGTAGCCGTGGCCCCAGTGCGCGCGCGACAGCATATAACCCATTTCGCAGCGGCGGTTGCGGTGGTCGAAGGCGTACAGCGTGCAGGTGCCGATCAGGGCGCCGCCGGCGGCCAGCGTCACGCCGAAGCATAGCGCGCTGCCGTCCTGGCGGCCGAGCGTGATGTAGTCGACGTAGGCCTCGGCCTGGAGCAGGACGGTCCACGGCTCGCTGCTCCAGTAGCGCATCGCCTGCGGGTCGGAGAAGATGGCCAGCAGCGCCGGCGCGTCGGCCGCGATGATGGGGCGCAGCGCCAGGCGCTCGGTGTTCAGGTGGGTGGGTTCAAAGGCGGGCATGGTGGGGGCGTGCGGTTAAGTTAAGTAAGCGATGGCAATCGCGCCTGCTCATCCACGTACCGGGACCTGGGGCTGGCCCCGCCGTGGACGGCGTCGACTGCGGCCACCGCACTGTAGCGGGATCTGACCCCGATGTCACGCGCGGCGACTCCGGCGCGCCGTCACGGGCATGGCTGCGGCACCTGTATCGCCGCCAGCACCATGTTGACGATGACTTTTTCGGCGTCGTCGAAATCCTTTTTGGTCAGCTGCTTGCGGTTCAACACCAGCACCATCTGGGTCGAAAAATCGGCATACGACTGCGTCATCGCCCAGATCGCGAACAGCAGATGGGTGGCGTTGATCGGCGCCACCTTGCCGGCAGCGATCCACTGCTCGAACACCTCGATATCCTTGCGCAGCAGCGGCACCACGCGGCTCTGGATCTGGGCGCCGTACAGCTGCGCGCCGCTGATGACCTCCATCGCATACACGCGCGAAGCCCACGGCTGCTCGCGCGAAAAGCGCAGCTTGGCCTGCACATAGGCGCGCAGCATGTCGGCCGGCTCCTGGGTGGCGTCGGCCAGGCTCTCCATGCGCGCCAGCCACTCGTCGAGCACTTCATCGAGCACGCGCTGGTACAGGGCCTGCTTGCTCGGATAGTAGTACATCAGATTCTGCTTCGACAATCCGGCCCGTTCGGCGACGTCGGCGATGGACGTGCCTTCGTAGCCGCATTCGGCGAACACGCGCACGGCGACGGCGGCGATATCCGCTTCGAGCTTGTCGCGATTGAGTACGCGCCGGCTGATCTTGGCGACGGGTTCCGCGCTTGCTCTGGCGATGGTGCTCATGTGGTCTCTTTCAGCGTGGTCGTATCGATTGCAGGAACTGCAGCAGCAGCGGGTGGTCGGTGTAGGCGACGTTGAAGCGGAACCAGACCGACTCCGGCGCGCGCAGCATGAAAAAATCATTCG
Organism: Rugamonas sp.; assembly: GCF_025354735.1. GTDB lineage: Bacteria > Pseudomonadota > Gammaproteobacteria > Burkholderiales > Burkholderiaceae_D > Rugamonas. The sequence goes on from NZ_JANXMI010000026.1 coordinate 46,560, forward strand.
GGGACAGCAGCATGCCGGCCTTCAGCGCCAGGTCGGCGATGACCTTGCCGTTCCATTCGGGCGTGGGGGCGTCGGCCCAGCCGGCGCTGACGAACATGCCGCCGCGCGGCCGCGCCACCGGCGCCAGGCCCGCTTCGCGCAGGCGGTCGATGGTGCGTTCGCGGCCGCCGTCGAGCTGCGCCACCAGCTTGTCGACCATGCGCCGGTAGGGCCGCGCGGTGATCGCGTGGTAGACGGCGCGCTCGTTGATTTCGGACGTGGTCAGGCCGGCCAGCATCTTCACGCGCAGCAGCTCGGGCAGCAGCGAGGCCGAGGCGCAGATCGAGCCGACCCGCAGCACCGGCGACAGCGTCTTCGAGAAACTGCCGACCCGGATCACGCGCCGCAATCCATCCATCGCCGCCAGCGAGGCGTCGCCGCGCGGCGCCAGTTCGCGGTAGATATCGTCCTCCACCAGCCAGAAATCGAACTGCTCGGCGAGGCCCAGCAGCCGGTGCGCCTGCGCCTGCGACAGCGAGGTGCCGAGCGGATTTTGCAGCACCGTGTTGACGAACATGAGCTTGGGCTGGCTCGCTTTCGCGGCCGCCGCCAGCGCCTCCATATCGAGGCCGTTCTCGCCGCGCGCGATGCCGACGGCGACGCAGCCGTGGTGGCGTATCAGCGACAGCAGATTGCTGTAGCCGGGATCTTCCACCAGCACCGTGTCGCCCGGCTTGGTCAGCGTGCGCAGGATCAGGTCGAAGGCGTGGGTGGCGCCGTGGGTCAGCAGGATCTGCTCCGCCTCGACCGGGAACAAATCGTCCGACAGCGTCGCCGCCAGGTGCTGGCGCAGCGTCGGGAAGCCGAGCGGGTGGCCGTAGCCGCGCAGGCGGTTGGCCGGAATGCGCATGGCCTGGCGCACGGCGTCGAGGATGGTGTCCTCGCCATACCACTCGGGCGGCAGCCAGCCGGCGCCCACCGGTAGCGCGTCGGACACGCCCGAATACAGCTCCGGCGTGAGCGCGTCGATGGCGCTGGCCGCCGCCTGCGTGGCCGGCGCCAGCGCCGCCGCCGGCAGGTCCTGGCGCGCCACGAAATAGCCCGAGCCGCGCCGCGAGGACAGCAATCCCAGCGTCACCAGCCTGTCGTAGGACTCGACAACTGTAAAGGTGCTCACGCCATTACACTTCGCGAACTGGCGCACCGAGGGCATCCTGGTGCCGACGCGCAACTCGCGCGCGGCCACCATGGCGCTGATGGCGGCGACGATCTGTTCGACCAGGCTGCCCTTTTTGGCGCGCTCGATGGCCAGCACCGGCCAGCCCACGCCGGAAGCGGCGCAGTCGCTCAATTCGGGTGCCGGATTGCCTCGCTCCATCTGCACGCTCTCCACGCTGTCTGAAACTAACTGTATCGTTTTTGCCGCCTGTACGGTTGGCTGGTTTTGATATTTGTGTATCTGTGCCATAGTTGATGCGCTGTCTATTATTGCATCATCATTTTGCCAACTGGTAAATTATTTGACGGTCCGTCAAAAAAGCGATAGAGGCCGTTGTAGCCACATCACAGGAGCGACGCATGAACCAATCCCGACCAGCATCGATGTCCGCGTTTTGGATGCCCTTCACGAATAACCGCGACTTCAAGATGCATCCACGGCTGCTCGTTTCGGCCGAAGGCATGTACTACAAGGACGTCGACGGCAACGCTATTTTGGACGGCACGGCCGGCCTGTGGTGCGTCCCCTGCGGCCATGCGCAGCCGAAGATCGTCGCCGCCGTGCGCGAAATGGTCGGCCAGCTCGACTTCGCGCCGACCTTCCAGATGGGCCATCCGGCCGCCTTCGACCTGGCCGAAAAACTGATGGACTACACCGGCCACAAATTCGGCCACGTCTTCTACACCAACTCCGGTTCCGAGTCGGTCGACACGGCGCTGAAGATGGCGCTGGCCTACCACAAGGCGCGCGGCGAGGCGGCGCGCACCCGCTTCATCGGCCGCGAGCGCGGTTACCACGGCGTCGGCTTCGGCGGCATTTCGGTCGGCGGCATCGCCGGCAACCGCAAGCCCTACGGCGTGATGCTGCCCGGCGTCGACCACCTGCCGCACACGCACAACCTGGAAAAGAACGCCTACACGCGCGGCGAGCCGGAATACGGCAGCCACCTGGCCGACGAACTGGAACGCATCGTCGCGCTGCACGACGCCTCGACCATCGCCGCCGTCATCGTCGAACCGGTGGCCGGATCGACCGGGGTGCTGATCCCGCCGAAAGGCTATCTGAAACGGCTGCGCGAGTTGTGCACCAAGCACGGCATCCTGCTGATCTTCGATGAAGTCATCACCGGCTTCGGACGGTTGACGACGCCGTTCGCGGCCGACTATTTCGACGTCGAGCCGGACCTGATGACGACCGCCAAGGGCCTGACCAACGGCACCGTGCCGATGGGCGCCGTGTTCTCGAAAAAATTCATCCACGACGCCTTCATGGACGCGCCGCCGGGCATCGAGCTATTCCACGGCTACACCTACTCCGGCCACCCGCTGGCCTGC
>NZ_JANXMI010000085.1 GCF_025354735.1 Rugamonas sp.
GTGCAGGTGATCGGCCATCCATTGCTTGCGCGCCGTCAGGTGGCCGGTTTGCGCGGCCAGTTCGGTTCCGATGGCCTCGCCACTGGCCAGGCGCCCCAGCACGTTGTCCTCGCGGCCGTAGGCGATCACCGTGTGCGCGCCCGACTTGGCGGCGCGCTTGGCCGCCAGGATCTTGGTCAGCATGCCGCCGCGACCCAGGCTGCTGCCGGCGCCGCCCGCCATCGCTTCCAGCGTCAGGTCGCCGGCCCGCCCCTGCTGGATCAGCACCGCCGCCGGGTCCTTGCGCGGATCGGCGCTGAACAGGCCTTGCTGGTCGGTCAGGATGATCAGCGCGTCGGCCTCGATCAGGTTGGCCACCAGCGCGCCCAGGGTGTCGTTGTCGCCGAACTTGATCTCGTCGGTGACGACGGTGTCGTTCTCGTTGATGATCGGCACCACGCCCAGGCGCAGCAAGGTGGTCAGCGTGGAGCGCGCGTTCAGATAGCGTTCGCGGTCGGCCAGGTCGGCGTGCGTCAGCAGCACCTGCGCGGTGCCCAGGGCGTGCGCGCGGAAACTCGTTTCATAGATTTGCGCGAGGCCCATCTGGCCGACGGCGGCGCAGGCTTGCAGTTCGTGGATGTCGGTCGGGCGGCGCTCGAAGCCCAGGCGCAGCATGCCCTCGGCGATGGCGCCGGAACTGACCAGCACCACCTGCTTGCCGAGCGCGCGCAGGCCGGCGATCTGCGCGGCCCAGCGCGCGATGGCGGCGTGATCGAGGCCGCGGCCGTCGTTGGTGACCAGCGAGGAGCCGACCTTGATGATGATGCGGTGGGCGTTCTGTATGACGGAATTCATGGCGACGGCGGCGACGTGGATAACATCGACGATCATAACCGTTTATACCATTTTGATCGAATGTTAAAACGGCCGCACTGGGCGGCCGTTCGGGTACTGCCGATCGCCCGACATCCATCGAGGATCTTGGTCGACGATCTTAGTCGAGGATTTTGAAGCGCGGATCGTCCGGATCGATGGACGAAATGCCGCGCGCCTCTTCGGTCATCTGGGTTTCTTCGGCACGCTGTTCGCTGTGCTTTTTCTGTTCCAGGTGCTGATAGATGGCGTTGACCAGTTCCGGGCAGCCGTCGTGGGTCAGCGCGGAGATCTCGAACACGGGACCCTTCCACGCGAAGCGCTTGATGAAGTCCTTGACGATCTTTTTGCGCTCGTCCGGCGGCAGCATCTCGACCTTGTTGAGCACCAGCCAGCGCGGCTTTTCGACCAGCGACTCGTCGTACTTTTGCAGTTCCTTGACCAGGGCCTTGGCTTCCTTGACCGGATCGACGTTGGTCTCGAACGGCGCCATGTCGACGATGTGCAGCAGCAAACCGGTGCGCTGCAAGTGGCGCAGGAACTGGTGGCCCAGGCCCGCGCCTTCGGAAGCGCCTTCGATCAAGCCCGGAATATCGGCGATCACAAAGCTCTTCTCGTGCGACACGCGGACCACGCCCAGATTCGGGTGCAGCGTCGTGAACGGATAGTCGGCGATCTTCGGACGGGCGTTCGACACGGCCGAAATAAAGGTCGACTTGCCGGCGTTGGGCATGCCCAGCAGGCCGACGTCGGCCAGCACCTTCAGTTCCAGGCGCAGTTCGCGCCGTTCGCCTTCCTTGCCCTCGGTCTTTTGACGCGGGGCGCGGTTGGTCGACGATTTGAAGTGGATGTTGCCCCAGCCGCCTTCGCCGCCCTTGGCCAGCATTTCGATCTGGCCGTGTTCGGTCAGGTCGGCGATGATTTCGCCGCTGGCGTTGTCGATGATGAGGGTGCCGACCGGCATGCGCAGGGTGATGTCGTCCGCGCCCTTGCCGTAGCAATCGGCGCCGCGTCCCGGCTCGCCGTCGCGGCCCTTGTGCATCTTCGAGAAGCGGAAGTCGACCAGCGTGTTGATGTTACGGTCCGCCACGGCCCAGATCGTGCCGCCGGTGCCGCCGTCGCCGCCGTCGGGGCCGCCGAACGGTCTAAATTTTTCACGGCAAAAAGAGGCGCAGCCGTTACCACCGTCGCCGCCGATGACCTCAATTTTTGCTTCGTCGATAAACTTCATAATGTGCCGCCATAAAACTAAAAAGGCCCTACCTGGGGCAGAGCCTTTCGATTGAAGGCTTGCGCCTTACGGGGTGGGCCGGGGGCGCGAACGCCGCCGGCCGGTACTGCATTTAGGCTGCTGCTACTGCTGCAACAGCCGGTACGACCGTCACGAACTGGTGCGACTGAGGACCTTTGACCACGAACTTGACCTTGCCGTTCACCAGAGCGAACAGGGTGTGGTCTTTGCCCATGCCGACGCCTTCGCCGGCGCGCACAGGAGTGCCGCGCTGACGAATGATGATGCCGCCTGCATTGATCGTTTGGCCGCCGTAGACTTTGACGCCCAGACGTTTTGATTCTGAATCACGGCCGTTTCGCGTTGTGCCGCCGCCTTTTTTGTGTGCCATTTATAGCTCCTTAATTAGCTGTGTCGCAAACGGGATTAGCCGTTGATCGAGACGATTTGGATTTCGGTGTAGTTCTGACGATGGCCTTGATGCTTCTGGTAGTGCTTACGACGACGCATCTTGAAAATCTTCACCTTATCGTGACGACCGTGTGCCACAACAGTAACCAGTACCTTTGCACCTTCGACCAATGGGGCACCAAACTTGATGGTGTCGCCCGCGCCAACGGCGAGGACTTGATCGATAGTGATTTCGGAACCAATGTCTGCCGGTATCTGTTCTACTTTAAGTTTTTCGCCAGCGACAACTTTGTATTGTTTGCCACCGGTTTTTATGACCGCGTACATGATTTGAAACCTCATCAAATGTTAAGAAAAATTCCTCCCCGGCTCTGCGAATGAGCTGCATGGAAACGGGGGAACCGCTGATTATACATGGATGGACATTTCGCGTCAAAAACTATTCACAAACGGCCGCTGTCGTGGTATGTCGACAACTTTGCCTGCGCGCGCGGCGGAATCGACAGCGTCCGCCAAACGCCACCGGCGGCACGGGGCATGACGTATAATCGCCGCACTTCCCAGTCTATAGCAGGTTCGCCTTGTCTGACGCTACCCAACACGCTACACAAAACAACATCATCCACACGATCGCCGCCGACATGGACGCCGTCAACACGGTGATCCGCGCCAAGCTGCAATCGGAGGTCAGCCTCGTGAGCCAGATCGCGGAATACATCATCAGCGCCGGCGGCAAGCGCATCCGGCCGGTGCTGGTGCTGCTGGTCGCCAACGCCTATTCCTACCGCGGCACGGCGCACCACGAACTGGCGGCGGTGGTCGAATTCATCCACACCGCCACCCTGCTGCACGACGACGTGGTCGACGAATCGTCGCTGCGCCGCGGCCGCGCCACCGCCAACGCGCTGTTCGGCAACGCCGCCTCGGTGCTGGTCGGCGACTTCCTGTATTCGCGGGCCTTCCAGATGATGGTGGGCCTGAACAATATGCGCGTCATGCAGATCTTGTCGGACGCCACCAACGTCATCGCCGAGGGCGAAGTGCTGCAACTGCTGAACATGCACGACCCGGACGTGAGCCAGGAACGCTATCTGCAAGTGATACGCTCGAAGACGGCCAAGCTGTTCGAGGCCGCCGCCGAACTGGGCGCGCTGATCTCCGGCGCCAGCGACGCGCAGGTGGCGGCGGCCGGCGAATACGGCCGCTCGCTCGGCACCGCCTTCCAGCTGATCGACGACGTGCTCGATTACGCCGGCGACGCCGCCGAAATCGGCAAGAACGTAGGCGACGATCTGCGCGAAGGCAAGCCCACGCTGCCGCTGATCTACCTGATGGAAAACGGCACGGAGGAACAGCGCCAGCTGGTGCGCGCCTGCATCGAGCAGGGCGACGAGCAGCATTTCGACACCATCCTGGCCGCCGTCACCAGCAGCGGCGCGCTCGATTACACGCGGCGCCAGGCCGAGACGGCCGCCAAGCGCGCGTCCGACGCGATCGCCGACCTGCCAGACAGTATTTACAAGCAGTCCCTGTTGCAGCTGGCGCGCTTCGCGGTGGACCGCAACCACTGACCGCGTGCGGACGAAAAAAAGCGAGGCCGGTGCGAACCGGACCTCGCTTTTTTTTCGCCTCCGGCGCCGCGTCTAGGGCAAGATTTCCAGCACCAGCTGCGCCGGCCGGCACAGGCGCACGCCCTTTTCCGTGACCACGAACGGCCGGTTAATCAAGATGGGATGCGCCATCATCGCGTCGAGCAGCGCATCGTCGGACAGGCTGGGCTCGGCCAGCCCCAACTCCCCATAAAGATCACCCTTGTCGCGTATCGCCGCCCGCACGCTCAGGCCGGCCTGCGCGATCATCTGTTGCAAGACCGCGCGCTGCGGCGGATGTTTCACGTAGTCGACCACCACCGGCTCATGCCCCGCTTCGCGGATCAGGGCCAGGGTGTTGCGCGACGTGCCGCAGGCGGTGTTGTGGTAAATGGTAATCGTCATAATCGTTTATATCATTTATATCGTTAGTATTGTTTGTATTGTTTCAATATCAAAAACCCTGGCCGCTATCGGCCGGCAGTATGGGCTGGTCCAGGTTGGCGACGAACTGCGCCGGCTTGCCATCCTGTTTATAGACCACGCCATCCTTCATCACGAAACCGACCTTGGTCATCAGGCCGATGTCGGTCAAGGGATTGCCCGGCACCGCCACCAGGTCGGCCAGCTTGCCGACGCTGATGCTGCCCAAATCCTTGTCCTGCTTGAGCAGCTCGGCGGCGTGCGTGGTCGCGGCCTGGATGGTGAACATGGCCGGCATGCCCGCCTCCACCATGTAGCCGAACTCCTTGCCGTTGTCGCCGTGCGGATAGATGGCGGCGTCGGTGCCGAAGGCGATCTTCACGCCGGCCTTGTAGGCGCGGCCGGCGGTGCCCTGGATCAGCGGGCCGACGGCGGCGGCCTTGAGCGCCACCTGCGGCGGGAAATAGCCGGGAATCTTGGCCTTTTCATCGACGAATTTGCCGGCGATGATGGTCGGCACATACCAGGTGCCGTGCTCCTTCATCAGTTTCATGTCCTCCTCGTTCATATAGGTGCCGTGTTCGATGGAGTCGACGCCGCCGAGCACCGCGCGCCGGATCGCCTCGGCGCCGTGGGCGTGGGCCGCCACCGTCATGCCATAGTCGCGCGCCGCCGCGACGACGGCCTTGATTTCCTCGACCGTCATCTGGGCGTTGTCGGCGCTCTTGCTCTCATCGAGCACGCCGCCGGACGGCATGATCTTGATGAGGTCCGTGCCATCCTTGTAATGCTGGCGCACCGCCTTCCACGCGTCGGCCGGGCTGTTGATGATGCCTTCGCGCGGCGTCGGATCGCCGGCCAGGCTGCTGCGGTAACCGTCGGTCGGATCGGCGTGGCCGCCGGTCGAGCCTATCGGACCGCCGGCGGTGAAGATGCGCGGCCCCGCCACGATGCCGGCGCTGATCGCGTTGCGCAGCGTGATCGAGATGTTGTCCGAGTCCCCCAGGTCGCGCACGGTGGTGAAGCCGGCCAGCAGCGTGGTGCGGGCGTACACCGTCGAACGGATCGCGTAGTCGGCCGTGTTCCAGCGGAACTGGTCGGTATATTGGGTCGGGCTGGTCTGGCCGGTCAGGTGGGTGTGGCTGTCGATCAGGCCGGGCATGCAGGTTTGCGTCGATAGATCGATTTCGGTGGCGCCGGCCGGCACCTGGTGGCCGGCGCTGACGGCGACGATGCGCTTGCCGTCGATGACGACCGTGGTTTCACCGAGCAGCTTGCCGGCCTGGGTGTCGATCAGCTGGCCGCAGTGGATGGCGGTGGTGGCCGCGGCGGCGCCGGCGGTGGCGCAGCAGGCGGCGATGCCGGCCGCCATCGCGGCAAGGTGAAATGGAAGACGCATGCAATAACTCCCCAATAGTGGACGAAAGTGGACGAATTCAACGAATTCGACGAGCACATCAACCCAGCGCCCAGGTCGCGGCGGCGGCGATAGTGTCTCGACGGAAACGTTATCGTTGATCTTACACAGTATCGGGTCACAAATCATCCCCGAACGGCATCGCCGTGACGGAATTGAACAATGCGAAAAAATATGATTTAATTACCAAAGTTTCATTGCGTTGGATGTCACGCCGTCGGGGTGTGGCTCAGCCCGGTAGAGCGCTGCGTTCGGGACGCAGAGGCCGCAGGTTCGAATCCTGCCATCCCGACCATAATCCCTTGTTTTATAAGGGTTTTAAATATATTGCAGCTGGTCGAGTACTACACTACCATGTGTAGTACAACAGTTAGGTTTAAGGCTTGGGAATTCTTACATTCCGGCGCGCCACGACCTGGCACAAGACCAATAAGAACAAGAATGACGTCTGCAAAGCAATCCCCTACTCCGCATCCATCTCGTACCGTCCCGATCCCTGACACGCTCGAATCCATAAAGGGCTACCCGGACAAGCTCAAGATCTACCTCATGGCCGCCAGTTCGTTTTGGCAGGTCAGGTTCTTCGATGGCAAAAGCACGATCAAACGCAGCACCGGCCAGACCGATAAACGCGAGGCCATCAAGTCCGCGATTTCGTTTTACGAGAAGCTGCTGATCAACAAGCACAACGGCGTTGCCATCGTGAAAAACACCCGCTTTGATGCTTGTGCCAGCAGCTTTATGCAGGCGCAGGCTGCTCGCGTAATGCGCAAAGAAATGTCCGCTGAGTGCCATCGCAACGATCAGTACTTCCTCGACGGCAAGGTGCTGCCAGATTTTCGTGAGCTGAACATCGCGGAGATTAACTACGAGCACCTGCAAAAGTTTGTCGATAAAATCGGCGTCGATCTGTCCGGCTCTTCGATCCAACGCTACCTGGGCCTGATCCGCAAAATCTTCGACCATGCCCAGAACCGCGACCTGTTAAAGTCTATACCCAAATTCCCCAAGATCCCCAAGCACGACGAACCTCGTGGCTGGTTCAACTTTAAGGAATACGACAAGCTACTCGCCAGAGCAAATGAACTGATCGGGCACGAAGACGTGATTCGGGCTGCGCCCAAGGCCGGCCAGGAGCAGGGCAGCGTCGTTCGTAGTATCAAGTTCACGGCTGAACTGCCGCGCATGATCGAGTTCATTGCAAATAGCTTTATCCGCCCCACGGACATCAAAAACATGCAACACAAGCATGTTGAAGTCATCCGTGACGATAATATCTATCTGCGCCTGTCACTGCCAGAAAGTAAGAAGCACAGCGACCCAGTTGTGACGATGGAACGCGCAGTAAATGTCTATGAAGAGCTGACAGCTGATCGCGCAAGCGCTAGACAGGCAAGGCCTGATGATTATGTCTTTATGCCGGAACACCAAAACCGCGACACCGCGCTGCGACGCCTCCAGCAGCAGTTTAACTATCTGCTTGATGACCTTGGCTTTAAAGCCGGTTCTCGCGGCGAGATCTACAGCCTGCGCCATACCTGCATCATGCACAGGCTTCTGGAAGGGGATAAGATCGACGTACTGACGCTGGCACGCAATGCGCGGACCTCTGTGGAAATGATCGAACGCTTCTACGCCAGCAAGCTTAACGGCGAAATGAACATCGAGGCCATACAGTCGAAGCGTGAGAAAAGTAAGGGCTTGAAAATCGGCAATAGCAGCAAAGCCAATGTTCAGCTTCAAGTGCACGGCAATAGCTTGGTGATGAACCTGCCGGTTGCAAAGAATGCGCCGCTGAACTTGGGCTAGCCTGACGTTGGTTTGTGTTGTTCGGACAATATTCAGTGCTATTGTCCGAATCTCATCGCCCCGATCACTTCGAGGTCGTTAATCTCCGGCGGCTGCGCCCTGCAAATTACGATGCTCAGCACGCGCCAGCGCATCGAACACCTTCACTGCCTCCAGCTCATTCGTAATAGCCACCTGAACTAACGCTTGAATGTTAGTAGCGCCAGTTTTTATGTATTCGGTGTACTCCTGATAGAGTATAGCGTCTTGGTGCGAGTTGATTTCTTGCGGTTTTATTTTCATTCAATATTGGAACAAAATATTGATAAATCATCAACATAAATCACTTACCAATAGTTAGCCTAATCCTTAGCAATCGCAATCCTAAATCCCGTCTGGATCTCGACATATGTTTGAAGTTCTCTGCCGCCTTCATCGTTTCCTGATGCTCAATCAACTGCGCTTTGTACGCCTTGAACGCGTCCTCCGCATCACGAGACATAAATGTGGGTCCGAAGCGCCCAGAATAATGACGAACAAGCGTACCAAGCAGTACCTTTGTGAGAGCCAAGTTTCTGCCGTTTATTATGCCATCCAGCAGGCCGATAACCTGTTCAATGTAATCTTGTTCATAGGGTGGACGTGCCATCTTAATTTCCTTAGACTGCTCCCGATTGTTAGACTCTGCGTCTCTCTTAAGGGTACCTCTAGAAACCTATCCTGCCGTTCGCAGGTTCGGTAAAATTCTGGCATCAGCCCGCGACCAATGAATACCACAATGATGAAGCCCCGGATCAGCCTGTTTGCCGAACATGAACGCGAAGACCGTCGTACC
>NZ_JANXMI010000101.1 GCF_025354735.1 Rugamonas sp.
TGCTGTCGAGCGTCGATTACTTTGGTGTGCTGGCCGCCGTCGGCGTGGCCGGGGCCTTGATGATGTCGGTGCAGCGGGTGTTGAAATGACGATGGCGGCGCCGCGCGAGGGTGAATGATGCGGTGAATGATGCGAGGTGTGATGCGAGGTGTGATGCGCGCCCCCCCGCGTGGCGGGGGACGCCGTTTTTCGCCGCCGCTCAACGCGGCAGGCCCGCTTCCACGTTGACGCGCGCCAGCGCGAACGCCTCGCGCAGCACGCGCAGGTCGCCGATATGGTTGGACAGTATCAACACCAGCTGCGCGTTGAGCATTTTGCTCTGGCCCTCGTCGAGCGCTTCGTGGCTATCGTCCAGCATGTCGTAGAAATCCTCGTAGTCGCCGAGATTCTGCCGGGTGTTCAATTGACCGTTCATGCTTCCTCCTGATTGTGAATCAGGTCATTGTGCGCGACTCCAGGCGCGCTGTGTACGGGTGCGCGGCGGCCTGGCCCAAAACGGACGCGGCTTGTCCCGAAAGCGGGTCAAAGTGCCGCCGGCGCCGCGATGCGCGGCACGTCGTCGGCGCGAAAGCGTTCGCGATACAGCTTGGGCGTGGTGCTCAGCTGGCGCGAAAAAATCATCCGCATCTGGGTCGCGGTGTTGAAGCCGCAGCGGAAGGCGACGGTCTTGAGCGGGATGTCGGTCTCCTCCAGCAACTTGCGGGCGAAGTCGATGCGGACCTGGTCGACGAAAACCGAGGGCGTCACGTGCGCGTGCTTGGCGAAGGCGCGCGAGAAGGTGCGCCGGCTCACGCCCACCGCGTCGGCGATGTCCTCGATGGTCAGCGCGGCGCTGATATGGTCGGTGACATATTTTAAAACCTTGGCGACCAGCGAGTCCTCGTCCGGCCCCACCGCGAGATAGGGGCTGTATTGCGACTGTCCGCCATCGCGGCGGATGTAGACGATCAGGCGCTTGGCCACCTTCATCGCCAGCTCGTGGCCCCAGTCCTCGGCGACGAGGGCCAGGCACAGATCGATGCCGGCGGTGACGCCGCCACAGGTGAACAGATTGCCGTCGCGGACGAAGATTTTATCGGGCCGCACCGTCGAACCGGGGAACTGGTTCGACAGCCGCTCGGCATGATCCCAGTGCGTGGTGATCTCGCGGCCCGCCAGCAGGCCGGCGTGCGCCAGCAGGAACACGCCGTTGCAGACCGCGCCAAAGCGCTTCGAGCCTAGCGCGCGCTGCTGCAGCCAGGCGCTGAAGCCGGCTTCGGGTTGATAGTCCGGGAATCTCGGGCCGCCAGCGACCAGCAGCAGGTCGCTGTCCGAATCAAAATGCAGATAGTCGCAATGGACGTTGAACGTGATGCCGCTGGAGCAGACAACGTTGTCCGGCCGGCCGCCGACGAGCGTGATGTCGTAGCGGTCTTCCTCGGGCAGGAACAGGTTCGCTTCCGCGAAAACGTCCAGCGGCCCCGCCACGTCCAGCGCCTGCACTCCGTCCAGCACGACCAGGGCGATCTTCATGTCCGGCTCAGGTTTCGGCGCCGACGAACTGGCGGTAGCCGCGCGCGCGCAGCGCACAGGCGGGACAGGTGCCGCAGCCATAGCCCCAGTCGTGCAGCTCGCCGCGCTCGCCCAGATAGCAGGTGTGGGTATCGGAGCGGATCAGGTCCACCAGCGCCGCGCCGCCCAGCTGCCGCGCCAGTTCCCAGGTCTGGCGCTTGTCGCGCCACATCAGCGGCGTTTCCAGCTTGATGCGCGTGTCCATGCCGAGGTTGAGCGCCACCTGCAAGGCTTTCATGGTGTCGTCGCGGCAGTCCGGATAGCCGGAGAAATCGGTCTCGCACATGCCGCCGACGAGCACCGTCAGGCCGCGCCGGTACGCCACCGTGGCCGCCACCGTCATGAACAGCAGGTTGCGGCCGGGGACGAAGGTGTTCGGCAGGCCGTTGGCCTGGGTCTCGATGGCGATATCGTGCGTCATCGCCGTCTGCGAAATGCGCGAGATCAGCGACAGGTCGATCATGTGGTCTTCGCCGAGGCGGCCGTTCCAGTCGGCCGACTGGGCGCGCAACTGTTCCAGCAGCGCCGGACGCACCGTCAGTTCGACGGCGTGGCGCTGGCCGTAATCGAAGCCTATGGTTTCGACCCGCGCATAGTTGGCCAGCGCCCAGGCCAGGCAGGTCGTGGAATCTTGTCCACCGCTGAACAACACCAGCGCGGTATCAGTAGGAAGCATGGGGGTCTTTCCGTAAAATCGTGGGCAACATTATATGTACGCCATCTTTTTGCGCTATCCGGTACCATGCACGTCAGCGTACACCCTGATGGAGTCTCATGTTGCCGGCCGTATCCGCACAAAAATTGGCAGGGCCACGAATTTTGGCACAAGTGCTGGCAAAAGTAATGGCCTGTCTGACACTGGCCGGCGCCATGACGCCGGTGGCCGCCCTCGCCGCGCCCGCGCCGGCGCTCAATTACACGGTCAGCATCGACGCTCCCGGCGCGCTCGACAAACTGCTCGAACATAATCTGGACCTGCTGCGCTATCGCGGCAATCCGCGCATCGACCGCGAACAGCTGCAACGCATGGTGCGCGCCGCGCCGGAGCAAATCAAGACCCTGGTGGCCACCGACGGCTATTACTCGCCCGTCGTCAGCGTCAGCTACGACCGCAACGCCGCCGCGCCGACCGTGCGCGTGACGGTGCAGCCGGGCCAGCCCACCGTGGTCGCCGACGTCGAACTGGAACTGCAAGGCTTCGACGCGCCGCCCGGCCAGCCGGCCGCGCAGCAGTTCGACACCGCCGCGCTGAAAAACAGCTGGTCGCTGAAAACGGGCGCCGTGTTCCGCCAGTCCGACTGGGAAGCGGCCAAGCGCGACTTCCTGCGCCAGGTGGTGCAGACCCGCTACCCGCGCGCGCAAATGACCGACAGCACGGCCAGCGTCGACCCCGACGCGCATCAGGCCAGGCTGCACGTGACCCTGGCCAGCGGCCCCGAAATGCGCTTCGGCCAATTGCGCATCGAAGGCTTGAAGCGCTATCCGGCCACGCTGGTGAGCAACCTCAATCAGATCAAGCCGGGCGACTATTACAGCGAGGCGGCCCTGCAGGCCTATCAGGCGCGCTTGCAGGACACCGGCTATTTCAGCGGCGTCGAAGTGAGCGCCGACACCTCGTCCGTGCTGTCCGAGCAGCTCGGCGCGGCCGCCGAAAAAAACGCGCCCGGCAGCACCGACGAAAAAACCGCGATGGCGCCGCTGCCGCTGCTGGTGCGCGTGACCGAGAACAAGCGCAAGAACGTCAGCGTCGGTCTCGGTTATTCGACCAACACCGGCAACCGCACCTCGCTGGCCTACGACGATCTGTCGGTCTTCGGCCTGCGCATGAAAAGCGCGCTGACGGTGGAGACGCGCCAGCAAACGGCCAGCGTCAACTTCTTCTTCCCGGTCACGCCGCAGGGTTACACGGACAGCGTCGGCGCGTCCTTCGTGCGCACCGATTTGTCGGGCGACGTCACCGGCACCAGCACCGTGTCGGCCAAGCGCGCGTGGGGCACGCCGCTGCTCGAACGCAGCGTCACGCTGGAGTTTTTGAGCGAGGACGACACCGTCGGCGGCCTGCCGACCGAGCACGCCAAGGCCGTGCCGCTGACCTATGCCGTCACCTTCCGCCGCCTCGACAACCTGGTGTTCCCGACCAAGGGCTATGTGCTCAACGCGCAGATCGGCGCCGCGCCGCTGCCGGTGCTGACCGATGAAGTGTTCGGCCGCGGCTACACGCGCGCCATCCTGTACCGGCCCATCGGCCCGCGCGGCATCGCCATCTTCCGCGGCGAAGCCGGCGCCCTGCTGTCCAAATCGAAGGACGGCGTGCCGCAGGTTTACCAGTTCCGCGCCGGCGGCGACCAGTCGGTGCGCGGCTACGCCTTCCAGGAGCTGGGCGTGCGCGAAGGCGCCGCCATCACCGGCGGCCGCTACCTGGCCACCGCGAGCGCCGAGTTCCAGTACTGGTTCAAGCCCACCTACGGCGCGGCGGTGTTCTACGACGCCGGCAACGCCGGCGACACCTTCAACGCGCTGCATCCGAAGTCCGGCTACGGCGTTGGCGGCCGCTGGAAAAGCCCCGTCGGCCCGATCAACGTGGACGTCGCCTACGGCCACGCCG
>NZ_JANXMI010000116.1 GCF_025354735.1 Rugamonas sp.
GCCCAGCTCTAACACGATGGTGCCGCCGGCGTCGCCATCGGCATCGGTGTTGTTTGGTGCGGGCGCCGACGGCGCCAGCACCACCGGCAACAAGCCATCGGCGCGCATCAACGCTGGCACACCGAGGCGGCCTTGCTGATAAGGTCGTGGCAATACGCAAGCAAAGTGTTTATGACTAATCGGCCGCCTTGGCTTTCGACGTATCTTTCATACAAGAACAACAGAGCCGGCTCACATACTTCACCAGAATTTTCGTCAACCGGAATAGGAAACCCGGCGGGAAGTAAATCGGTCGACTTGTTTTTCTGTGCTCGCGTGATGGCCCAACAAATGTCCTCTTCATCCCATCCATCAGTCTGTGCTTGAATCTCGTCACCGTCGACTTCCATCTCTAAACTTCCTATTCCCGCAGCAATCAACGCCAGTGGAGCCCGGCTGTCCTAGTGCGTGAACCATCTTGCATGAAAGCAGTGGACTTGTCAAATACACAACTTGCTGTAAAAGTGTATAGCTGCGGTGGTTATCAAAAAAATAGTTGGACCTAGGGTATTAGAAATGAGCGCTCGGCCACCTTGTAGCTTTACGTGCGCACGCCAGCTGACCGCCAGTTGAAATTGGGATTAATAAGCGAGCGGAGATAAACATTGTTTGCGACCTTCTACACGGGCTGCCGCAACGCTATTTGGGATAAGCTAACAAGAAAATTTACAATTACCGGTCTGTAGACCTGGCTATGAACACCTAGCCTTGGCGGATAACATGCTCGCAGCCGCGATACGGGTTCAACGACACGTTGAATGGAATGTCGGGCGAGGCGTTGCGGCTCAGGATGGTCTTGGCCACTTCGTCGGTGACGTGGGTTTTCCAGCCGGCCGGCGCCTCCTCGTCCGCGTCGCGGGCCCAGCCGTCGTCGTAATCCTCGCGCGCGTGGACTTCGTAGCGGCCTTGCAGGTTCGTCACGGCGCCGCGCCCCTTGGTGGCCTTCAGGGATGGCGGCGGCAGCATCACCTGCCCTTCGTTGTTGATGTCAAAGTCGCGCTCATGGTCGGGCATGTCGATTCCATATACTGTATATATATCCAGTATACCATGCCGCTGTACGCCGCTAATCAAGCGCGGCCGGTAAAAATAAACGGCGAATAAACGGCGCGCCCCCTCCCCGGACCAGTGTCCGCCTTGCGCCGGGCCAGTGCAAGACCCGGCGTCGAACTGGTATCATGCGCACAAACCGGGAAATCGACGCTTTCCGCGCATTGCCCGGCGCCTGGACCACGGGCGCCTGTTCCCCTCACAACTCATCAGCCCCGCCCGGTGCATGGCGGCGGCCTGATTTTCACCGACGCGAGCACTCATGAGCCACCCCACCATTTCGACGCCGCCTTCGTTCTGGCGCAGAATCCCCCTCGCCTTCGGCGCCTTCTTCAGCACCCTGTCCGACGGCGACTACGCCGCACGCATCATGGGCATCGATGATGCCGCGCCGGTCGCGGCGCCCGTGGCCGCGCCCATCGCGCCGGCAGCGGCCGCCGCCCCGGCCCCGCTGCGCATCGCCACTCCGGACGCCGCGCTGCAACTGCTGAGCCTGTTCCAGCGAGAAGCGCGCCTGATCGATTTCACGCAAGAGAACCTGGCCGCCTATTCCGACGCCGACATCGGCGCCGCCGCCCGCGTGGTCCATGAAGGTTGCAGCAAGGTACTGCGCGAGCACTTCAGCATCGAAGCGGTGCGCAGCGAGGCCGAAGGCAGCCGCGTCGTGCTCGACGCCGGCTTCGACGCGGCCGCCGTGCGCCTGACCGGCAACGTGGTCGGCAGCGCGCCGTTCCGCGGCACGCTGAGCCATCGCGGCTGGCGCGCCGCCAGCGTGCGCCTGCCGAAACTGGCCGACGCCCACGACGCCACCATCCTCGCGCCGGCCGAGGTGGAATTATGAGCGACGCCATGAACGCAATCACGAACGTGACACCGACCGCGCCGCGCTACGCCATCGGCATCGACCTGGGCACCACCCACAGCGCGCTGTCGTATGTCGATTTGTCCGCCAGCGACGGCGAAAAAACCGCGCACGGCGTGCTGGCCATTCCGCAGCTGACCGCGCCTGGCACCGTCGAAGACCTGGCGCTGCTGCCGTCCTTCCTCTACCTGCCGCACGCGGACGAACTGGCGCCCGGCGAATTGAGCCTGCCCTGGCCGCAGTCGGCCGCCGAACAGACCGCCGTCGCCGGCGAGATGGCGCGCAGCCGTGGCGCCACCACGCCGATCCGCCTGGTGTCGAGCGCGAAGAGCTGGTTGTGCCATCCCGGCGTCGACCGCCGCGCCGCCATCCTGCCGCCGGACGCGCCGGCGGAAGTGGCGCGGGTGTCGCCGTTCGACGCCTCGACCCGCTACCTGGCCCACCTGCGCCAGGCCTGGAACCACGCGCACCCGGAAGCGCCGTTCGACGAGCAGGCCGTCACCGTCACCATCCCCGCCTCGTTCGACCCGGCCGCGCGCGAGCTGACCGCCGCCGCCGCGCAGGCCGCCGGCTACCGCGCGCCGACCCTGCTGGAGGAACCGCAGGCCGCCCTGTACAGCTGGATCCAGGGCAGCGAAGGCCGCTGGCGCAAGGATGTCAAGCCGGGCGATATCATTCTGGTGGTCGACGTCGGCGGCGGCACCAGCGACTTTTCGCTGATCGCCGTGCTCGAACGCGACGGCGTGCTCGAACCGCACCGCGTCGCCGTGGGCGACCACATACTGCTCGGCGGAGACAATATGGACCTGGCGCTGGCCCACCTGGTGGCGCGCAAGCTGGCCGCCGCCGGCACCCAGCTCGACGCCTGGCAACTGCGCGCGCTGACCTACGGCTGCCGCGCCGCCAAGGAACAGCTGCTGGCCGACGCCAGCGCCGAGGTCTGGCCCATCGTCGTGCCGAGTCGTGGCTCGAAGCTGATCGGCGGCTCCATCCGCACCGAACTGACGCGCGACGAAGTGACCACCTTCATCCTCGACGGCTTCTTCCCGTCCGTCGACGCGGCGGCGCGGCCGGCCGTGCGCACCCGCGCCGGCCTGACCCAGCTTGGCCTGCCGTATGCGCAGGACGCCGGCGTCACCCGCCACCTGGCCGCCTTCCTGGCGCGCCAGCTGGGCGCGACCGGCGAGCTGCAAGGTTACAGCGGCGCGCACCACGCCGGCGCCACCTTCCTCCATCCGACGGCGGTGCTGTTCAACGGCGGCGTCTTCAAATCTGACCTGCTGGTCAAGCGCGTGATGGACACCATCAACGAGTGGCTGTACATGGAAGACGCGCCGGCCGCGCGCATGCTGGCCGGCGCCGACCTCGATCTGGCGGTGGCGCGCGGCGCGGCCTATTACAGCTACGTGCGGCGCGGCGCCGGCGTGCGCATACGCGGCGGCACGGCGCGCGCCTACTACGTCGCCGTCGAATCGGCGATGCCGGCCATCCCCGGCATGGAGCCGCCGATCCAGGCGCTGTGCGTGGCGCCGTTCGGCATGGAGGAAGGCAGCGAGATCGAACTGCCGGCGCAGCAGTTCGGCCTCGTCGTCGGCGAGCCGGTGAACTTCCGCTTCTTCGGTTCGACGGTGCGGCGCCACGACCGGATCGGCGAGCTGCTCGACTTCTGGGCCGCCGACGAACTCCAGGAACTCAATGAAATCCAGGCCACGCTGTCGCCCGAGGGACGGCAGGCCGGCGACATCGTGCAGGTCAAACTGCACGCGCTGGCGACCGAATCGGGCACGCTGGAACTGCTGGCGGTGGCGTCTTCCGGCGAGCGCTGGAAGGTGGAGTTCGACGTGCGCGCGGCCGCCACGGAGTGACCATGCAGCAGTACCTCGTCAGCATCGATCTGGGGACCACCAACACGGTGCTGGCCTACTGCGATCCGGGCGCGGCCGACGGCGGCCAGCAAATTCAATTGTTCGACATCGAACAATTGGTGGCGCCGGGCCAGTTGGCGGCCGCGCCGCTGCTGCCGTCGCTGCGCTACCACCCGGCCGACGGCGAACTGGCGGCGGCCGACTTGCAGCTGCCGTGGACGGCGGCCGATGTCGGCGGCGTCGCCCACGTCGTCGGCGGGCGGCTGGCCCGCGCCCTCGGCGCGCAGGTGCCGGGACGGCTGGTGGCCAGCGCCAAAAGCTGGTTGTCGCATCCGGGTGTCGACCGCAGCGCGCCGATTTTGCCGTGGGGCGCGGACGCCGGCGTCGCCAAGGTGTCGCCGGTGGCGGCCAGCGCCAGCTATCTGGCCCATGTGCGGGCCGCGTGGAACGCGCGCTTTCCGCAGCAGCCGCTGGAACAGCAGCAGATCGTGCTGACGATACCCGCTTCGTTCGACGAGGGCGCGCGCGCGCTGACGATGGAGGCCGCGCGCATGGCCGGCCTGACCCGACTGCGCCTGCTGGAAGAACCGCAGGCCGCCTTCTACGACTGGCTGTTCCGCCACCGCGCCGCGCTGACGGCGCAGCTGAACGCCACGCGCCTGGTGCTGGTGTGCGACGTCGGCGGCGGCACCACCGATTTCAGTTTGATCCGCGTGACGATGGTCGACGGCCAGCCGCAAATGGCGCGCATCGGCGTCGGCCACCACCTGATCCTCGGCGGCGACAATATGGATCTGGCGCTGGCCCACCTGGTCGAGGCGCGCATGGCGGCGGCCGACCCGGCGCAGGCCGGCGCGCGGCTGTCGGCCAGTCGCCTGTCGCAGCTGACGGAGCGCTGCCGCGCCGCCAAGGAACGGCTGCTGGCGGCCGACGCGCCGGCCAGCGTGGCGGTGACGTTGCTCGGCGGCGGCGCGCGGCTGATCGGCGGCGCGCGCTCGGTCGAACTGACGCGCGAGGAAGTCGAAACGCTGATCGTCGACGGCTTCTTCCCCGCCGTCGGCGCCCACGACACCGCCAAACAGGGACGCGGCGGCATCGTCGAATTCGGCCTGCCCTATGCCAGCGACGCCGCCATCACGCGGCACCTGGCCAGCTTCCTGCGCCAGCACGCGAGCGCGGCGCGGGCGGCGCTGGACGATGGCGCCGTCGATGCGTCACCCGATGCGTCATCCGATGGCTCGCCCGATGCGTCATCCAATGCGTCACCCGATGCCGTGCCCGATGCCTCACGCGCACCGGCCGGCATCGACGACATGGCGCTGGCGATACCCGACACGCTGCTGCTGAACGGCGGCGTGTTCCGCGCCGACGCGCTGGCGCGGCGCCTCGAAAGCACGCTGGCGGCCTGGCGCGGCCAGCCGCTGCGGGTGCTGCACAACGATAACCCGGACATCGCGGTGGCGCGCGGCGGCGTCGCCTACGCGCTCGGCCAGCGCGGCCAGGCGCCGGTGATAGGCGGCGGTTCGCCGCGCAGCTACTTCCTCGTGCTCGATGACGAGCCGCGCGACGGCAAACCGCGCCGCGCCATCTGCATCCTGCCGCGCGGCAGCGCCGAAGGCCGCGAAATCCTGCTGGCCGAACGCAGCTTCGCGCTGCGCGTGGGACGGCCGGTGCGCTTCCACCTCGTGTCCTCGGTCGCGGAATCGGGTCCCGCGCCGCAGGCCGGCGCACTGGTCGACCTGAATCGGGGCGACTACCAGCGCCTGCCGCCGATGGCCACCGTGCTGCGCGCCGGCGGCGCCGACGCGCTCAAGGAAATCCCGGTCCAGCTGGCGACCACGCTCAGTGAAGTCGGCACGCTGGAAGTGCATTGCGTCGCCACCGACAACGCGGACGATACGAACGATGCGGCGCCGCCGTCCGCTGCGCCGCATCGCTGGCTGCTGGAGTTCCAGCTGCGCGATCATGGCGCAAGCACGGACGGCGCCGACGCCAGCGATGCCGCGCCGCCGCCGCGCTTCAACGAGGCGCTGGAAAAAATCGACCGCATCTTCGGCGGCCGCGCGCAGCAGGTCGAGCTGAAAGAAGTGCGACAGCTGCGGGCCCGGCTCGAACATCTGCTGGGCGGCCGCGAACAGTGGCCGACGCCCTTGCTGCGCCAACTGTTCGATGCGCTGATGGCGCGCGCCAAAGGCCGGCGCCGTTCGGCCGAACATGAACGCGCGTGGCTGAACCTGAGCGGCTACTGCCTGCGGCCCGGCTTCGGCCACCCGCTCGACGCCTGGCGCATCGAGCAGCTGTGGGCCATGTTCGAAGGCGGCGTCCAGCATCCCAAGGACAGCCAGGTCTGCGCCGAATGGTGGACCTTGTGGCGGCGCGTCTGCGGTGGGTTGGACGCGCCGGCCCAACTGCGCCTGCTCGACGATTTCGCCTTCAACGTGCAGGCCGACGAACAGGAGCGCGGCCGCCGTCCGCCCACGCTGGTCAGCGGCAGCGAGGACGACATGCTGCGCCTGGGCGCCTCGCTCGAGCGCATCCCCGGCAACTACAAGGCCGAAATCGGCGCGTGGATGTTGCGCCAAATGGAATCGGCGGCGGCGGCCGGAACGCCCGCAGCGAAAGGCGATCCGTCCAAATCGGACGCCGCGCTGGCCAAGTTTTTATGGGGCCTGGGCCGCGTCGGCGCGCGCCAGCCTTTCCATGGCAGCGCGCACGACGTGGTCGACGCCGCGGTGGTGGAACAGTGGCTGCACGCGGTGCTGGCACTGGACTGGAAAAAAACCGAGCCGGCCGGATTCGCCGCCGCCCACCTGGCGCGCATGACGGGCGACCGCTCGCGCGACATCGGTCCCGCGCTGCGCGCCGATATCGAACGGCGCCTTATGGCCATTGGCTCGCCGCCGGCCTGGGTGACGATGGTGCGGGAAGTGGTGCAGCTCGACCAGGCCAGCGAGAAGCGCATGCTGGGCGAAGCGCTGCCGCCGGGATTGAAGCTGATTTCCTGAAAATCGGCTCAGCGTGTGCGGTGCGACAACATTTTCGACATTCGGATACATTGCTCCCCGTAGGCCCAAATACAGGGCCGCCCACATCGCCGGGCCATCAACCAAAGGGAAAAATATATGCGTAACCAATCTTTGAAATTCGCCTTGAAATGCGGCGCGCTGGCCGCCATGCTGCTGGCCGCCGGCTGCCAGACGATGACGCCGAAATATGAAGCGCCGTCGCCGAAGAACCCCGACTTCGCCGCTGAAATGAACAAGTTCAACGCGCAGTTCCCGAACGATAAAGCGACCCGCTACGAAGACGTGTCGATCAAATTTAACAACGACCAGAAGATCGATGAAAAAGGCCATTGCCACGACAAGTCGCAATTTCCGGTCACGATTATTTTGCAGCTCGACGCCGCCGGCAAGGTCACGCGCAGCATGACCGATGTCGAAAACAGCAAGGCCGAATGCTTCCGCCAGACTTACGCGTCGGTGCAGTTCCCGGCGCCGCCGATCGCGCCGTATCGCAAGGCGATACTGCTGCAATAAGCCGCCGGCGGACGCTTATCGCGGCGGCGCAAAGCTCGATTGCTGCGCGACGAAGCCGTCGAAGGCGGCGATCAGCGGGCTGAATCCGTCGCCGTCGGTCCGCTCCAGTTGCGCCAGCGCGTAGCAGGTCGCCTCCAGCGTCGACAACTGGTCCGGCAGGTGCGCCTTGCGGATCAGGTAATGCGACGGCGGCGTGTCGCGCAGCGGCAGCCGTGGCAGCGTTTGCAACAGCGGATTCAGATACAGCATCTTGCGACTCTTGCGCCAGGTCCCGTCCAGCACCACCAGGCGCAGACGTTCCGGCTGCGCGGCCAGCGCCGGATCGAACGGCGGCGGCGCGATCAGTTCCGGCGCGTGGCCGGCCACGGTGGCGGGATACAGCAGCACCGATGCGCGGTCGGGCGACAATAGCGCCGCCAGTTCGGCCGGCGCGAACTGCTCGCCGGCGACCATGCGGCTGTTCGACAAACTCAGATGCAGCAGCCGCGCGCTGCCCTTGGCGTTCGCCACTTCCATCGGATGCTGAAGGATCAGCACTTCCACCGAATTCGATACCGCCGCGATCCAGCGGCAGATGCACGCGCGTTGCGCCCGCAGGCAGGTGTCGCACATGGCGCGCGCGGGCGGCGGCGCGGGAACGGGATCGGGATCGGAGTGGGGAGCGTGCGCAGTCATAGGCCGCCATTGTAGCGGCTAGGCGCTCAGAATTCTTCCCAGCTGTCCTGCTCCGAGGCCGTGGCGGCGAGCTTGGGCGCGATGCGCTTGGGCGCCGCGACAGTGGCGCCGGCCTTGGCCGCGACCTTGGCCGCGACCTTGGTCGCGACCTTGGTCTTGGCCGGCGCCACCGCGCGACGCCGACGGCGTCCGCACGGAAGGCGCGGCGGCCGCCATATTATCGAGCTTGAACACGCTGACCACCTGCGCCAGCTGCGCCGACTGGTTCTGCATCGACTCGGCCGCCGCCGCCGCCGCCGCCTCCTCCACCAGCGCCGCGTTCTGCTGCGTGGCCTGGTCCATCTGGCCGATGGCGCGGTTGACCTGCTCGATGCCAGCGTGCTGGGCGTCGCTGGCGTCGGTGATCTGATTCATGATCTCGGTCACGCGGGCGATGCTCTGCACGATTTCATCCATTGTCTGGCCGGCGCGGTCGACCAGCGCCGAGCCGACCGACACCTTTTGCACCGAATCGTCGATCAAGCCCTTGATATCCTTGGCGGCCGAGGCCGAGCGCTGCGCCAGGTTGCGCACCTCGGACGCGACGACGGCGAAGCCGCGTCCCTGCTCGCCGGCGCGGGCCGCTTCGACGGCCGCGTTCAAGGCCAGGATATTGGTCTGGAAGGCGATGCCGTCGATGACGCTGATGATCTCGACGATCTTGCGCGATGAATCGTTGATCGATCCCATGGTGCTGACCACTTCCGACACCACCGCCCCGCCCTTGCTGGCGATCTGCGAGGCGATGATGGCCAGCTCGTTGGCCTGGCGCGCGCTGGCCGCGTTCAGCTTCACGGTCGACGTCAAGTCTTCCATCGACGACGCGGTCTGCTGCAACGAGCTGGCCTGCTGCTCGGTGCGCGACGACAGGTCGAGATTGCCGGCCGCGATTTCGTTGGACGCCGACGCCATCTTCACGGTGCCGCTGCGGACCTGGCCGACGATGTGCACCAGGTTGCTGTTCATGTTTTTCAGGGCGCTCATCAGCTGCCCCGTTTCGTCGCGGCTGCGGACCTGGATGTCGCTGGTCAGGTCGCCGGCCGACACGGTCTGCGCCACCTTGACGGCGGCGTTGATCGGCTGCGTGATCGTGTGCGTGATCCACCACGCGAAGGCGATGCCCATGACGATGGCGGCCGCGCCCAGCGTCGCCAGCAGGGTGCGGCCGGTCTGGTATTCCTGGTGGATGCGGGCGGCCGCCTCGTCGAGGATGGTTTGCTGGTTTTCCGCCAGCTTGCGCAGCGCGTCGAGATAGACTTTGCGGCCGCTCTCCATGTCGCCGCCGAACAGCCGCTTGCCGGTCTCCAGATCGCCGTCCGCCTTGGCCTTGAAGACCGCCTTGCGGATGGCCAGATAGGCTTTGCGGTCGGCCAGCACCTCTTTGTACAGGGCCACGGAATCGGGCCGCTCCAGCCGCTTGCCCATCTGGTCCTGGATTTCGGTGGCGCGCACCGAGGACTGCGCCATCTGCGTTTCGAAGGCTTTCTGGGCGTCGGCGTCGGCCACCTGCCAGGCCGCCGTGGCGCGCACGGCGTTCACCTCGATCACCTTGAACCATTCGGAAATGAGGCGCTCGTTGTGCATGCGCACATTAATCATCTCGTCCGTCATGTCGCTGGCGCGGTTCATGCGCAGGATGCCGATCGCCGTCAACACCGTCAACAACAGCAGCACGACGGAAAAGCCCACGCCGAGGCGGGCGCCGATCTTCAAATTCTTCATGGGTGTCCCCTCACAAATGCACACTGATGCAGCTCTGGAAATCCGAGTGTGTACTGTTCGGGGAAATATTTCAACTTATTTGCCTGAGCGGCCTCAGGAACAACACGCCGCTAGCGCCATGCCAGCCACGCCGGCGCCGCCCGGCGCGCCATCACGGTCCGTCGGCGCCCAACAGTTCGTCGAGGCCGGCGATGGCGGCCGGGTCTTTGATGACCGAGCGCAGCCACAGATGCAGCGGCAGCTCGCCCCAGCGCGCGGCTTTGTCGGCCAGATAGGCGACCGGGCTGTGCGGTTCGGTGGCGCGGAAGAACTCGGCCACCTGGCGCAGCTGCGCCAGCGCCTGCGCGCGGCTGTGCGGGGCGCCGCCGCTGGCGCCCTGGGCCGGCAGCGGCACGGCGGCCGGCAGCGCCGCCATCGCGCGCGGTGCAGCGGCCGGCGCCGTGGGCGTCAGCGGGGCGATGAAATGGATCACGTCCGCCAGCGCCTCGCGGGCGGCGCTGAAGCCGGGACCGGCGGCGCCCAGGCGCTCATCGATGACGCCTTCGAGCTGGCCCAGCGCGTCCAGGCAGTATTGGACATCGGCCAGCAGCGCCGCGTTGAAGCGGGCCGAATTGCGGCGCCGCTCGGCGTCCAGGTCGGCCAGCGCGGGACCGCTGTCGGGCGTGGGCGCGCCCCAGTTCTGCGGCGGCCGCACGTCGGTGACGGCGCCGATGCCGCGCTGGCGGGCCGAGTCAAAATCGGCCAGCGCATACGGCGTGCCCTCGGTCAGCGCCATCTGCTTGACCAGCAGCGGCGTGCGCGCCAGCAGCCACGCCAGGTTGCCGACGCGCTGCTCGTATTCGCCGCCTTCCGGTTGCGGGTGCAAGCCTGCCCAGTATTGTTGGCACAGGCCGGCCAGCACGGCGTAGCCGTCGCCGAGGCCGCGGAACCGCCGCGTTTTCGCCTGCGCCTCGGCCAGCCAGACGGCCAGCCGCAAGTCCTTGCTGTGGGTTTCGATCAGCCTGGCGCAGCGGCTGGCGACGAAGGGCCAGTCGGCTTCCTTCAGCGCCACCACCCACTCGCCCTGGGCCAGCGTGGGATCGTCGTACTGGCGCGCGCGGGCGATGGCGTCGACCTCGGCGCTGAAGGATATGTCGGCGCCGCAGCTGTCGGCGGCGCTGATGGGCAGTAGCAGTTGGGCGACGATGAACATGGCGGGTCTCCGGTCATTTGATGGTGTATTTGAACTGGCCCTGCGCGTTGGCACCGACCCTGATCCTGGCGATGGCGGCGCCGTCGGCCATCTTGGCCAGCACCGCCTGGGCGATCTCCGGCAGCAGGCTGCCGTTGAGGATGTGGTCGACGTTGCGGGCGCCGGCATCGACCTCCGTGCAGCGCGCCAGCACGGCGTCGACCAGCGAGGCGTCGCAGATGAAATCGGCGTGGTGGTGGTCGCGCACGCGCTGCTCGATGCGGCGCAGCTTGAGCGCGATGATGCTGGCCAGGACCGTGTCGCCGATCGGATAAAAGGGCACCACTTTCAGGCGTCCGAGGAAGGCCGGCTTGAAGTGCTTCATCAGCGCCGGCCGCAGCAGCAGTTCCATCCGCTCCGGCGTGGGCAGGGCGGCGTCGGGCTGGTTCAGGCAGGCCTGCATCAGTGCCGCCGAGCCGGCGTTGGTGGTGGCGATGATGATGGTGTTGCGGAAGTCGATTTCGCGGCCTTCGGCGTCGTCGAGCACGCCCTTGTCGAAGACCTGGAAAAACAGTTCGGCGACGTCGGGATGGGCTTTTTCGATTTCGTCGAGCAGCACCACGCTGTAGGGCTGGCGCCGCACGGCCTCGGTCAGCACCCCGCCTTCGCCGTAGCCGACGTAGCCGGGCGGCGAGCCTTTCAGGCCGGACACGCTGTGCGCCTCCTGGTATTCGCTCATGTTGATGGTGATGAGTTTGCGCTCGCCGCCGTACAGCAGCTCGGCCAGCGCCAGCGCCGTTTCCGTCTTGCCGACGCCGGACGGACCGGCGAACAGGAACACGCCGGCCGGCTTGTTCGGATCGTCCAGGTTGGCGCGCGCGGTGCGCACGCGCTGCGCCACCGCCTCGATGGCGTGCCGCTGGCCGAGGATGCGCTGCGCCAGCGCCTGGCCCAGATTGAGCACGGTGCGGATATCGTCCCTGAGCATTTTGCCGAGCGGGATGCCGGTCCAGCCGGAGACGATGGCGGCCACCGTCTGCGCGTCGACTTCGACGGCCACCATCGGCGCCTCGCCCTGCAGCGCGGCCAGCTGCTCCCGCATGGCGACGATGGGCGCGGTGTCGGCGGCGCCGTCAACCAGCGCCGCGCGCAGTTCGACGATGGCGGCGACGAGGGCCAGTTCGCGTTGCCAGTGCGCGCTGTGGCGGGCGTGCTCCTGCTGGGCGGCGGCGTGGGCGGCGCGCAGCGGCTTGAGGCGGGCGGCGTGGCGCGGCTCGCCGCACTCGCGTTGCAGGGCCGCGATTTCGGCCGCCAGCCGTTCGACCTCCGTGGCCGCCGCCTCCACCGCCTCATCGCGCACGCGCACCTTGAAGTGGCGCTCCATCAGCGGCGCCATCGCGCGCAGCATGGCGCAGGCCACCTCCCCGCCCGGCTCCTCGACCTTGACGACCTGGAAGCGCCGCGCCAGCGCCGCGTCCTTCTCGAAGTATTTTTTGTATTCGCTCCAGGTGGTGGCGGCGATGGTGCGCAGCTGGCCGCGCGCCAGCGCCGGCTTGAGCAGGTTGGCCGCGTCGCTCTGGCCGGCCTGGCCGCCGGCGCCTATCATGGTGTGGGCCTCGTCGATAAACAGGATGATGGGATGTGGGCTCTTGCTGACCTCGTCGATGACGTTCTTGAGCCGGCTCTCGAACTCGCCCTTGACGCTGGCGCCGGCCTGCAACAAGCCCATGTCGAGCGTGTGCAGCTGCACGCCGAGCAGCACCGGCGGCACCGCGCCGGCGGCGATGCGCAGCGCCAGCCCTTCGACCACGGCGGTCTTGCCGACGCCGGCCTCGCCGGTCAGGATGGGATTGTTCTGGCGCCGCCGCATCAGGATGTCGATGGTCTGGCGGATTTCCATTTCGCGGCCGATGACGGGGTCGAGCTGGCCCTCGCGCGCCAGCCGCGTGAGGTTGGTGGTGAACTGGTCCAGCGCCGGCGTGCGCGCGGCCGGTTGCGCGGCCAGATCGACAGCCTCGCCGTCCAGTGCGCCGTCGGCCGGCGGCGAAGATACACCGGCCGCTTCCTCCGAACCGTGGGCGATCTTGTCGAGATGGTGCTTGAGTTCATCGACGGGAAAGGTGGAAAACAGCCGCGAGCCGCGCTGGGCCAGCTGCGCCAGTGCGGGTTCGGTCAGCAGGGCCAGCAGCAGATGGCCGCTGCGGATCCGGTCCGGTTGCGGCGTGGCCAGCGAGGCGATCAGCCACGCGTGTTCCAGCAGCGTCGGCAAGTGCTTGGAAAACACCGGCGTGCGGGCGCTGCCGGTCTTGAAGCGCGCCACCTCCTGGCGCAGGTCGCGCTCGAGCGCGGTCAGGCCGATGCCGCAGCGGCGCGCGATCACGACGAAGTCGCTGCGCTCCTGTTCCAGCAGGGCCAGGAACAAATGCTCGACCTCGACCTCGTACTGGCCCAGGCCGACGCAGATGCCGGCGGCGCGCGTGGCGGCGTCGCGGGTGGTGTCGTTCAGTTTGCCGATCAGCGTTTTCAGATTGATGCCCATGCTGGCCTTCTCCCAAAAAAATATCCGCGACTGGCCCGGTGCGGCGCCGCGGATATTTTGCCCATCAAGATGAGCGGAACAAATAATCAGACGATGCGGTTGCTCGCCAAATCCCAGCCGCCGGAGGTGTTGCCGCCGGCGCCGCCGCTGATTTTTTGCTGCGTGTACTTCCAGCGCACCTTGGAGAACTTGAAGCCGACCGCCTCGGCCAGGATGTCGCCCTGCTCCACCTCCGGCGTGACCGAGCCGATCAGCACGTTCTCGATTTCGATTTCATAGTATTTGACGCGCTGGCCCTGGGCGTCGGCCCGCATGAATTCGAACTTGGCCTTGGGGATGGTGCGGCTGGCGGCGCAGGTTTGCAGCAGGATGGGCGAGGCCAGGTCGGCCAGCTTGGTGATGGTGATGTCGGCGTGCTCGCAGCGCTCGGCGGTGTGGCCGCCGCCGGTCGAGGCGGTGGCCGACTTGGGCTGGCTCACGCCCCAGTTGACCGACTGGCACTCGATCCAGTCCTTGTGGGTGTCGTCGGCCGACTCCCCCTTGATGCCATCAATGTAGAGATAGACGTCGATTGCCATTGCGCGCTCCTAGGTTGGTGGTGAAGGAAAATCAGGTACTGGTCGACTTCGGCAACTCCGCGACCAGTCGGAGGGAAACGGATAATTCGTCGAGCTGGAAGTGCGGCCGCAGGAAGGACACGGCGCGGTACACGCCGGGCCGGCCCGCCACCTCGTGCACCTGCACCGACGCTTCGCGCAGCGGGAACTGGGCCTTCTTGGCTGGCGTTGTCGTCGAGCAGGACGTACTTCATCAGCCAGCGGTTGAGGAAATCCTCGACGTTGGCGGCGGCCGAAAAGCTGCCGATCTTGTCGCGCATCATGGCCTTCATATAGTGGGCGATGCGCGACACGGCGAAGATGTATTGCAGCTGCGACGACAGCACGGCGTTGGCGTTGGCCGCGTCGGTGCTGTACTTGCGCGCCTTCTGCGCCGACTGCGCGCCGAAGAAGGCGGCGTAGGCCGTGTTCTTGCAGTGCACCAGGGAGATGAAGCCGAGGTCGCTCAACTCCTTTTCGCGGCGGTCGGTGATGGCCACCTCGGTCGGGCACTTGAGCGCCACCTCGCCCTCGTCGGTCTTGAAGGTGTGGGTCGGCAGGTCGTCGACCAGGCCGCCGCCCTCGACGCCGCGGATCGCCGCGCACCAGCCGAAATCCTCGTAGGCCTTGGTCAGCTTGGCGCCGAAGGCGTAGGCGGCGTTGCACCATAAATATTTCTGGTGGTCGGTGCCGTCGACTTCCTCGACGAAGTTGAAGCCTTCGACGGTGGTGCCGTCGACCGGGTTGAAGGGCAGCCGGCCGAGGAAGCGCGGCAGCGTCAGGCCCACGTAGCGGGCGTCCTCCGATTCGCGGAAGGCTTTCCATTTCGCGTATTCGACGGTGTCGAACACCTTGGACAGGTCGCGCGGCTTGCCCAGGTCGCCGTACGATTCGAGGCCGAACAGTTCCGGCGCGGCGGCGGCGACGAAGGGCGCGTGGGCGGCGGCGGCCACGTGCGACATCTGCTGGACGAAATACATGTCTTCGGGCTGGCGCGAGATTTCAAAGTCGCCCAGCAGGGCCGCGTACGGCGCGCCGCCGAAGGTGCCGAACTCCTCCTCGTAGATTTTCTTGAACATGGTGCTCTGGTCGAATTCGAGCGCGGTCTGGAAGTCCTTCACCAGTTCGCGCTTGCTGGCGTTGAGCATCCTGACCTTCAGGCCGGGACCGGTGGTCGAATTCTTGACCAGGTAGTGCACGCCGGTCCAGCTGCGTTCGAGCTGCTGGAACGCCGGCGCGTGCATGACGGCGCTGAGCTGGGCCGAGATCAGCCGGTCCAGCTCGGCCACCCGCGCGTCCAGCGTGGCCGTCAGGTTGTGCGACACCAGCACCGTGCCGTCGAGCACCTGGCTGACCAGTTCGGAAATCAAGTCCTTGGCGCGTTCGTGTTCGACGCTGGACTTGGCGACCTTGCTCTGCTCGACGATCTGGTCGAGCAGGCTGGCGGCCGCCGGCGCGCCCACGTCGACGGCGATTTCCTGCACCGGCTGCGGCAGGCCCGCTTGCGCTTGATCGGCCATCATTCCTCCTGCGCGGGCGCGACGCCGCCGAGACGGTGCAACTGCTCCGTGTTGTTGAGGACATCGGTGAGGATGTCTTCGAGCTTGTCGTTGCCGGCCAGCTTGTTGCGCAGGTCGGCCAGCTTGGTGCGCGCGTCGAGCAGCTTGCTCAGCGGCGCCACCTGCCGCACCACCGATTCGGGGCGGAAGTCGTCCATCGAACGGAAGTGCAGTTCGACCGTGAACGTGCCCTCCCGCTCGTCGAGATGGTTGGGTACGCGGAACTGCGCCACCGGTTCGACGCCGCCCAGCACCTCGTCGAAATTGTCGCCGTCGATGTTGACGAACTTGCGGTCCTTCAGGCGTTTTTGCTCGACGTCGGGATTGCCGCCGAAGTCGCCGATCACGCCGACGACGAAGGGCAGTTCCTTGTTTTCGATCGCGTCGCCGATTTCCACGTCGTAGGTCATCTGCACCCGCGGCGGACGCACCTTGGTCAGGCGCTTTTGCACACTGTCACTATTAGCCATAGCCACTCCATCAAAAAAAACACGGTTGAACCGGATTGCCGCGCGCGCCATTATTTGAGCCCGCCGAACGCGTCGTCGCCGCCGGCCGGCGGGGCTTCCCTGCCATGCGCGGCGCGCGGCGGCGATTTTTTGGCCGACGCCGCCTGGCGCGCCGTGGGCGCGGCGCCGG
The DNA here is from genome assembly GCF_025354735.1 of Rugamonas sp. GTDB lineage: Bacteria > Pseudomonadota > Gammaproteobacteria > Burkholderiales > Burkholderiaceae_D > Rugamonas. The sequence goes on from NZ_JANXMI010000116.1 coordinate 16,296, forward strand.
TCGGCACCAGCACGTCCTCGCCCAGGCTGGCGCGCAACAGCCGGGCCAGGTCCTTGGCTTCCGAGCGCAGCGATCCGTTCAGATTGTTTTGCTGGCTCAGGTCGGCCAGCGCCTTGGTCGACAGGCGCAAGCCGCTGACGGCGACGATGCTGTTGCCGAGCTTGTCGTTCGGGTCGCGCTGCAAGGCTTCGAGGGCGTTCATGATGGCCTCGCCGTAACTGGCGCGGTCGAACTTGATCTGGGCCAGGTGCAGCCATGGGGTCTTGTCGGCCGGATAGGTGGTGGCGGCGTTTTTCAGGATGGTCTGGGCCTGGTCGGTCTGGCCGGCGCTGACGGCGCGGTCGGCATCGGCCAGCGCGCGGTCCAGCGCCACCGCGGGATGGCCGTCGGCGCGCAAGCCGCCGCCGTCGGCGCAGGCCGACAACAACAGCACGCACGCCAGACAGGGCAAAAGGTGGTGTGGCTTCATCGGCAAGGCTCCTTTGCGTAAAGACGTGCGGGACTGCGGAGGGGCCATTATTCATCAACGGCTGAGCGCGCGATTGCGCTTGCTCAAGGACGCTGCTGGCGGCCTGTTCAGCCGGCGCGGCCTGAGTCCATGGGCAATTCCCGCTTTGCTTGCGACGACGCAAACGACGGCGCCGCCGCCTTCGGTTTAATAGCGGGATCGTCTGGAGCACACATGAAACCACCGCGCTGGCGCACTCCCCCTTTCCCCGGCACCGGCGCCGCGCTGGGCCTGGCCGTCACGCTGGCCCTGGGCGGCTGCGCGGCCGGTTCCCTGGCCGGCGCGGCGCTCGACATGCTGGGCATGCACAAGACACCGGAACTGCCGGACGCGCAAAAGGCGGCGCGCAATGTGTCGATCCGGCTGCATGCGAGCGACAACCTCAACACCGACAGCGGCGGCCATCCGCTGGCGCTGGTGGCGCGCATCTACAAGCTGCGCCAGAGCGCGGCCTTCCAACAGGCGGCGTATGAGGGCTTCCTCAATCCGGCCACCGAACATGCGCTGCTGGGCAACGATTTATTGGAAGTCAAGGAAGTGCTGCTGGTGCCGGGCCAGCGCTACGAAGTCGTCGAAAAGGTGTCGCGGGAAGCGTATTTCATCGGCGTCGTCGCGCTGTTCCGGGCCCCGGCGCAACAGCGCTGGCGGCTGGCCTTCGCCGCCGACGAGGCCGAAAAAAACGGCATCACCATCGGCCTGCACGGCTGCGCGCTCAGCGTCGGCAGCGGCGCGCCGGCCAGCGCCGCCACCGTGGGCGAGACGACGCAGCCGCTGTCGTCGGTCCGCTGTCTGTAAATTTCATCGAGGAGCCAGCATGGCGTCATCCAGGAAGCAACCGCAGCGGCAGCCCGCCGTCCGCGCGCCGGCGGTGGCGCCATGACGCCGCAGGTCGAGCGCCGCGCCGTGCCCTCGCTGCTGGGCGGCCAGCGCCGCGCGCCGCAGCCGGGCGCCGGCCGCACGCCGTCGCTGATCGACTTGCTGCACGACGGCTTTTTCCTGCTGTTCCTGCTCAAGAACGGCGCCACGCCGCCGACCGAGGACACCCTGATGGACCGGGTGACCGTGCTGCTGGCCGACTTCGACGGCGAGGCCCGCAAGCTGCGCCTGCCGGGCGACGATATCGCCGCCGCCAAATACGCCTACTGCGCGGCGCTCGATGAAATCGTGCTCGGCTCGGGCTTGCCGATGCGCGACTCGTGGGAACGCCGGCCCTTGCAGCTGGCCATGCTCGGCGACCAGCTGGCCGGCGAAAACTTCTTCGAGCGGCTGGAGGAATTGCGCAGCAAGGGCGGCGCGCGGCTGCTGGCGCTGCAAGTGTTCCACCTGTGTTTGCTGCTCGGCTATCGCGGCCGCCACGCCTTCGACGCCAGCGAAAAACTCAACTACCTGAGCGCGCGGCTGGGCGACGAGATCGCCCACATCAAGGGCAAGAGCCGCGGCTTCGCGCCGCAGGCCGAGCGGCCCGACCAGATCGTCCACAAGCTGCGCGGCGACGTGCCGCTGTGGGCGCTGTCGGCCGCGTTCGGGCTGATCGCGCTGGGCGCCTACGCCGGCCTGAAGTCGACGCTCACGCGCGACACGCAAAACCAACTGGCGTCCTATGTCGACCTGGTCAAGCTGGCGCCGCGGCCGGCCAACGTCACCATCACCCTGCCCTAGCCGGCGCCGCCGCGCCTTCACTGCGCGATGCGGAACTCGATGCGGCGGTTGTGGGCGCGGCCGTCGGCGCTGGCGTTGTCGGCCACCGGCCGGTCCGGCCCCTGGCCCGACACGGCGATCATGGCGGCGCCTATGCCCCGCTCCGTCAGATACTGGCGCACCGCCTCGGCGCGGGCCTGGCTCAGCGCCAGATTGCTCTCGCGCAGGCCGACGTTGTCGGTGTGGCCGATCACCTCCACCTTCTTGTCGCCGACCTTGTGCAGCGCGGCCGCCATCTCGTCGAGGATGGCCTTGCCGGACGGCGTCAGCGTCGTCTTGCCGCTGTCGAATTCGATGATGCGCTTGGCCAGCGTGGCGTCGAGCAGGTTCTGTTCGGCGGCGCCGACGCGCAAGCCGTTGTTGACGGTGTAGGTGGGATTGAGGCTGGTGGCGATGTCGCTGGCGACCTGCTGGCGCTGCGCCTCGTTGGCGACCTCGCCGCGCAGGCTGACGTTGTTGCCGTCGACTTTGAGCTGGCCCTTGCTGATGAGTTTCAAATTCGGGTTAATCAGCTTTTGCACATAGGCGCTCCAGTTGGGCGGCAGCGAGACGTTGCCGATGGCGATCTGGTCGACCACGCGGTCGGCGCCGTACAGCTCGCGCAGCCGCGCCAGCATGGCGGCCTTGCTGGCCTCGTCGGGCACGGTGCCGCTGATGAGGATCTGGCCCGGCTTGGGCGACAGCGGCGCCGGCACCTGGGCGGCGGCCGGCGCCGCGTCCAGGCCGGACAGCAAGGACAGCGATAACAGGGATAGCATGGGCAAAGATCGCATCGCAAGGCTCCTGGGAAAAGTGAATCGCAATCAAACCGCAGGCTCAACAAAACGTCGCATGAAACAGCGCGTGCGCCGAGCGCAGCGACAACTGCCCCTGCTCCAGGCAGGCCGACAGCTTTTGCACCGCCGCGTCGGTGGCGATGTGCTCGTCGACCCAGTCGGTGTGCTCGAAGGTGATGTGATGCGTCATGCCGCACTGCGGATCGATGATCGCCTGCAGCGTCTCCGGCGCCGCGCCGCCGAAGCCGACCACCAGCGACTGGCGGCCGCCGGCGTCGACGAAGAACAGCCCCAGCTCGAAGTCGGCCGCCGCCAGGAAGGGCGCGATCAGGTCGAGCCAGAACGCCGCCACCAGATGGCGGAAGCGCAGCTCGTTCGGCAGCGGCAGCACCAGGCTTTTTTCCAGCCGCGCCGCGCCGCTGCCGCGCACCGGCTGCATCAGCAGGCCGACGGCCACGATCATCTGCCGCACCGAGGCTTGCGCCAGCAGCGCCTGCAAGCCGGCCACGGTGTGGCCGTCGAGGAAGCGCAGGAAGGCGGCGTCGTGCTCGGCGGCGCCGGGATCGAGCTCGATCACGGTGGCCGCCAGCGCCCGCAGCGCCAGCTCGGGGTCGGCGGCGGCCAGCACGTCGGCGGCCAGCGCGTCGAACTCCTGCCACAGCGGCGCCAGCACCACGGGGCTGCGCGGCAGGAAGGCGGCGGCGTCGGCGATGTCGATGGCGCTCGTCATCAGGAAGGGATAGCGGCGCTGCGACTGGTCGCTGCTGGCGACGATGTGGCCGGCGATCGCGCGCCGGCTGCGGTTGCCGACGAAGGCGAACGGCAGCGGCTTCAGGGCGTCGTAATTGAGCTTCCAGCGCGGATCGGCCGTCAGCAGGTTCATGGTCTCGGCCAGCCACTGGTCGAGCAGCGTCACCAGCGGCAGGTTCTCGGCCGCCTTGATGAAGTCCGAACGCGCCGGCAGCTTGCCGAAGTAATCGATGCGGACCGCCTGCGGTGCGCGCTTCATTTGGCCACCCCGGCGACGCCGCTGTCGATGGCGCCGGCGGCCAGCGGCACGGCGCCGGCGACCGCGCCGCCGACGATGGTTTCCGGCAGCGTCATGCCGCGCAAGCCCTGCGGCTGCGGCGAGGCGCCGTCGGCGGCGGCGCTGTCGGGACTGCTGGTGATCTTCAGGTCGAGGCCGACGTTGATGGCGCCGCTGCTCCAGTGCAGCTCGAAGACGCCGTCGTCCTTGCGCTTTTTGGTGGCGGCGTCGATCATCCGTTTCAGGCTGAACTGGCCCGGCTCGTTGAACAGCTCCACCGTGCGGCCGTCGAAGGCCACGGCCGTGATGCGCGCGCCCGGCACGCCCTGCGCGCTGGGATGGACCATGCTGCTCCACGCGGCCGGCGTGTTGCGGTAGCGCAGCTGCTGGCCGTCGATTTCTATCGTGTATTCGAGCGTGCCGGGGGCCGGCATCGGCTGGATCTGGAACACCGTCGACGCCACCGCCGACGCCGCCGCCACGCCGCCGGCGCCGACCGGCGCGATCCAGCCGGGGAAGCGCGCCACCACCTGCGGCTGCAGGGCGATGCCCATGTCGGCCCAGGTGCGCGCGGCCAGCACGTCGCCGCGCCGCACCACCAGCGGCCCCATGGAACCGGTGACGAATTTGGCGACCAGGCCGTCGGGACCGAAGAACTGGGCGATCTCGGCGCTGCTGGCCTCTATCCTGGCGTTCGGCGCGAACGGATATTTGCCGGCCAGCGATTGCTGGAACGGTTCGTAGACCTGGGCCAGCCAGGTCTTGTTGATTTCCGTCTGGGCCGGGCCGACGATGACGGCGAAGGTCTGCATCAGCGGGCGCACCAGGAGGGGCCGGATGGCGGCCTTTTGCGCGTCGTTCATGCCGGTCAACATCTGCTCGTCGACGTAGCGCAGCGCGTCGGCCAGCTCGGAGCCGCTGCCCTCCAGCGTCTGCTGCATGAACTGCTTGGCGCCGGGACCGGGATCGCCCTGGTTCTTCAGCTGGTTCAGGCGGCTGCGCAGTTTCGACAGCAGGTCCATATAGGAACGCATCAGCGAGGCGTCCTTGTCCTTGGCCGCGACCAGCTTGGCGACGCCGGCGAATTCACGCCCGACCGGCCCCACCGGCCGCTCGAAATGCAGCGCGTCGACTTGCAGGTTGACGTTGACGCTGCCGCCCGGCAGGGACGGCGCGCGCCGCGTCAAGAGATGCTTGAACCAGTTGACGAAGCCGGTCTGCGCCTCGTGCAGCTCGCCGCTCATCAGCGCGGGATTGTCCCACGAGGTCTGCGCATAGATGGTGTCGAGCAGCTTGGCGATCGGCGACGACTGCGGGTCGCCCAGCCGGTTCATCGCCGTCACCGCGCCGTTGAAGCCGTTGAGCTCGGCGATCGTCACGCCCTGCACGAATTTTTTCCACTCGCGCGCGTAATCGGCCTTGTACAGATCGACCAGGCCTTTCTGGATTTGTTCGGGACTGCCTTCGAGCGTCAGGTCGTCCGTCGACGCCGTTTGCAGCACCCAGTCGGCGCTTTGCAGCTCGTGGGTGGCGGCCTCCTTGAAGGCGGTGTCGACATATTTTTCCCACGCCTCGCGCGTGTAGGCGCCGGAAATGGCGTAGCTGCCGGCCACCAGCGCCTGGTCCTGCTCGCCGACGATGCGCGCCACCGTCATGCCCGGATAGCGCGTGGCGGCGCGGGCGCGGACGTCGGCGTAGACCCGTTCGCGCGCCGGCATGCCGCGCACCACGCGGCGCAGGCTGGCGCGCGCCTGGTCGATCAGCGCCAGCTTGGGCTCCACGCGCGGCCACGAGGGATCGCTGATCTGGGCCAGATAAAAAGTCATCAGGCGCTCGGCGCTGCGTATCATCTGCTCGCGCGGCATGGCGCCGCGGTTGCCTTCGAGCCAGCCGCGCCAGTAGCGCGTCAGCTGGTCGTTCAGGTGACTCGCTTCGGCGTGCGACTTATCGATCAGCATCAGATAAGTTTTCAGCGCGTTGTAGGCGTCTTCCACATTGGTCGGCGACGCGTCCTGGTACGGTTGCGCCGACGGCTGCGCGGGCGCGGCGGCGTTGGCTGCGTTGGCGGCGGTCGCGCTGGCGGCGGCGCCAGCGATGGGCGCCGCGTCGACCGCGCGCGCGGCCGGCTGCAACTCGTCGGCGCTGGCGTTCATCTCCGTCAGCAGCGCCTCCAGATTGCCGACCACCGGCTTGAGCATCACCTGCTCGACGCCGGAAAAATATTCCTCGCGCAGTTTGCGCTCCAGCAGCGCGCCCTGATACAAGCCCATGCGCAGCGACAGCGGCCGCTCGCGGCGGAATTTTTCCAGCTCCTCGATGCGGTCCTGCATGATCTCCAGCGCCTCCAGGCGCGATTGCAGGTCGAGGCGGCGCTCCTGCAACTTGATGACCTTGTCGAGATCGGCGCGCACATTGCTGACCAGCTGGCGGTTGCCCATATACGACCAGCTCCAGCCGCCCAGCGACGCGCCCAGCAAGATGGTCGCCGCGAAAAACACCGCATACTTCAGTTGCAGCTTGCTCTTGCTGGCGTACTGCGACACCAGATCCTTGTCGGCGAAAATCACCTTGCGGAACAGGCTCAGCAAAAAATAGCCGGTGTGGGCCGCGCCCACGGCCTCCGGCTGCGCCGGCATGGTCAGCCCGAAGCGCTCGGCGATGCGCTTGGTCTGGGCGCTCAGCGGCGTGCCCTCCTGTAGCGCGCTGGTGAAATAAAAGCCGCGGAACACGGGCTTGAACTGGAAGGGATTTTCTTCAAACAGCGTGGCGATGAAGGCCCGCACCGGCGCCCGTACCGTCAGGAATTCGATAGGGAACGTAAACACGCCGGCCTGCATATGCCGCCGTTGCATGCCCATGTTGGCCAGGCTCATTTCCTGCAAGCCGTCGCACAGTTCATCGAAGCTCTGGTCGAAAAAGGCCAGCAGCTGCTGGCTCGACGCCTGGCGCTTGTAGGCCATGGTCGCGCCCCACACCCGCTCGCGTTCGCTGCGCTCGGCCATGGCGAAAAATTCGCTGAAGCCGGCGATCAGGTCGGCCTTGGTGAACACCACGTAGACCGGCGCGAACACTTCGAGCCGCTCGATCAGGTCCTGCACCCGCTGGCGCAGGCTGTGCGCCAGCTTGAGGCCGGCGGCCGGATCGTCGCCGCGCAACTCGGCGATGCTGACGGCGATGATGATGCCGTTGATCGGCGCCCGGTGGCGGTATTTTTTCAGCAGGTCGAGAAAGCCCAGCCACTCGGCGTGGTTGGCGTCGACCACCGAATAGCGGCCGGCCGTGTCGAGCAGGATGCCGTCGGTGGTGAAGAACCAGTCGCAGTTGCGGGTGCCGCCGATGCCGCGCACGATCTTGGCTTCGCCGAAAGGAAACTGCAAGCCGGAATTGGTGATGGCGCTGCTCTTGCCGGCCGCCGGATTACCGATAATCATGTACCACGGCAGTTCGTACAGGGCACGCTGGCCCGACAGCAAGCCCAGTTTCGAATTCTTGATGGTGGCGATCGCCTTGACCAGGCTGTCGCGGATGGTGTCGACCTCCTCGTGCGGCGCCAGCTCGGCCTTGCCGGCCGCCGGCGGCGAGGCCGGCTCGGCGCCCTGGCCCATGGCGTCGCCCAGCAGGTCCGACTGGCGCCTGGCGACGTGGCGCCGCACCGCCCAGATGATGAAGGCCAGCACCAGCGTCGCCGCCAACGCCGCCAGCACCCAGATCAGCGCCAGCTCCAGCATTTCCGCGCCCAGATAATAGAGCGCCGCCAGCATCACCAGGCCGGCGATGGAGACCCAGCGGGTATTGGTCAGAAAGTACCAGATTCTTCGCATCATGGAGTGGCCGCCTGTTGAACGGGCCCGGCGAGCGCGGGCGAACCGGTCAATGGTGCCATCAACAAAGAGGGGATTTCTTGCGCAGAAACAAAGGTCGGGCCGCCGCCACGCCTTATTTTTTGATGACGCCGGCGACCTGCAATTCCGTATGGCCCAGATCCATCATGGTCCAGCGCCCGCCCCAGCGCAGGCCGGCGGGCCGATTCGGCCACCTGGCCGTAGAGCCGATAGCCGCGCATGGCCCACGGATCTTTTTCGGAAATGAGCAGCTTGCCGTCCCGCAGGAAGGCGCAGTCGGCGGCCAGGCCGAACTGGTGATAACTCTGGAAGGCCTTGGCGTTGGTGACGCTGGGACCGGCCGCCGCCAGCAGGTTTTGCCGCTCGGGGCTGCGGTAGCCCTCCAGGATCGCCATGTCGTAGCCGTGCTCGTCTTTCATGATCTTGAACACCAGCAGCAGGCGCTGGGCGAAATCGTGCTCCAGCAGCGCCCAGTTGCGGTTGGCGCCGCCCAGCATCGGCCGCACCTGCGCCACCTCGGTGGTGGCGAAGACGACCGGCGGCAGCGGCGTCGGCGGCGCCAGCTGCTCGCCCTTGAGCAAGTCGGCCACTTGGGTGTTGATGGCGTGGCCGGCATCGTCGTCGTAGCCGCCCAGCATGCCGGGATTGCTGACCAGCCAGGCCAGCAGCGCCGGCACCGTCAGCACCACGGCGGCGGCCAGCGCCAGCAGGCTGCGCCGGCACAGCCAGCGCCAGCCGCGCCGCAGGCCGGACCGCGTGACGCGGCCCGCCGCCGCGGCTTGGCGCAGGCCGCCGTGATTGGCGCGCCGCACGCCACGGCCGACGCGCAGGCGCAGCAGCGCCACCGACTGCGCCACCAGCTCGCGGCCGGCCGGAAACAGCAGCAGCCAGGCGCCGGCGCAGACCAGCGCGAAGAACAGCAGCACGGAAAAGATAAACATGGTGCGCTCCATCAAAACAGGACGGCGCCGCAAACCGGACACTGGCTGGCGGCGATGGCGGGAAGCGGGAAGGCCCATCGTAAGCCGCAGCGAAAATGTCATTGGATGCTATATCAAGCTTGAGGGGGTTATTTTGGACGCATCAAAACAAAAGCCGACGTTGCTGCGAGCCGCGGCGGATGGCAACCGGGCCGATCACAACAAGCGCATCCTGGCCGCGCTGGAACACGGCGGCCTGCCGCTACCGGCCGACCGCGCACGCCGCCGCCACCTCGACGGCCTGACCGTGGGCCTGGGCGCGGGACTGTTGCTGATGAGCGTGATGGCCTGGCTGGTCTACGACAACGCCGGCTCGCCTACGCCGCCGGTGCCGGAGGGGAGGAGTGGCGGACGGACGCTGGCGGCGCTGCCGGCGCGGCCGACAGCGCAGCAGGCCACGGCGGCGACGGCGGCAGCGGTAAATCAGGCGGCCGCCATCATCACCGAGTCCCCGGCGCTGGAACGGCCGGCGTCGCACCCGCCGGCAACGCCGGGGCACGGCCCGACCCGGCCGTCGATAGCGGACGCAAACGCAGCGGCGAAGGCGGCAACGTCGACGACGATGACGGCGGTGGCGGCGGTCCCAAAAACGGCGGCGGCGCAAGAACGCGCCGTCGCCACCGTCTCCGCCACGTCCACGAACGGCGCGAACAACGCGAACAACACCTCCTCGCGCCGCGCCGCCGCACCCGGTCCGCCGCCCATCCCGACCGACACCGACGTCACCTTGCTGACGGCGCTGGTGGCGCATGCCAACGGCCCGACCATGATCCTGCCGGAACGCACCCGCGACGTGGTCGAACGCCAGGACGACGACAGCAGCGCGGCATTGCTGGCGCGCTGCAAGCTGCTCGGCAGCATCGAAGGCATGCTGTGCCGCTCACGCATCTGCGCCGGCCGCTGGGACAGCGACGCCGCCTGCCGCGCGCCCAGCCACTGATGCGACGCCGGGCGGCAACGCCGACAAGGCGGGACCTTACTGGACCTGCAGCTGCTTGCCTCCCGTGCCGACGCGCTTGGGCAGCGTCAGCCGCAGTACGCCGTTTTCATATTTGGCCTCGGCCTTGTCGTCGTCGACTTCCTGCGGCAGCGTAAAGCTGCGATACACTTGCCCACAATAGCGTTCGCTGCGCAGCATGCCGCTGCCGGCGTCCTTCTCCTCCTTCATCTCCGCCGTCAGCGAAACCTGGTTGCCATTGATCGCAATCTTGATGTCTTCCTTCTGCACGCCGGGCAGGTCGGCCTTGACCATATACTCCTGCTCGTTTTCCGTCACATCCATGCGCATGCGCGGCGCCCCGTCCCCGCCGCGCAGCAGGGCCGGTGAAAAGTCACGCAGCATTTCATCGATATCGCGGAAGGGATCGAAGCGCGCCAGGTCGCGGAAGGGGCCAAACCGCGTCAGATTGTTAGCCATATATCCTCCTTTTATGATCGTGTCCAGCCCGCCCAGCCCGGCTGGCTCGACGTCCGGTCCTATTATGTTAGGAGCCGGCGCGGCCGGTGTCAATCGTGCGGACGCCCTGCGCCATCGGCTTTTGCGCCGGCGCTTCAATCTACAGTATGCTTACGCCTCCGGCCCGCCAGCCGCCCCCCAAAGGACCGCAGTGATCGTAAGCCATGACGCCAGCATCTGGGATGCGGCCGCCGCCCTGCCGCTCGAACAACGCCTCGGCGCCGCGCCGGCCGAGCTGGTGGCCCACGTCAACGCCGTCAACGCGCTGAGCGGCGCCAGCAACGTGCGCGCCGCGTCGGTGCCGGACGATTTCCGCGACGACGTGCGCGCCGCCGTCGACGAACTGCCGGCGGCGGTCAAGGCCCTGCTGCGCGAGAACTACCTCGGCGTCTACTTCACGCACGCGCTGGGATCGTCGGCCATCACCGACATCGTCGTCACGCCGGCCAGCGAATTTCTCGGCATCGTCACCGCGCTCGACGCCGACGCCTTCATCGCCCGCAGCGCCAACGAGTGGGCCAGCTGGAAGGAAAACACGCCGTTCGCGCCCTCGCGCTACGCGGTCGAAGTGCGCATCGCCGCGCCGGCGCAGGACAACCGCAAGAACGCGATCCAATATCTGCTGCTGCATGAACTGGGCCACGCGCTGGCCGCCGGCCGCACGCTGCTGCCCGACTGGTGGCTGGGCGCGGACCAGATCCAGCCGGCCGACAGTTACTCCTTCCTGCCGATTTCGTGGCGGATCGACGCCAACGGCGCCATACTGCCGCTGGACGCCTACGATTTCGCGGCGCGCGCGCAGCTGTCGTTCTACAGCGGTCCGCAGCTGGCCGGCGCGCAGATGCTGCCGATTTATCAGGCCCTGCAACGGACCGATTTCTTCACGCTGTATTCCTGCGTCAGCGCGCACGAAGACTTCGCCGAATCGTTCGCATCGTATGTGCACATGCAGCTGCTGCACAAGCCGATGAGCGTGCGCGTGCTGCACGACGGCGCGCCCGTGCTGGCATTGAATATGGACTGGAACGACGCCCGCTTCGCGCGCAAGGCGGCGCTGCTGGGACGTTTGCTGCGTCAGGATTAGGCGGCGGGCGGCGGCGCGATCAGCGCGCAGATCGCGGTCAGCGCCGCGCGGGCTTCGTCTATGCCGTCGATGCCGCCCATGCCGCCGGCGCCGCACGCATCGGCCACCATGCGCGCGCTGGCGCACAGGCGCAGGGCGCTGATGGGGCGACCGTCGCGCTGTCCGCACAGCACCGGCTGGCCGAGCTGGAAGCGGCGTCCGCCCCACCCTTGCGCCTGAAGACGGCGATAAATATCCAGCGTCCGTTCGCAACTGAGGATGGCGCCGTCGCCGTCCTTGAGCAGGAAGGGAAAAATCGTTTGCTCCGCATCCCAGCCGCGCGCCACGCCGAGCGCGCCGCGCTCTATCGCCGCCACCGGCAGCACTTCGACCAGCGCGCAGGCCGACAGCATGGCGCCGACCGCGGCGCCGAAGCGGCGCAAAAAGTCGGTGCGCGCCGCTTCGGAGACGGCGGCGTAACGCCTCATTTCAAACAGCGCCGCTTCCCAGCGCAGCAGCAAACCGAAGTTCGCCAGCGCCGGCAAGGCGGTCTTGTCGACGCGGTGATCGGGCCAGTCGCCGGCGGCCGAATACGCGGCCAGCGCGGCGGATAAATGGCCGCCGCATTTGCGCGCCATGAAGCCGGGCGGCAGCAGCAGCGCGCCGCAAAACGTCGGCCCCGTCATGAACTTGGAGCCGGTCAGCGCCACCATGAAACCCTGCGCCAGATAGGCGCGCACGGTGGCCGGCGCGAGGCGGAACTGGCAGCCGTCGACCAGCACGTCGAGCTGGCCGGGATAGCGCGCGCGCAGCGCCAGCACGGCGGCGATACCGGGCGCGATCAAGCCGGTCTTGCTGACGTCCGTCAGCGCCAGCAGCACCGGTGCGCCGTCGGCGGCGCAGGCGCTGACGATATCGGCATAATCGGCATCGACCGCGGCGGCCGGGCGCAGGCCGCCGTCGGCCTCGCGCGAGGCCACGAAATGGGTCGCGCCATGCCAATCGCCTATCGCTGCGCCGGCCGTGACGGCGGCGCCGCAGGCCGTGTTGCCGTTGAAGTGGCGGCCTTGCAGCGCGAGCGGCACGCCGCTGCCGGTCTCGCATGCGGAAATGAGCACAGTGTGGCGCGGCCGGCATAGCCCGGCGGCCAGCAAATGGATGTCGGTGCCCGACGCGGCCAGCACGGCGTCGACGCCGTCGTCCGGCCCCAGGCCGCAGTAATCGAGCAGCGCGGCGCGCTGGCGCGCCGTCTCGCGCGCGTAGACCAGGTGCGCCGCCTCGGTGCGCAGGCGGCCGGCGCAGGCGGCGCGCAAGGCGGCGGCGGCGGCGAAGGCGGCGGCCGAGATGTTGGTGGCGGTCGACGATCCCAGCGCGGCCACGGCGGCGTCGGGCGCCGGCGCGCAGCCGTAGCGCGTGCGGCCGGTGGCGCCGTCCGGCACGATGCGCTCGTCGCCGCCCGTCACCAGCAGCGCGGCGGTCGAGGCGAGGGTGGTGGCGGCGCCGTCGTCCATCGCGGCTCAGGCGGCGCCGGCGCGCGCGTGTTCCAGCATCGAACGGAAGGCGCCGAACACTTTTTGCATCGCCGCTTTTTTGTACGGGAACATGTCCTCCGGGTCCATGGCGTGGACGATCATGGCGTTGTCGGCCTCGAAGATCAGCAACGCGCCGTTGGGCATTTCGGCGCAGTCTATGCCCAGATACGGCAGCTGCATGCGGGCGTCGATGGCGCGCAGCGCGGCCGCGTGGCGCGGCGCGAACTGGCGCTCGAAATTGGCCATGCAGACCGCCTCCTCGGCGCGTTTAAGCGCGCTGTCGGTCATGCCGGCGTTCAGGTAGTGGATCATCCAGTGCTGTGAAATGGCGTAGTGGCAGATCAGCGGCCGGCCTTCGACCAGCACGATGCGGTACTTGCGGAACATGCCGTCGGCGCCGCGGTAGTCGACGAAGCGTGACACGTAGAACATGGCGCCGGCCACCTGCTGCAGATAGGCCGCCAGCGCGGCGGCGTCGTCGATTTTTTCCAGGTCGGTGCCGGCGTGCGAACCGATGGGACGCACGATGATGGGGAAGCCGCCGTCCGGCACGATGGCGCCGATGGCCGTGGCGCCGTCGGCCACCGCGTCCAGCACGGCGCGGTCGGCGCGCACCGACACCGGCATCTCGACGCCGGCCAGGCCGCGCAGCGCGGCGCAGACGCCGTCGCGCGTCAGCACGGCGATGTGTTCGGGGCGGTTGATGACGGGGCGCGGCCAGTCGCGCACATAGTCGACCAGCCTGCGCAGCAGCGGGCGGTTGGCCTCCGATTCGGCCACCGCCACCAGCAGCACGTCGTGCGGCGGCACGACATCGGGGAAGGCGCCGGCCGGGGTCAGGTAGAGCAGTTCGAGCGTGACGTCGGACTGCTCGACCAGGAACTCGACCGGCGTGTTCGACATCAGGTCGCCCGGTCCCATGACGACCAGCAGCCGCAGGCCTTCCGGCCGCTGCGCCGGCAGCAGGTAGTTAGCTTGCAGGGCGATGGCTTCGGCCTGCACCGCCAGCGCGTGGTCGCGGTGGCCGGTCAGTTGCAGCACGGTCGAGAAGTCGAGCATGGCGTGGGCGTCGAGCGGGTTGGCGCTGGCGCGCGCCAGCAGCTGCTCGCCCAGCGGCAGCAGGTCGACGCCGGTGAAGGCCTTGCGCATCAGCGGTGCGACACCGATCAGCGGCAGCGCCGGCGGCGTGGCGGTGGCGTCGGTGTCGATGTCATTGCGGATGCCGTTATCGTTGTCGATATCGGTGCCGGTGCCGGTGCCGGTGCCGGTGCCGGTGCCGGTGCCGGTGCCGTTATCAGTGTCGATGTCGATGTCGTTGTCGATGCCGGTGCCATTATCGGTGCCGATGTCGTTGTCGGGAGGGGCGGCGTGGTTCATGTCAAATGGGTCATGGACGGCGCCGGCGCGGCGGCGATGCGGGCCTCGGCCAGCGCCAGCAGCGCGGCCAGCATGGCGTCGATGTCGGCGCGGCCGCTGCGGTGGTTGACGATGGCGGCGCGGATCGCGACCTGGCCGGCGATGGTGGTCAGCGATGGCGCTGCCACGCCCGACTCCTGCAGGTCGGCCACCAGTTCGGCGTTGAAGCGGTCGATCTCGGCATCGGCGCCATGATGGCGATAGCGGAAGCAGACGATGTTGAGCGCGACGGGCGCCAGCAGTTCCAGCTGCGCCAGCGCGGCCACGCGCTGCTCCAGATAGCGCGCCAGCGCGCACGTTTCGGCGATCACCTGGCCGAGTTTTTCGGTGCCGTACACTTGCAGCGTGAACCAGGTTTTCAGCGCCCGGAAGCCGCGCGACAGGTCGGGGCCGAAGTCGCACGGCCAGGGCGAACCGGCGCCCATGCCGCGCGTGTCGCGCCGCAGATAGGCGGCCGGCGCGGCGAAGGTCTGGCGTTGCAGCTCGCCGTCGCGCACCAATATAAAACCGGCGTCGTACGGCACCTGGCCCCATTTGTGGAAATCGAAGGCCAGCGAATCGGCCAGCTCGATGCCGTTCAACAGCGGCGCCAGCTCGGGCGACAGCATGGCCAGCGCGCCGTAGGCGCCGTCGACGTGCAGCCACAGTTGGTGGCGGCGGGCGATGGCGGCGAGGCGCGGCAAATCGTCGATGGCGCCGACGTCGACCGAGCCGACGGTGGCGGCGATGAAGAACGGTTGCAGGCCCTGCGCCAGGTCGGCGGCGATGGCCTGTTCGAGCAGCGCGGCGTCGAGCTGGAATTGCGCGTTCATGGGGATCTTGCGCAGCGCGGCGCTGCCGAAGCCGGCCAGCTCCATGGCCTGCGCGATGCAGCCGTGGGCGCCGGCCGAGGTGTAGGCCACCAGCTTGCCAGCGGCGGCGTTGTCGGCGAGGCCCTCGGCCCGCACCGCCACGCCCAGCTTGCCGACCCGCGCCACCAGCAGCGCGATGAAATTGGCCGTCGAGGTGCCGGTGACGAACAGGCCGCCGGCCGTGTCCGGGAAGCCGAACAGCTGCGCCATCCAGCGCGTGATCTGGCGCTCGACTTCGACCGGGATCTGGTCGCGGCCGCCGACGTTGGCGTTCAGGCCGGCGGCCAGCATCTCGGCCAGCATGCCGACCGGCGTGCCGCCGCCGTGCACCCAGCCGAAGAAGCCGGGATGGGCGTTGCCGACCGCGTAAGGCAGGATCTGCCGCATGAAGGTGGAGTGGGCGTCGGCCAGGGCGCTGCCGTGCACCGGCAGCGGCTGCTGGAAGGCGGCCCGCGCCGACGCTGGCGCCGGCTGCCAAACCGGCCGCTCGCGCAGCGTCTGCAAATAGTCGAGCATGTCATCGAGCATCCGATGGCCTTGCTGGCGGAGCTGGTCCCAGTCCTCGGGGTCGAGCGTGGCGGGCGGCATGGTGGGCATAGTGTCAAATGGCAATAGCAGGCCCCCATCATAACGGCAATGTCGGCCCGCGCATACCGCGAGGACACGCGCCTTGCGGTGCCTGCTCGTTGCAACGGCGCGGCGCCATCGATATCGCCTAGAAAAGTTACATGAATTTACACACAGCCCTTCATTTTTTCCGGCCGCTGCCGTTACCGTAGATATGGGTGGCATGCATCGATAGCACGCAGCGTGCCGCCGCCAGCCGAATGACAGGGAACAGTGCCATGACTATCACGCAAACAACGAACGCAGCGGCCACGCCCGCCGCCCCCGATACGGTGGCGGCGCTGGCGGCGTCGCATCCGGCCAAAGCGGCCGTGGCCGCAGTCGCGTCGGCGGCGGGGTCAAGCCCGGCCGCCGCGAAAAAGGCGGTGGAGCCGAGCCAGACGGATCTGAAAAACTCGGTGGATCAGATCAACCGCTTCCTCAAGGTCAACAGCGAGGTCGAGTTCAGCATCGACCACGCCAGCGGCAAATCGGTCATCAAGGTGGTCGATACCGAGACCAACAAGGTGTTGCGCCAGTTTCCATCGGAGCAAGCGCTGGAAATCGGGCAAAATCTGCAAGACTCGAAAAGCGGCTTAATCAACGTCAAGGCCTGAGACGGGCCGACGGCGGCCGATGGCGGCGCCCAATAAAAAAAGCACGGCAGGTTGAACCTGGCGTGCTTTTTTTCATTGCCGGCCGCTGTCGCGGTCCGGCAAACGGTGACGATTAGTTGCGCACGACGCGCTTGTACTCGTTGGTGCGGGTGTCGATTTCGATGACGTCGTCCTGGCTCACGAACAGCGGCACTTGCACGATGTGGCGATGGGCTTCGACGGCGTTTTCGATACGCGCTTCCTTCAGGACGTTGCCCGAAGTGTTGCCCTTGACCGCAGGCTCCGAGTACACCACCTGGCGTGCGATGGTCGTTGGCAGCTCGACCGAAATGGCCTTGCCGTCGTAGAAGATGGCTTCGCATTCCATGCCGTCCTTCAGGTAATGCAGTGCATCGCCCAGGTTTTCTTCTTCGATTTCGTACTGGTTGTATTCGGTGTCCATGAACACGAACAGCGGGTCGGCGAAATAGGAATAGGTCACCGGCTTCTTGTCGAGCACGACGACTTCAAACTTGTCGTCGCCGCGGAAGACGTTTTCCAGCGGGCTGTTGGTCAGCAGGTTCTTCATCTTCCATTTGTAGGTGAAGCCCGTGCGGCTGGAACCGTTGACGTCGGAACGCAGAACGATGAACGGCTTGCTGTCGACCATAATGATGTTGCCAACGCGAATTTCTTTTGCAGGTTTCATAAAAAGTGTACGTAAAAAGTGGGTTGCATAAAAATCATCTGTCGCCTGCGGGCCCAAAAGCGCCGTCTGCTCACGTTTGATCGAAAAAATACGTTCTAAATTAACCCAACATTTTACCTGAGTTTTTGCGCTTAGCCTATCAAAGCGAGGCGGCAAACGTCAGCAAATTGCCGGCCAGATCGCCATGCCCGCTCATTTCCTGTTGCCAGGCCGACGATTGCAGGCCTATGGCGGGCAGCTCGGCCTGCAATCGGCTCCACAGCACGGGCCAGTCGGCCGGCCCGGCGGCGGCGTCGTTCCACTGCAGGGCGAAGGCGGACAGGCTGTCGAGACGGTCGGCGTAGACCTGTAAAAACGCCCGCAATTTCTTGTGGTGCAGATTATCGTCCTGCGGGTAGATATGCCAGATGAACGGCCGGTTGGCCCACTGGGCGCGCACGAACGAGTCTTCGCCGCGCACGAAATTGACGTCGCAGGCCCACAACAGGCGGTCGTAATCGGGCTGCGCGACGAACGGCAGCACGCGCACGGTCAGCGCGCCGTGGGTGCGCGCCGCGCCGGCCGCCGCTGGCGCGCCGAGAAAGGCTTGCACGGCGTCGGTAGCGACGCCTTCCGGCACCAGGCAGGTGATGGCGTCCGGTCCGGCCCGCCATGCGTCGAACAGGGCCGCGACCGGCGCGTGCGGATAGCAGAACAGCGACACCTTCAGCGACGCCATCTCGGCCGCCGTGACGCCGAACGGCGCCAGGAAGGCGGAGCGCGCCGCCGCATCCGACTGGAACGCCAGGCGCTGCCGGTCGAGCACCGCTTCGCGCAGCAGGCCGCCGGTTTTACCGTTGAAGCCGGGGAAGAAAAAATGCTTGGTCAGCGGCAGGCGCGGATGCGGCGACGGCAGCGTGTGGCAACCTTCGACCCACTCCTCGGCCGTCAGCCCCTCCAGATTGAGCCAGACCGGACGCGGCGTGCTCTGGGCCATGGCCGCGATATAGCCGTCCGGGATATCGCAGGCGAAAAATTCGATGACTATATCGGCCACATCGGCGGCGCTGAAGACGCCGTCGTTGTCGCGCCAGTGGCGCACGTCCACGCCGTCGACCCGCTGACGCTCCGCCGCGAGCGCGACGGCCGGGCAAATCCGCCGAAAACTGGGCAAGTCATCGACCCACAGCGTGACGGCCACGCCGTGCTCCTGGTGCAGTTGCCGGGCCAGGCGCCAGCAGATGCCGATATCGCCATAGTTGTCGACCACCTTGCAGAACAGGGCCAGGGTGGGCGGGGAGGTGTTTTCTGAGGACATGGGTAAGAAGGGAAGAAGTGCGCCCGCGCATGATAGACGATTAGCCGCTTGGTTGCTTAGCCGATAGTGTGCCCGGCCACCATTCTTTACGCGCATTTGAACCGAGAGTATCAAAACTTCCGCAAAAGGCACCGGTCCAATCGTCACTAGCGTCGAGCAAGGCCTAGTAAAACATGCCCGCCCGCCGCTCCTTGCCGGACGTGAACGGGTATCTATCAATCTGGATCGCTGCGGCCAGCCCGGCGTCGGTAAGGATGACAGGCAAAGCGGCGCACGGCGCGGCTCCAGCATCGAATAACAACGGAGTACAACCATGAATGAATATCAACAATATTATGGACAGCCGGCACCACAGGGCCTGGCCCCCAGGGCTTCTTCGGCGGCTTGATCGGCGCGCCGCTGGGCGGCCTGATCGGTCGCGGCATCGGCGGCCTGTTCGGCAATTCCCACCTGGGCGGACAGATCGGCCAGATCGCCGGCGGCATCGGCGGCTCCATCCTGCCGTTCAGCGCCGACCCGGTGGCGGCGGCCTACGCACAGCAAGCGCAACAACAGCAACTGCAACAACTGCAACAACTGCAGCAACTGCAACAGATGTAGCAGATGCAGCCGGCGCAACTGGCCCCGCAAGGCTGGTTCGGCAATCTGATCGGCTCGGTCGCCCAGCCGCTGGGCAGCACCATCGGCGGCTGGCTCGGCAACGCGGGCGTCGGCAGCACCATCGGCAATGTGGCCGGCCAGCTGGGCCGCATGCTGCCCTTCTCGGCCGATCCCGTGACGGCGGCCTACGCGCAGCAGGCGCAGATGCAGCAACAGGCGCAGCAACTGCAACAACTACAGCAATTGCAGCAGTAACTACAGCAGCAACAGCAACTTCAACAACTTCAGCAGCTTCAGGCGCAGCAGGGGCAGCAGGGGCAGCCAGGCCAGATCGCGCCGCAGGGCTGGTTCGGCAACCTGATCGGCTCGGTCGCCCAACCGCTGGGCGGTGCCATCGGCGGCCTGTTCGGCCATGCCGGCATCGGCAACACCATAGGCGGGGTGGCGGGCCAACTGGGCCGCATGCTGCCGTTCGCCGTCGATCCGGTGACGGCCGCCTATGCGCAGCAAATCGCACAGCAACAGCAACTGGCGCAACTGGCCCAGCAACAAGCCCAACTGGGACAACTGACGCAGGCCGCGCAACCGGGCAATAGCTACTACCCCGGCTATCCGCTGGGCCAGGTCGGCAATATGTATAGCGGCCAGCAAACGGTGCATTAATCGGCACGCCATGCCGGCAACGCGGCGGCGGCCATGCCCCGCCGCGTTCGGCCCTTCCCTCCCGCCACGGCGCGGGAGGGCCTACCGCTGCACCAGGGATTCAGGAGTTCAGGAGTTTATATATGCCACGACAAGACGAAGCGGATACGGTCGGATCGACCAGATATCTGATACGCGCCAAGGATGACGCTCCCATTAACGATGTGCTTACCGAACTGGCGGACGATCCCGACGTCGAACTGGTCGACCTGATCGGCCCCAGGGACAGGCCGCATACGGCGGTGGTGGACATCAGCGCCGACAAGGCGCGTGACCTGGTGCAGCGTTTTATTTCAAACAATCAGCAAGTGATTATCGAACCGGACCGGCCGCTGTCGCCCTTGGGCTGACCGCGCCGGACTGAAAGGAATTCTCATGGCTAAAAATCCTTACGGCGGCGCTCCGGCGTCGCCTGACACCGGCGCCAGCACCGACGGCGCCTCGTCCGAATCGACGGTGGACGACAACCACGGCGGCGCGGCGCGCAACGGCGGCAGCGACCAGCGCCAGGCGGGCGGCAGCGAAGCAGGCGGCGCTGATGCGGGCGGCACGCGCGGCGGCGGCGGCGGCGGCAACAGCAGCGGCAGCACCAACAATAGCGGCGGCAACAATAGCAACGCCAACGACGCCGGCCGCACCACCGTCGGCGCCCGCAAAAAACAATTCATCATCACGCCACGGCAGGCGCCCGACGGCCTGCAAACCATGAACTTCCAGCCGCTGCAATTTTCCGTGCTGGAGCAGGCGCTGCGCAACAGCGCCGACATCGAGGTGGTCGACACCATCGCGCCCGAATCCGTCGTCGGCGCGCTGGCCGATGGCATTAGCGGCAGCACGCACGGCGTGCTGGTGGCGCGCATGACGGATCAAAAGGCCGGCCTGCTGCATCAACAGGGACAGGGCCGCCTGATCGTCGAGCAGGACCAGCACCTGGGCTTGATGGATGCCACGCGGCGCCAGCCCGCCCTGGACAGCAGCCTGATGCCGAACGGCGGCCCGGTGCTGTCGGCCGTGGTGTCGGTGGTCGGCAAGGACGGCGCGCCGCTGGCGGACGCGGAAGTGTCGCTGTTCGGCAGCATGTTGCCGGCCACCGGCACCACCGACGCCAGCGGCCAGGTCCAGCTGTCGCTGCTGGGCGAGACGGCCGCCACCGTGCGCGGCTTGTACGTGCAGCCGAAAGCCGATTACTGGAGCTTTTACCAGCGCGATCCCGACCTCAGCAGCGAGCAGGTCAACGTCGTCGCGCTGCGCGCGCTGTCGGACTGGCCGGCGCTGGCCGGCTTCCCGGCGCAGCGCGCCTTCGGCTGGGGCCAGAAGGCGATGCGGCTCGACCAGCTGCCGGGCAGCTACCGCGGCGCCGGCGTCAAGGTCGCCGTCATCGATTCGGGCGTGGCCACCACCCACCGTAATCTGAACACGATACGGGCCGGCTTCGACGTGATCGACAAGCTGAGCAATCCCGACGGCTGGAATGTCGACACGCTGGGCCACGGCTCGCACTGCGCCGGCCTGATCGCGGCGGCCGACATCGCCTCCGGCATACGCGGCTTCGCGCCCGACGCCGAGATCCACGTCTGCAAGCTCTTCCCCGGCGGCCAGATCAGCCAGCTGATCGACGCCCTGGAATACTGCATCGACAAGCAGATCGACGTCGTCAACCTGAGCCTGGGCGGCGCCGACACGTCGGAAGCGCTGGAGCAGCAAATCCTGCGCGCGAAACGGGCCGGCATCGCCTGCATCGTCGCGGCCGGCAATTCCGGCGACGCCGTCCAATATCCGGCCTCGTCGCCCAACGTGCTGGCGGTGGCCGCCATCGGCAAGCTCGACGAATTCCCGGCCGACAGCTACCACGCGCAGACGCTGGACTCCAACGTCGACGCCAACGGTTACTTCGCGGCCAAGTTCAGCTGCCACGGCCCGCAGATCGCCGTGTGCGCGCCCGGCGTGGCGATCACGTCCTGCGTGCCGCCGAATAATTTCGCGGCATGGGACGGCACGTCGATGGCCGCGCCCCACGTCACGGGCCTGGCCGCGCTGACGCTGGCCCACCATCCGGACTTCCAGTCGCTCTACCAGACGCGCGGCCCGGACCGGGTCGAGCGCCTGTTCCAGCTCATCAAGCTGAGCGCGCGCCGCGTCAGCCTGGGCGACCAGAGCCGCACCGGCTATGGCTTGCCCGACGTGCTGGTGGCGGTGGGCCTGCAAGCGCAGCCTGGAACGGCTGTGGCGCAGGCGGCGGTGGCGCCGCAGGGCCTGATGCCACAGGCCGGCCTGGCCGCCATGCTGGGCCATCCCTATGTGCCCAATGTCGGCGGCGCCATCGGCCCCGGCGCGGCCGATCCCTATGGACTCGACGCGGCCCGGGTCGCCTATGCGGCTTATGCGCCGTGGTATGCGCCGCTGGGGCAGTTGCCGGGTTGGCAGTTCGGCAATCCGCGCGGGCCCCTGTATGGCCGCAACGGCTGGTAAAGGAGTGCGTGAAAAGCGCGCGACCATGCAAAAAGCCGCACTAGGCGGCTTTTTGCAAAATCTGGCGTCCCCAAGGGGATTCGAACCCCTGTACTCACCGTGAAAGGGTGATGTCCTAGGCCTCTAGACGATGGGGACAGAAACCTGTCCTTGGATGCTGGCGCATCCAGACCTGATACTACTTGGATACTACGATTGCTACTGAAAATCCTGGCGTCCCCAAGGGGATTCGAACCCCTGTACTCACC